>NZ_JBEYCG010000022.1:0-129830 GCF_040632645.1 Nocardia sp. NPDC019219 | reverse complement strand
GGGGGGGGGGCGCGGGCGCGGGGCACGCCGTTCCACACCCCCCGATCGGGCCCCTACCCGCTCCCTGTCCTCTCGGCCCGGGGCCGGCCCCCCCGGGGGGCGCGCCCGCTGCTCCACTCCGGGGACCCCGGTGGTCTACGCGTGCACGGCGGCCAGGGGCTCGTCCGGGACGACGGGCGTCGCGCGGCGCTCGAGACGTCCGGACAGCACCGCGAGCAGCAGCGCCACCAGGACCAAGCCGACGCCGACCCAGTTCGGTGCGGTGTAGCCGAAGCCTGCGGCGATCACCACGCCACCGAGCCAGGCCGACACGGCGTTGCCGAGGTTGAACGCGCCGATGTTGACCGCGGAGGCCAGGGTGGGCGCGCCCGCCGCCTGGTCGAGGACGCGCTTCTGCAGCGGCGGGACGGTCGCGAACCCGAGCGCGCCGATCAGCACCACCGTGACGGCGGCGGCGATCTTGTCGTGGGCGGTGACGGTGAACAGCGCGAGGACGAGCGCGAGCCCGCCGAGGGTGAGATACAGCATCGGCATCAGGTGGCGGTCGGCGAACTTGCCGCCGATCAAGTTGCCCGCGAAGAAGCCGAGGCCGAAGAGCACCAGCAGCCACGTGACCGAACTCTCCGCGTAGCCGGTGACCTCGGTCATCATGGGCGCCAGATAGGTGATCGCGGCGAATACGCCGCCGAAGCCGAGCACCGTCATCGCCATCGCCAGCAGCACCTGTGGGTTGCGGAACACCGCCAGTTCGGGGCGTAGCCCGGCGTTCGCGGAGACGGGCTGACGTGGCACCAGCGCCGCGACGCCCACCAGGCCGATCACGCCGATCAGCGCGACGAACAAGAAGGTCAGCCGCCAGCCGAAGTGCTGACCGAGCAGCGTCCCCAGCGGCACGCCCACCACGGTGGCGACGGTGAGCCCGGTGAACATGATCGCGATCGCACCGGCGCGCCGGTCGGCGCTGACCAGGCTCCCGGCGACCACCGAGCCGATGCCGAAGAACGCGCCGTGGGCCAGCGACGCCACGATGCGCCCGGTGAGCATCAGCCCGAAGGTCGGCGCGACGGCGGACAGGACGTTGCCGAGGACGAGCAGCGCCAGCATGCCGAGGAGCATGCGTTTGCGCGAGACCCGGGTGCCGAGACCGGTCATCAGCGGCGCACCCGCCACCACGCCGAGCGCGTAGCCGGTGACCAGCAGACCCGCGGTGGGGATGGTCACCGCGTAGGTGCCCGCGATGTCGGGCAGCAAGCCGACGACGACGAATTCCGTCGTTCCGATGGCGAATGCCCCGAGCGTCAGGGCGAGGAGTGCGAGGGGCACGGGAGCCTCCACAGTATGGTTGCGTCAGATCCTTACGAGCGTCAACAATAATTGCAAACGCTCTTTAATTGCAAACGCGGGCTATTGTCGGCTCTGGCTATCCTGGAGGCACGAATCCCGACGCGAAGGAACGCCGATGACCGCGGATGCCGCCCTGACCGGCCTCGCCGATGGCTGGTACGCACTCTCGCTGCTGCACGACCGGATCGAGGCGCACATCGAGCGGGCCCTGCAATCCGGGCACGATCTGAGCGTTCGTGAGTACTCTCTGCTGGTGGTCCTCAGCCGCCAGCACGACGGGCCGGGCGGGCACCTACGCATGAACCAGGTCGCCGAAGCCGTGGTGCTGAGCCAGAGCGCCACCACACGGCTGGTCTCCCGGCTGGAGGATCGCGGACTGCTCCAGCGTTACCTCTGCCCCGACGACCGTCGCGGCATCTACACCGACGTGACCCCGGCGGGCCTGGACCTGCTCGAGCAAGCCCGGCCCACGCACGACGCCGCACTCGCGGGCGCACTCGGTCAAGCCGCCGCCAACTCGGAGCTCGCTCCGCTCGTGGCCGCGGTCGAAGCGCTCAACACCAGCTCCGCTCGGGGCGCCCGGCCCCGGGACTACCGCCCGGTGTGATGCTCGGCGGTCCCGGTTCGGTCGCTCGGCGAGCTGTTGCTCCGCTAGCGGACCGTGACCGTCCCGCGCATCTCCGGATGCAAGGAGCAGAGGTAGCGATAGGTGCCGGGCGTGGTGAAGGTGTAGCTCCACTCGCCTTTGTCGAAAATCGGGCTGTTGATGCCCATCGCCTTGTCGCCGATGCCCTGCACGGAGTGCGGGACCTTGTCGTCGAATTTCCAGGTGACCGTGTCGCCGACCTCGACGGCGACCTCGGCGGGCGAGAATTTCATGTCGTCCACGGCGACGGTGGCGGCGGCGGGCTTGCGCTCGCCGGTCTGCGGAGCGGTGGTCGTCGGCCGGGCCGGTTTTCTCGTGGTGGTGGCGGCCGAATCGGGTTCGCCGCCGCCGCAGCCGGACAGCAGCAGCGCGCCGGCCAGGGCGACTCCCGTGACGACGCGGACGGTCCTGGTGCGGCGGACGCTTGGCATGATGGCCAAGCGTAGTAGGCCACACCGACGGAGGGAGCGGCATGTCCACGCAGCGGGGCTTTTTCACCGTAGACCAGGTGCGCGCGGCGGAGGCCGAGTTGTTCACCCGGGTGCCGGACGGTGTGCCCATGCGCCGCGCGGCGCACGGCTTGGCCACGGTGGTCGCGGGCGAACTGCGGGAGCGCACCGGCGGTGTCGCGGGACGGTCGGTGACCCTGCTGGTCGGCTCCGGCGACAACGGCGGCGACGCGCTCTGGGCGGGAGCGCAGTTGCGCCGCCGCGGCGTCGCGGTCACCGCGGTCTTGCTGGATCCGCGGCGGGCGCACGCCGAAGGACTCGCGGCGCTGCGCAAAGCGGGTGGTCGAGTCGCGGACGGCGTCGGCCACGCCGACCTGGTGATCGACGGTATCGTCGGCATCTCCGGTCGCGGGCCGCTGCGGCCGCGCGCCGCGGAAATCGTTGCGGCGCTGGAAGCGCCGATCGTCGCGGCCGATCTGCCCAGCGGCGTCGGCCCGGACACCGGCGCGATCGAAGGACCGGCCGTCCGCGCGGACGTCACGGTCGCCTTCGGCGCCTACAAGCCGGTGCACGCCCTCGCCGCGGCGCAGTGCGGCCGGATCGAATTGGTTCCCATCGGCTTACGTCTTCCAGAAGCGGGTCTCGTCGCGCTGGAGCCTGCATCGATCGGCGACGCGTGGCCGGTTCCCGGCCCGGCCGACGACAAATACACGCAGGGCGTGACGGGCGTATGCGCCGGTAGCGCAACCTATCCGGGCGCCGCCGTGCTGTGCGCGGGCGCCGCCGTGGCGGCCACATCGGGCATGGTGCGCTATGCCGGGAGCGCGGCCGCCGAGGTGCTCGACCACTTTCCCGAAGTGATCGCCACGGAGGAGGTAGCCGCGACCGGTCGCGTCCAGTCGTGGGTCTTCGGTCCTGGCGCGGGCACCGGCCCCGACTCCAGCGAGCGCCTGCGGGAGATCCTGGCCACCGACCTCCCGGTGGTGATCGATGCCGACGGCCTGACGCTGCTGTCCGCGCAGCCGGAATTGGTGCGCGAGCGCGCCGCCCCGACCGTCCTGACTCCGCACGCGGGCGAGTTCGCCCGCCTCACCGGACGGGAGGTCGGCCCCGACCGGGTGGCCGCGGTCCGCGACCTGGCCGAGGCCTGGCAGGTCACGGTGCTGCTGAAGGGCCGCTCCACGTTGGTCGCCGCCCCCGGCCGTCCCGTGCTGGTCAACGAGGCGGGCGGTTCATGGGCGGCGACCGCGGGCGCGGGCGACGTGCTCTCGGGCATCATCGGAACGCTGCTGGCCGCGGGCCGGGATCCCGGCTGGTCGGCCGCCGCGGCCGCACGAGTACACGCGCTGGCCGCGAACCTCGCCGCCCACGACGGCGCGCCCCAGGGAGCCCCCATCTCGGCGAGCGTCCTCGCCGCGCACGTCCGTCCCGCGATCGGCGTCCTGCGCGGCCTCGCCCATCCCTTCTGACCGGTTCGCACGCGGTCAGCAGCAGCGTGTGGCCTGTGCCCGGGCGCAGACGGGCGGCCGCGCTGGCCGTCCTCTCGGAAGAACGACTGGCCGAACTCGGCGAACCCAACCGCTCCCGCACCCTGGAAGGGGCCGCTCCAAGGCATCGGCTTTCGCGTGGGTGGTGAATCAGCCGCAGGCATAGTCCGTTCGCGCTGAGCCGAGGAACCGGGCGCCGAGCCCGAACGCGGGATCGGCACGCCCGATCCGAAGTACCGGAGAACGCCTACCCGCCCGTCTCGCCGAGGCGGTACGCGAGCCCAGAGCATGCGCCGATCAGCCGCGAAGCACGCAACGGCAAGGTCGGCTGGTGATCGGATGTGGGTCGTGTCGAAGTACCCATGGCTCGGTGAAAGCGGTGGACGATGCGTGTCGGTAAGGAATCGACGGCTGCCCGGCAAGCCAGCCCTTTCGCGCCGCGCTCGCCGCGCTACGACTTCCGTGCGTTGCCGACGGCACGCCAGCCGGGTCGAACGGGTCCGTTGGGCAGTGTCCGGCGCATTGTGCTGCGCGTACCGGCGTCGATGTGATCGGTGCTGGTCGTGGCGCTCGGCACACCGGGCCGTACGCCGTCCGAACCGATTGGAACCTGAACCGAGCACGCCAATAGACTCGACCGGAACCAACGCACCGACTGATTTCGAGAGCACATGGGTAACTCGCCGGGCACGCCCAGCATCCAGGCGGCACCGAACGCAGGACCTGAACGCGAATCCAGCGCGGCCGACTGGTACGGCCTGAACAGGCGGAGAGGCGGCACAGCGCAAGTGGAAACGGTCATCGACCTCGACGCCATCGCCCACAACGTGCGGATCCTGCGGGAACACGCGGGCGACGCCGCGGTGATGGCGGTGGTGAAGGCCGACGGCTACAACCACGGCGCGGTAGAGGTGGGCCGCGCCGCCCTCGCGGCGGGCGCGGCCGAACTTGGTGTCACGACCGTGGGCGAGGCCGTCCAATTGCGCGCGGCCGGGATCACCGCGCCGATCCTGTGCTGGCTGCACAACACGGATACCGATTTCGCGCCCGCCGTGGCCGCCGACGTCGAGATCGGGATCTCCTCGCCGGCCCACCTGCGCGCGGTCGAGGCCGCGGTCCGCGACACCGGTCGTCCCGCAACCGTCACGCTGAAGGTGGACACCGGCCTGAACCGCAACGGCGTCTCGCCGAGTGATTACCCGCAAGTGCTGACGGCGCTGCGCGCTCTGGTCGACGAGCAGGCGGTGCGCTTCCGCGCGATCTTCTCCCATCTCGCGCACGCCGACGAACCCGAGCACCCCAACAACGACGTGCAACGCGCCCGATTCCTGGACGCGATCGCCACGGCCAAGGAGCACGGCCTGGAGCCGGAGCTGGTGCACATCGCCAACTCCGCCGCCACCCTGACCCGTCCCGACCTGGCCTTCGACCTGGTCCGTCCGGGCATCGCCATGTACGGACTGTCGCCGATACCGGACGACGATTTCGGCCTGCGGCCCGCCATGACGTTCCAGGCCCGGGTGGCCCTGGTCAAACGCGTGGCAGCCGGCGAGGGCGTCTCCTACGGACATCAGTGGATCGCGCCGCGCGATACGACTGTCGCGTTGATTCCCGCGGGTTACGCCGACGGCGTGTTCCGCCCGTTGAGCGGACGATTCGACGTCTGGCTCGGCGGAGCATTACGCAGGAATGTGGGGCGGGTGTGCATGGACCAGTTCCTCGTCGACCTCGGTGACAACCAGGCGGGTGTCCAGGAAGGTGACACCGCCGTTCTCTTCGGTACGCGACCGCACGCCCAAGATTGGGCGAACCTGCTCGGCACCATCCACTACGAAGTGGTGTGTTCGCCGCGCGGCCGGGTCACCCGGCGCTATACCGGTGGCGTCCGATGAGCCGCTTCCGGGTGACCCCGCTGCGCGGCGGGCTGGCCACGGTCGGTGTCGTCGGTGCGCTGGCGGGCGCCCATGCCCTGCGTCGCGCGGGTGCGCGCGTGCTGTGGCCCGCCCGGGGCGACGACTACCGCGACGAGAACTTCGCGCTGATCGATGCCGACCGCGCGGGGACGGTGCTCGCCGACGACGGCGTGCCCCTGGCCACGCGGGCCTGCGGCCCCGACGACGCACCGGTGACCGTGCTTTTCGTGCACGGCTTCTGCAACAGCATGGCGTCCTTCCATTTTCAGCGTCGTGACCTGGAGAAGTTGTGGGGCCCACGGGTTCGCATGGTGCTGTTCGACCTGCGCGGGCACGGCCGTTCGGGCGTGCCGAGCACGGCGAGTTGCACCGTCGGCCAGCTCGGCCACGACCTCGTCGCGGTACTGAACGCGACCGCCCCGGCCGGACCGGTGGTGCTGGTCGGGCATTCGCTGGGCGGGATGGCGATCCTGGCCGCGGCGGCGCGCTATCCGGACCTGTTCGCGGCCAGGGTGATCGGGATCGCACTGCTGTCGACCGCGGCTGCCGGAGTCGCCAGGGCCGGTATCGGGCAGCTGTTGCGCAATCCCGCGATCGACGGCTTCCGGCTGGCGGTACACACCGCGCCCGCCCTCGTGCAGGCGGGTCGCGTCACCGCCCGGCAAGTGATCACGCCTTTCCTGCACGTCAGCTCGTTCCACGGCCCCGTGAGCCCGACCCTGTCGCGCTTCACGACGCTGATGATCGACCAGACGCCGGTGGCGACCATCGTGAAGTTCCTCCAGGCCATCGAGCTGCACGACGAGTCGGCGGCGTTGCCCGCGCTGGCGGGCACTCCGGCTCTGGTGCTCGGCGGCGGGCACGACCTGGTGATCCCGTTCCGCAATTCGCGGGCGCTGGCCGCCGCGCTGCCCGATAGCGAGCTCATCCGGCTGGACGGCGCCGCGCACATGCCGCATATGCAGTACCCGGACATCGTCAACGCCGCGCTGGATCGACTGCTCGTGCGGGCGGGCGCGATCGACCCGTCGGCAGACGCCTCGGAGGTGGCCCGTGGCTGATCCGGGTCATCGGGTGTTGCCAACGGTCGCCGACACCGAGGCACTGGGCCGGGAACTGGCGACGAATCTGCGCGCCGGGGACCTGGTGGTGCTGGACGGTCCGCTCGGCGCGGGCAAGACCGCGCTCACCCGTGGCATCGCCGCGGGGCTCGGCGTGCAGGGCCGGGTCAGCTCGCCGACGTTCATCATCGCCCGCCAGCACCGCGCCGGGCAGCGCGAGGGCGGCGGCCCGGCGGTGCCCATGGTGCACGTGGACGCCTACCGGCTCGGCGGCGACCTGGACGAGCTGGACGCGCTGGATCTGGACACCGACCTGCATCAGGCGGTGGTCGTGGTGGAGTGGGGCCGCGGCGTGGTGGAGCACCTCGCGGAGCGGCACCTGCGCGTCGTGCTGTCGCGCGAGCCGGATTCGGATGTGCGCACCGCGATCTGGGAATGGGTGGGTTAGCTCTCAGGTAGCTCTGCATCGGTGCCGCCTACCACCCGGTATCGTTGGCCCAATCATGCTTGTACTAGCCGTCGACACCGCGACACCCGCCGTCACAGCGGGACTGGTGGACCTGGAGCAGGGCGCCGGCGCGGCGGATCCCGTCCGGGCACGCACCGTCGCCTCCCGGGTGCGGGTCGACCCCCGTGCCCACGCCGAGGTGCTCACGCCGCAGATCCTCGAATGCCTCACCGAGGCAGGTCGTTCCAGAACCGACATCGACGCGATCGTGGTCGGCGTCGGCCCGGGTCCGTTCACCGGCCTGCGGGTCGGCATGGCCACCGCGGCCGCCTTCGGTGACGCGCTCGGCATCCCGGTGTACGGCGTGTGCAGCCTCGACGCGATCGCCGCCGACGCGGCCGTCGACCCGGCCGTGCCGCCCCCGGTCGAGCTGTCGCCCGAAGCCGAGCTGCTCGTGGTGACCGACGCGCGGCGGCGCGAGGTGTACTGGGCGCGGTACCGGGCGGGCGCGCGGGTGGCGGGCCCGGAGGTCTGCAAGCCCTCGGACTTGGACGCGGGCCAGGCCACCGCGATCGCCGGATCCGCTTCGCACGTCGACTTCTTCGATCTGCCGGTCTTGCCCGCCGAGACGCCCTCGCCCGCCGGATTGGTGCGCGTCGCCGCGCCCGGCCTGCTGTCGCGCAGCGTGCCGGAGCCGCTGGTTCCGCTGTACCTGCGCAGGCCGGACGCGGTCGAGAACGCCTATCGCCGGCTCGACCGGATGGGAGCGTGAGGTCCGTGACGATCCGGATCGCACCCATGGTGGCGGCCGACATCACGCGCTGCGTGGAACTGGAGCAGTTGCTGTTCCCGGAGGACGACCCGTGGGCCGCCGTGGCATTCCAGTCCGAGCTGGCCGGTCGGCACAACCGGTACATCACCGCACGGGACGAGGACGGGCGAATGGTGGGCTACGCCGGTATCGCACTGCTGGGTGACGCAGAACACCCCGAGGCGGAGGTGCACACCATCGGTGTCGATCCGGGCCGTCATCGCGCCGGCGTCGGCACCCTCCTGCTGGAGGCGTTGCTCGCCGAGGCGGACCGGCGCGGTGGACCGGTGTTCCTCGAGGTCCGCACCGACAACGCCCCGGCGATCGCGCTGTACGCCAAGCACGGCTTCCACATCATCGGATTGCGCAAGAACTACTACCACCCCAGCGGCGCGGACGCGTACACGATGCGCCGACCCGCGCTGACCAGCGACGACCGGTGGCGTACGCGGGACGAGGTGCTGTCGTGATCATCATGGGCATCGAAAGCTCCTGCGACGAGACCGGTGTCGGCATCGTCCGCAGGCACCCGGACGGCACCTGCGAACTGCTCGCCGACGAGGTCGCCTCCAGCGTCGAGCAGCACGCGCGCTTCGGCGGCGTCGTCCCCGAGATCGCCTCGCGCGCGCATCTGGAGGCGATCGTGCCCGCCATGCGCCGCGCGCTGTCGGCCGCGGGCATCGCGAGGCCGGACGCGCTGGCGGTCACCATCGGACCCGGCCTGGCCGGTGCGCTGCTGGTCGGCGTCGCCGCCGCGAAAGCCTATGCGGCGGCGTGGGATGTGCCCTTCTACGCGCTGAACCATCTCGGCGGGCATGTCGCGGTCGACACCCTCGAGCACGGGCCGATGCCGCCCTGCGTCGCACTCCTGGTGTCGGGGGGCCACACTCACCTGCTGCACGTCACGGATCTGTCCGAGCCGATCGTCGAGCTGGGCAGCACCGTCGACGACGCGGCGGGTGAGGCGTTCGACAAGGTGGCACGCCTGCTCGGGCTGGGTTTCCCCGGCGGTCCCGCGCTGGATGCCGCCGCGGCGAACGGCGATCCGCGCGCCATCGCCTTCCCCCGTGGCATGACAGGGCCGCGCGACCCGCGCTACGACTTCTCCTTCTCGGGCCTCAAGACGGCGGTGGCCCGCTACGTCGAAGCTGCCCAGCGCGACGGCGTCGCGGCGGAGGATCTGCCCATCCCCGATATCGCGGCCTCGTTCCAGGAGTCCGTCGCGGATGTGCTCACCATGAAAGCGGTGCGCGCGGCTCAGGACGTCGGCGTCGGCACGCTGGTGCTCGGGGGCGGCGCTACGGCCAACTCGCGAATCCGCTCGATGGCCGAGGAACGTTGCGCGGCGGCCGGTTTGACCCTGCGGGTGCCCAAGCCCCGGTTGTGCACGGACAACGGCGTGATGATCGCCGCGCTCGGCGCGCATGTCATCGCCGGCGGCGCGGCTGCCTCCCCGCTGACGGTCGCCACCGACCCTGGTCTGCCGGTGTCGGTCAGCATGGTCCGCTGACCTGCGCGGCCCGGCCGAACGGCCGGGGCGGCGAATCGGCGTAGCAGACGTGCGGCCGGATCAGTTCGGTGCGAGCAGTCCGGGATTCGACGCGGATCCCGAATTGCCCCGCAGCGGAAGCGGCAGGCTCGATCGCGCGGGCGCCTGGGTGGGACTCGTGCCCGGCGCCGTGGCGGTGGGCGCCGCGGACGGCGATGTCCGGCTCGACTGCGGCTCGGGCGAACCGCCCAGTGTCGCATTCGGGTTCCCGAACATCGGACCGAACAGCTCCGGGAACGGGATGGGCGGAAGGTTGGGATCCGGGCGCAGCGTGGGCTGCGTGGGCGTGGTCGCCTGCGTGCCCGACGGCCAGCCGGTCGTGCTCTGGGCCCCGTGTTCCGTGGTCGCCGGCGCGCTGCCGGTGCTGTCCGGCGTGCGGCCGTGCGGCGTGGTGGCCGCCGCGGTGGCGGACGGTACGGACGTCGCGGTCGGCAGTTGCGAGGCGCTGCTCGTCGTCCCGGCGGGGGAGACTTCGTCGTCCGCGGTGGGGGCGAACGTCTTGACTCCGTAACCGACGATCAGTCCGACCACCACGATCGCACCGGCCAGGGTGCCGAACACCTTGGTGACCGTCCCCGCGGGCGCGTCGCCGCCGAGCGCGCCCACCGGGAAGACCGAGGGCTGCGCCGAATCGGCCACCAGGGCCGCGCCTTTCGCGGTCACCGCCTCGGGGTCGGGCACGGTGAACACCGGGACGTCCAGCGCGGCGGTGAGCGTGTCGAGCACGGCGGGGATGTTGGCGCCGCCGCCGATGACCGCGACCGCCTGCGGTTGGCGCGGCGCCCGGGCGAACGCCGCCGTGACGAATCGCGCCAGGTCGCGCAGCAGGTCGGCGATCAACTCTTCGAAATCGGCTCTGGTCAGTTTCAGCGGGCGCCCGGCGACGTGGTCGATGGTGACCGCGGGCGCGATGGACAGGTGCTCCTTCGCCGCGCGGCCGCGGTTGGTGAGCATGCCGCGGTTCGGGCGGGTGCCGCGCCGGGCGAAGTGCAGGTCCACCAGATGGTGGTAGATCAGTTCGTCGATCGCCTTGCCGCTGACGGTCGCGGTGCGATCGGAACGGAGCAGGGAGCCGTCGGCCCGGTCGGCGACGGTGACGCTGAGCCCGGAGGCGCCGAGGTCGACGATGGCGACCGTCTCGTAGCGGTCCAGCAGGCCGGTGTGCCGCAGGTACGTCAGCGCGGCGGTGCCCTCCGGAATCAGCCGCAGCTCACGCTGTTTGCCGGTGGCCGAGCGGATGATCTGCGCCTGCTCCTTGGTGCGGTAGGCGACCGCGACGCTGGTGGGCGGGTGCCCGGTGATCGGCTCGAAGCCGCGTGGCCCGCCCGCGAAACGCCCACCGGCCGGGCGGATGATCTCGCGCGGAGGCTGCGTGGTCGGTAGCTGGGTGGTCATCAGCTCGATCGAGGAGGCCACCAGGTCACCGAGATCGGAATGGGCCGCGTCGGCCGAGACGACGCGGTAGTCGAAGCTCTGCATGCCGTTCGGCGCGGTGGAGACCAACGCCGAGCACACGACCTCGGCCCCGGCCGAGATGCCGAGGGACGTTCGCATGTTCACCTCCCTTCGAGCGGATGGTCATGGTGTCGCCGACCATCTCGAATGGACTGCCGGACCGCCGTATGGATGACGCGCGACCCGGACCGGGAAACGAACCGGCCCCTCGTCCGGGTGGGTCGCGGGGACCGGCCATGGATCACGTGTGTTTGCTCTCTGGTGAAGCTGGTGGTGCAACGATCTGCTGCGGCGCTGCGAGTTTCGGCGACGCTGTGGTACCCCTCCGCCGCCGCGCCGCCGCCCGCTGAGCGACGAACCTGGCGGCCGGACCGCAACCGTCGTCAATAGTGTCACAATCCGTTATCCGAACGTTACTGTTTCCCCGAACTTATCGCCAAGCCCGGAGCGTCGCCGGGCGCGCCGCGCAAAGTTGGCACCGCCCAGCCTTGAGCGCTGGCACTCTCATGTATAGAGTGCTAGTCGGCACTGTGTGTAGTGCTTGTGCCAGCAGCTTGACCACTGGGCAGGGGTCCCGGCACCCGCGACGACGGGGCTATGCGCAGGGTCAGCATCGTGACCAACCGACGAGTCCGGAACAACGGTTCCGGACGACCGAATCCCCTGAAAGTGGAGGGCTCAACGTGGCGAGCGTGAACATCAAGCCGCTCGAGGACAAGATCCTCGTCCAGGCCAACGAGGCCGAGACGACGACGGCCTCCGGCCTGGTCATCCCCGACACGGCGAAGGAAAAGCCGCAAGAGGGCACCGTTGTCGCCGTCGGTCCCGGCCGGTGGGACGACGAGGGCGAGAAGCGCATCCCGCTGGATGTCCAGGAGGGTGACACCGTCATCTACAGCAAGTACGGCGGCACCGAGATCAAGTACCAGGGCGAGGAGTACCTCATCCTGTCGGCGCGCGACGTGCTGGCCGTCGTCACCAAGTAGCCGATCGGGCACGCATGCGTTCCGCCCCGGTGTCTCGTGACCCGGGGCGGAACGCGTTCGGCGCCCACCCGGCACTGAACCCGCGGTGCGAGCGACGGGCCCGTAGGCGGCAGCCTGTGTAACCACGAAGGGCCCCGGGAGCACCGCTCATTGGCACAGCGGTGCGAGCGACGGGCCCGTAGGCGGTCCGGAGCGCCGCAATCCACTACAGGAGCGAATTCCATGGCAAAGCAGATCGAGTTCGACGAGAAGGCTCGCCGGGCTCTGGAACGCGGCGTCGACAAGCTCGCCGACGCGGTGAAGGTCACTCTCGGCCCGCGCGGACGGCACGTCGTGCTGGCGAAGTCCTTCGGCGGTCCGACCGTCACCAACGACGGTGTGACCATCGCGCGCGACATCGAGCTCGAGGACCCGTTCGAGAACCTCGGCGCGCAGCTGGTCAAGAGCGTCGCCACCAAGACCAACGACGTCGCGGGCGACGGCACCACCACCGCCACCGTGCTGGCCCAGGCGCTGGTCCGCGCCGGACTGAAGAACGTTGCCGCCGGCGCCAATCCGATCGCGGTCGGCTCCGGCATCGCCAAGGCCGCGGACGCGGTCTCCGAGGCGCTGCTCGCGCTGGCCACCCCGGTCTCCGGTGAGCAGGCCATCGCGCAGGTCGCGACGGTGTCCTCGCGCGACGAGGAGATCGGCGAGATGGTCGGCAAGGCGCTGACCACCGTCGGCAAGGACGGCGTGGTCACCGTCGAGGAGTCCTCGACGTTGCAGACCGAGCTCGTCGTCACCGAGGGCGTGCAGTTCGACAAGGGTTACCTGTCGCCGTACTTCGTCACCGATCCCGACAGCCAGCAGGCTGTCCTGGAGGACGTGTTCGTCCTGCTGCACCGCGAGAAGATCAGCTCGCTGCCGGACTTCCTGCCGCTGCTGGAGAAGATCGCCGAGAGCGGCAAGCCCGTCCTGATCATCGCCGAGGACGTGGAGGGCGAGGCTCTGTCCACCCTGGTGGTCAACGCGATCCGCAAGACGATCAAGGCCGTCGCGGTCAAGGCGCCGTTCTTCGGCGACCGCCGCAAGGCGTTCCTGGACGACCTGGCCGTGGTCACCGGCGGCACCGTGGTGAACCCGGATCTCGGTATCTCCCTGCGGGAGGCGGGCTTGGACGCGCTCGGCAAGGCGCGTCGCGTCGTCGTCACCAAGGACGACACCACGATCATCGACGGCGCCGGTTCCGCGGCCGACGTGGAGGCGCGGGTCGCGCAGCTGCGTCGCGAGATCGAGTCCACCGATTCCGACTGGGATCGCGAGAAGCTGGAGGAGCGGCTGGCCAAGCTGGCCGGCGGTGTCGCGGTGATCAAGGTCGGCGCGGCCACCGAGACGGCGCTCAAGGAGCGCAAGTACCGCGTCGAAGACGCGGTGAGCGCCGCCAAGGCCGCCGTGGAAGAGGGCATCGTGCCCGGCGGCGGCACCGCGCTGGTGCAGGCCGCGGGCAAGCTCGTCGAGCTGCGTGACTCGCTGTCCGGTGACGAGGCTGTCGGCGTCGAGGTGGTCCGCACCGCGCTGCAAGCGCCGCTGTACTGGATCGCCACCAACGCGGGCCTGGACGGCGCGGTGGTGGTCAGCAAGGTGGCCGAGGGCAAGGACGGCTTCAACGCGGCCACCCTCACCTACGGTGACCTGCTCACCGACGGCGTCGTCGACCCGGTGAAGGTGACCCGTTCGGCCGTCGTGAACGCGGCGTCGGTCGCGCGCATGGTGCTCACCACCGAGAGCGCAGTGGTCGACAAGCCCGCCGAGGAGCAGAACGAGCACGGCCACCACGGCCACGCGCACTGAGCCGGGCGCCGGGCAATCCGACCGGCAAGGCCCCCGAACCGCGTGGTTCGGGGGCCTTGCCCGTTCCGGCGACAGGCCACGGCCATGATTTCCGGCGACACCGAGAATGTTCCGAGCTCGACACGCTGTCCGCCGCGAAACCGAAAGGTTGTGCGGGACGATTCAGAGCCGTTCGGCCCGAACGCGCGGAGCGGGAAGACCTGGCGGGACGCCGGATTCAGCTGGCGACCGGCGGCTGTTCGGCGGCGATGGCCGCGAGTAGGCGAGCACGCAGCGACGGCGGCGGAGGGGCCGCCGTGGCTGTGGCGAGAGCGGAAAGCGCTTCTTTCGTGTCTCTGACTTCCTGGATGAACTCCGCGCGTAGCACGGGGTCCTCGCTGTCGAGCAGTTCCTGCACTTCCTGATGGTCTTCGTCGTCGATCGATCCGAGCGCGACGGTGTGCGCGAGATCGATCTGGCGTTCGTTCATCTCACGTCACCCCCAAACTTTTCTTCAGTCGTGTCAATCCGTCCCGAATCCGGGACTTAACCGTAGGCAACCCTACGTCGAGGTAGGTGGCTACCTCCGCATAAGTGCGCCCACCGTAGTAGGCGAGCGAGATGGCTTCTCGCTGGGTTTCGGTGAGTGTGGCGAGACCGGCGAGGACCGCCTGCTGTTCGAACCTGCGCTCGACCTCCTCGGTGACCTCGTCGAATTCGTTGCCGAGCACCCGGATGCCGTAGGCGACCTCGCGCTGGGTGTGGGCTTGCTCGGCGCGCACCCGATCGACCGCGCGCCGGTGGGCGAGCGTCATCAACCAGGTGACCGCGGAACCCTTCGCCGGATCGAAAGTCGAGGCCATCCGCCAGATCTGCAGATAGACCTCTTGCGTGGTCTCCTCCGCGTAGCCCGGATCGTGCAGGACGCGCAACACGAGACCGAAGACGCGCGCACACGTCCGGTCGTACAGTTCGGCGAATGCTTCCTGGTCGGCTCGGCCGCACCGATGTAAAAGCGCGGCGAGCTCGATACTTTCGGCTGCGCGTGCCGTAACCGCAGAATCCACCGTGGGTGGGAAGGCTTCTCTTCGGAACGAGTCGCCCTCTGCGGCCGACGGCCGCGTTGTCACAACGCTCCATTCTGTGTCATCGGTCACTACCGTAGCGCGCCGCTATGACCTCCCTTCCGCTGGGGTGCCCGCGAGTCCGTCACGCATCGGTGCCGCGTTGCGAAAAGCGTCGAGATGCCGGACATCTCGGAGGGGACACGCCGTGACACGCCGAGCGCTGTCGCGCCGTGCCGCGGAAACGGCAGATGCCCGGTTTCCGGCCTTCGCTCGGCGGCCGGCCGATCGAGGGTGACGATCGGAACCCACGCGCCGACCTCGGCGAGGAACCGATCACCGTGTCGCGTGAGCGGCCCGGCCGAAGCGTGTTGCAGTGGCCCGTTGTTTGCTAGGAATTCGACGCCCGGTGGCGTGCGGATGGGAGGGATTGATTCAGACGGCCATGCGGCGGCGGTTGCGCCGCGCGTGCATCTCGCGCTCGGTCTCCGACATCCCGCCCCAGATACCGTAGGGCTCGCTGACTTTCAGCGCGTGGGCGCGGCACTGCATGAGCACCGGGCAGGTGCGGCAGATCTCCTTGGCGCGCATCTCGCGCGCGGTGCGGGCTCGGCCACGTTCGCCATCGGGGTGGAAGAACACCGCGGAATCCTGCCCGCGGCACGATCCTCGCATCTGCCAATCCCAGACATCGGCGTTGGGTCCCGGGAGGTGGGTCGGCATGGGCATGGTGAACTCCTCGTGGTGCGAGCTCGTCAGCGTTGTCGAGCAGTTGTTCTGCAACAGTTGTGGGCCACGACGCCGGTCGGCGGGGGTACCCGGGGGGCTCGCCCTTCGTGGTCGCTGCAATTTCGCGCGGCGCCGTCCGTGGCGATGAGCTACGTTAGGTCCAGCCGCGAAATTCCGTCAATAGTTCGACGCAGCACTTTTCCAAATCTCGCGCTGTGAAATTTAACCTCCGAACTGTTTACTTTTCGCGCCGCTTCCGGCGATACTGTTCGGTTGGCCGGAGGCCCGTGGCTTCCGCACGGTCTGGGCGTATTGGCATCTCCGCAGGTAGAAGCGTTTTCTGTGTCGTGGCACCGCTTCGGTGCGGACGTCGCGCGTATGACGGCGGTCACCGCGGCGGCCGACGGCCTTCCCGGCGCGTGGATCCGAAGATGGCGGAAACGGGGCGCGCAGGTTAATTACGCGAAACGCGCATGAATTCCCGGCGCGGCCGCTCGGCGATTGCCGGGCCGAGATTTACCTAATGGAAACATCGGCCCGGTGGGGGAAATCCCGGTGGTTGCCGGCCTGTCGTCGATCACCTTTCGTCGTCCCGGCCCGCGCGCCGCACAGGATAGAGTGCGCCCGTGTTCGCGCCCGCTCCGTTCGCAGACCCTCACGTCGCGGTCCTCGCCGAGGCCGCCTTCGGCGCCGATCCGGGTCGCGCCGCCGCCGATCTACCGCCCGCCTCGGACGCGCTCGGCGGTTGGTATCGAGCGGTGGTCCTCGGCGGCCAGGGACGTTATGCCGCGGCGCGGGCCGAATTGCGAAGGGTATGCAACCACAGCCGCGACCCCGTTCTCCTCTCACTGGCGGGAAGTACGGAGGGTTCTTTCCTGCGTCAGCTCGGCTGGCACGAGCGCGCGGCGGCGTTCGACGGTCGGGCCGCCGCAACGATCCTCACCGCCGACGCCGGGACGGAGGCCGCGGCGGCGGGCGACGCTCCGCCGGAAGCAGGCGGATACCTTCCCAGCCGCGCCGACGCGATCTGCGACGCGCTCACCGGGCTCGCCGCCGACGCGCTCGGGACCGGGCGGCCGGCGCTGGCCGCGCGGCTGCTGCGCCGCAGCGCGTCGGCGGCACGGCAGTACGGAGCGGGCTGGCGTCCCGCGATCCGGCTGGGCTGGGTGTCCGCGGAAACGGCCTTGGCGGCAGGGGATTTCGAGTCGGCGGCGGAGCACGCGGCGGGCGCGCTGGAACTCGCCGGCCGATCCCCGTCGGTCCGCCATCAGGTCAAGTCCCGCCTGCTGGTCGCCGCGGCCGACGTGGCGCGCGACGCGCGCGGCGCATCCGGCGTCTCGGCCGAGGACGTCGCCGAGCAGTGCCGCGAGCACGGGCTGCTGCCGTTGCGCTGGGCATGTGCCATGCTCCGCGCCGGATCGGGCGCGGAGAACGCCGCGGTGGAGGCGGCCGAGTGCGCCGCCGTCATCGGCCGCGCCGGCGGCGCGTTGCGGCCCCTGGGCGACCTGCGGTGATCACGGAGTCCCCCGTGTTGCCCAGCTTCGGCCAACGGGTCGCTATTGTTAGATCCGTTCCGCCCCTTCGGTGGAAGCACTGGTCGTCACCGGACCGTGCCACTTTGTAACGCCAGGAATATCTCTGACGATGACGCACACGGGCGAAGAGTTGGACCTCGCCGTCGCTGCCGCTGCGCAGGGCGACAGATCCGCTTTAGCTCAGGTACTGGAGATGATCCGCCCGCTGGTGGTGCGCTACTGCCGCGCGCGGATCGGAGCCGCGGAGCGTGGGCAGCTCTCCGCGGACGACGTTGCGCAGGAGGTTTGCCTGGCTGTGATGACAGCCTTGCCCAGGTATCAAGACCAGGGCAGGCCCTTCATGGCCTTTGTTTACGGAATCGCTTCGCACAAGGTCGCCGACGCACATCGCAACGCCGCCCGTAACAAGGCGGAGGCGATGGCCGAAGTACCAGATGTCATATCCACCGACCAGGGACCGGAACAACGAGCTCTCGAATCCGAGACGAGCAGGCAGATGAACCGTCTGCTCGCGACGCTTCCCGAGAAGCATCGAGAGATCTTGATCCTGCGCTTGGTCATGGGTTTGTCAGCGGAAGAAACCGCAGTCGCCGTGGGCAGTACGGCGGGTGCGGTACGGGTGGCCCAACACAGGGCACTCGCGAAACTCAAGTCACAAGTGGCGAGGGCAGGTGAAATGTATGGCTAGGGATGGCGAGCGCGGTCGGGGTGACTGGAAGGCGCGGCTTGGATCGCGGAACAGCGGTCCCTACGCCGAGGCGTCCGGTGACACCGGCCCGGTCGACATCGCCGCGGTACGCCGCGACGATGCTCTGATCGATGCCATCGCCAGCGATGGTCCGGTGCACACCGACAGCGCCGAGGAGTATCAGCTCGCGACGTTGCTCGCGGATTGGCGAGCGGAGTTGCTCGAGGCTCCGATGCCGGCCGAACCGGACCTGGATGCGATCGTGGCCGCGGTCAACCAGGAGATCGGCGCGCGGCAGGTTCGCATCGGGGCGCACAACGGCGGGCGGCTGCGGCTTGTCCGTCCGATCATGGGCGCCGCGGCCGCGCTTGCCCTGGTCATCGGCGGTATGACGGCGTTCTCGTACAACGCGGAACCGGGCGATCCGCTATGGCGGGTCAAGGAGGTCGTGTTCAGCGAGCAGGCCCAGACGACGGTGGTGCAGCGTGCGGGCGACGATCTGAACGAGGCGTCGACACTGGTCACGCAGAACCCGTCGCAGGCGAAGGTGCGCCTCGAGCGCGCCAAGGAGAACGCCGCGCAGGTCAGCGATCCGGAGAAGCGCGCCGACCTGATGGCCGAGTGGGAGCGGTTGCTCGCCGAGCTGCGCAAGGTGAACAAGGAGCTGGCCGACCAGCTCGAGGCGACGGTGCCCAAGACCACCGATCCGCGCGCGACCCCGGGCACCAGTGCGACCACGAAGCCCGGCTCGTCGACGGGCTCGACGATCGTGCAGCAGCCGGGTGAGCCGACGAAGCCGTCCACCACCGTTGATGCGACCGCTCCGAACGGAGGCGGAACATCGAACAACGGCGGGACTCCGAACGGCGGAACTACGAACGGCAATGCGCCGACCACGGTGCCGCCGGTGACCACGGCCCCGCCGGTGACCACCCAGCCGCCGGCGACGGTGGAACCGACGGCGCCGCAGGAACCGCCGGTCACGGAGGTCAAGCCGCCGCCAACGGGCGGACCCACGGGAGACACCGGTAATCCGACGGCGCCGCAGCAGCAGCCGCCCACCGCACCGACACAGGGCAACACCGGCACCAACATTCAGCCGCCGACCTTCAGCGTGCCGGTCATCCCCAACCCGGGCTCGTTCGTGCCACCCGGTCGCTGACAGAAGAAATATCGGGCAAGGCAAGAACCGATCGCCAGCCAGGCGGTCGGCTTTTTGTCTTCCTGGAGCAGGTCTTCCCCGGCGAGGCCCAGCGAAGCGTGCTTCATCGGCGGGTCGGCCCGCTCGAGAACGCCGCCTTCGGCTTGTCGAAGTGATCGTGTGCGTCGAAAATCACAGTGGCAAGCGTCGAGTACGCGCGCCTCACAAGGCCCGCGTGCGTCTGGGTCGGACCGGTTTCAGCCGTCGAATCCGTCGAACCCGTCGCCGTGGAAGGCCTCGTTCATCGAGGCGTCCGCGTATCCCCGGCAGTAGTCCCAGGTGACATACGCTTCCGGCGTCGGGTCGTAGGCGGGCTCGTGCGGGCGGACCGTGCCGTCGACCAGCAGTTGCAGCAAGTTGGCGCGCAACATGTCCCAGTCGTGGTAGTGGTCCTGCCTGCAGTCTTCGCAGCTGACCACGAGTCCGCGGATACCGCGGTGGGCCAGCAGCGCCTCGTACACCGCGAGGTCGGCGAGATCCTCCTCGACCGCAAGGCGCTCGTGGGGATCCAGCGGTTCGCCGGGCTCGATGGCGTCGAGCGCGGCGGACGGGTCGGAGGGGTCTCCGGCGAACGGATCCGGCGGCAAGCCAGGTGGTAGATGGTCACGCACATCCCCACGGTACGCAGAACAGGGTGGTCTGCGCCAGCTATGCGGCCTGCCAGTTTCGGTGGTGGCCTCACTTCGTCGGCGAGTTCACCGGACAGATACCATGGAGCACAGGCTACGGCGGGTCCCGACCGCACCGCCGCCGCACCCACGTCCATCCCATCAGCCGTCACGGCGCCGGTTACCCCGGCGCCGGTCGCTATCGACGTCCAGGAGGGGTCGATCCGAATGAGTAATCCCGTATCGGGCGAACGAATCGCAGTCCGCCCTCCTACGGGTGGCGACGATCCGAACAAGATCGCCATGCTCGGCCTCACATTCGACGATGTGCTGTTGCTGCCTGCCGCCTCGGATCTCATCCCCAGCTCCGTGGAGACCTCCAGTTTGCTGACCAGGGAGATCCGCCTGCGCACCCCGCTGGTCAGCTCGGCCATGGACACGGTGACCGAGGCGCGGATGGCGATCGCCATGGCCCGCGCGGGCGGCATGGGCGTGTTGCACCGCAACCTCTCGGCGGCGGACCAGGCCTCTCAGGTGGAGACGGTCAAGCGGTCCGAGGCCGGCATGGTCACCGACCCGGTGACCTGCCGTCCGACCGACACCCTCGCCGAGGTCGACGCCATGTGCGCCCGGTTCCGCATCTCCGGTCTTCCGGTGGTGGACGAGACCGGTGCGCTCGTGGGCATCATCACCAACCGCGACATGCGGTTCGAGGTGGACCAGAACCGTCGCGTCGCCGACGTGATGACCAAGGCTCCGCTGATCACCGCGCAGGAGGGTGTGACCGCCGAGGCCGCGCTCGGGCTGCTGCGCAGGCACAAGGTGGAGAAGCTGCCGATCGTCGACGGCAACGGGCGCCTGCGCGGCCTGATCACCGTCAAGGACTTCGTCAAGACCGATCAGTACCCCAACGCCACCAAGGACCGGGACGGCCGCCTGCTGGTCGGCGCCGCGGTCGGCGTCGGCACGGACGCCTGGTCGCGCGCCATGACGCTGGCCGATGCGGGCGTCGACGTGCTGGTGGTGGACACCGCGCACGGGCATCAGGCGCAGGTGCTGCAGATGGTCACCAAGGTCAAGGCCGAGGTCGGCGATCGGATCCAGGTGGTCGGCGGCAACGTCGCCACCCGCGCGGGTGCGGCCGCCCTGGTCGAAGCGGGGGCGGACGCGGTCAAGGTGGGTGTCGGTCCCGGCTCCATCTGCACCACCCGTGTCGTGGCGGGCGTCGGCGCGCCGCAGATCACCGCGATCCTGGAGGCGGTCGCCGCCTGCAAGCCCGCGGGCGTCCCGGTGATCGCCGACGGCGGCATCCAGTTCTCCGGCGACATCGCCAAGGCCATCGCCGCGGGCGCGTCCACCGTGATGCTCGGCTCGTTGCTCGCGGGCACCGCCGAGTCGCCGGGCGAGCTGATCCTGGTCGGCGGCAAGCAGTTCAAGAGCTACCGCGGCATGGGTTCGCTCGGCGCCATGCAGGGGCGCGGCCAGGCGAAGTCGTTCTCCAAGGACCGCTACTTCCAGGACGACGTGCTGGCCGAGGACAAGCTGGTCCCCGAGGGCATCGAGGGCCGGGTGCCGTTCCGCGGCCCGGTCAACCAGGTGATCCACCAGCTGGTCGGCGGTCTGCGCGCCGCGATGGGCTACACCGGTTCGCAGTCGATCGCGCATCTGCAGGAGGCCCAGTTCGTGCAGATCACCGCGGCGGGCCTCAAGGAGAGCCACCCGCACGACATCACGATGACCGTCGAGGCCCCTAACTACACCGGACGGGGTTAGCCCACTAGGTTCATGTACAGGACCAACCGGTCCGTGCATGATGGAGCTTGCCCATCAACTGTGGCGGTGAGCAAGCTGTGCGGCAGTCGGCGGTGCTCTGTGCTGCCCGCCTGCCCCCTCAAGTGACCACTGAAGGCGCGAGTCTTACGAGCGCCGTTCGCGGCCCGGCTCGTGTGCGAGCGGGCGAAGCGCGTGCGCCGCAGGCGCGAGTCTCGCTCGCTCGGACACGAGCCATAAGAGGGCCGCGAACACGCAGCGCCGCAGGCGCTGCAAATTAGACAAGGAGATTTCGCGTGCGCGACATGGTGGAGATCGGCATGGGCCGGACCGCCCGGCGTACCTACGAGCTGGACGACGTCGACATCGTCCCCTCGCGCCGGACCCGCTCGTCGAAGCAGGTCTCGCTGTCCTGGCAGCTGGACGCCTACCGCTTCGAGATCCCGTTCCTCGCGCATCCCACCGACGCGCTGGTGTCGCCGGAGTTCGCCATCGAACTCGGCCGCCTCGGCGGTCTCGGTGTGATCAACGGCGAGGGCCTGTGGGCGCGGCACGCGGACGTCGGCGCGAAGATCGACCAGCTGCTCGAGCTGGTCGGCAAGGGCGGTTACGAGCGCGCGGTGGCGCTGCTGCAGGAACTGCACGCCGCGCCGATGCAGCCGGATCTGCTCGCCGCCGCGGTCGCGCAAGTTCGCGCCGCCGGTGTGACCGTGGCGGTGCGGGTGAGCCCGCAGAACGCGCGCACACTCACCCCTGCGCTGCTGCAGGCGGGCATCGACCTGCTCGTCGTGCACGGCACGATCATCTCCGCCGAGCATGTCGGCGACGGTGAGCCGCTGAACCTCAAGACCTTCATCGCCGAGCTGGACGTGCCCGTGGTCGCGGGCGGCGTGAGCGATCACCGCACCGCGCTGCACCTCATGCGCACCGGGGCGGCGGGCGTGATCGTCGGCTACGGCTCCTATCCCGGGGCGACCACCACCGGCGAGGTGCTCGGCATCGGCGTGCCGATGGCCACCGCGATCGCGGACGCCGCCGCCGCGCGCCGCGACTATCTGGACGAGACCGGCGGCCGCTACGTGCACGTCATCGCGGACGGCGACGTCGCCACCTCGGGGCAGCTGGCCAAGGCGATCGCCTGTGGCGCGGACGCCGCCATGCTCGGAGTCCCGCTGGCCGTGGCCGCCGAGGCGCCGGGCCGTGGCTGGTACTGGCCGTCGGCGGCCGCCCATCCGTCGGTGCCGCGTGGATCGCTGCT
Organism: Nocardia sp. NPDC019219; assembly: GCF_040632645.1. NCBI lineage: Bacteria > Bacillati > Actinomycetota > Actinomycetes > Mycobacteriales > Nocardiaceae > Nocardia > Nocardia sp. NPDC019219. The sequence continues at coordinate 107,016 of NZ_JBEYCG010000022.1, read as the reverse complement.
GCACGTCGACGATCCGTGGGATCTCGGTGGCGAGCCGGTCGGCGAGACCGTGCGCCCGAGTCTGGAGCGTGTGCTCTTCGGTCCGTCCGACGATCCGTTCGGCTCGCTGAATCTCGTCGGCGGGTTGCGCCGTTCGATGGCGAAGGCCGGTTACTCGGATCTGAAGGAGTTCCAGAAGGTCGGCCTGAGCGTTCGCGCTTGAGTTCTGTCTGATTTGCAGCCGCCTGCGGCGCTGCGTGTTCGCGGCCCCTCGATGGCTCGCGTTCCAGCGGTCGAGACTCGCGCCTGCGGCGCATGCGCTTCGACCGCTGGAACGCGAGCCGGGCCGCGAACGGCGCTCGTAAGACTCGCTTCTCCGGTGGTCGCCTAGTGGCTGGGAGGGTGCGCAGGGCTGGTCATCGCACGGTGTCAGCCCGGTGCCACGGTCGTAGTCGGGGAAGGCATTCGGACCGTTTGTGCGCCGCGAAGATCGCGGCATGGCTGCTTGCTACCGATCTCGAGCATGCTCTGTTCGGGGTTGGGGTGCAACGGTTTCGATGACTCATCACGTGAATGGTTTCACCGTACGCGAGTGGGTTTCGTTCTGGCGCGCAGGAATTGCTGGATCGCGTGGTTCACCGGTTCGGGGTGGGTCATCGTGACGGCCAGTCGTGCTTCGGCGATTTCGATGAACGTGGCGCCGGACAACCCGTACGCCAGTTCCTGGGCGCGTCCGCGGTCCATGCCGCTGTGCGTGGGGTGGATCACCAAGGCGGGACAAGCGATTTCGCGCAGGCGATCCAGCACCGAATCGCGGCTGAGCAGGCAGCCCGCCGCCACCTCGATGCCGCGCCGGTCGCGCACCAGCCAGCGCTGGGTCCAGATCGAGCGATACCACTCGTCGTCGCCGATCAGCCAGGACGCCAGCTGGTGCACGGCCCGTTCGCGGGAGCCGTCGTCGTACCACTCGTCGAGGAACTTCTGGGTGGCGGTGGACTGCTCGGGGGTGGGACCGTGTGCTTCGGTGCTGATCAGGATGAGCGCGGAGACGCGTTCGGGGGCGATCAAGGCGGTGCGCAGCGCCGTGAACCCGCCCTGCGCGGTGCCGCCGACCACGGCCTGCTCGGCGCCGAGATGATCGAGGACGGTCAGCGCGTCGCGGGCCGCGGTCCAGTAGGTGAAGGGTAGGCCCTCGTCCCGAGTGCGGCCGTGGCCGCGGGCATCCCAGGAGACGATCCGGAACTCCGGTGCGAGCGCGGCCATTTGGGCGGCGAACATGGTGCGGTCCATGAAGAACTCGTGCGCCAGCAGTACCACCGGGCCGTCCCCGCCGCTGTCCTCGTAATGGATGTCGGCATCGATCGCGCGGGCGAAGGGCACGAGCAGAAGGATAACCAGCGAGCCGGTCCCCGGGTGACGATTCGGGCGGTCGGCTCGCCCGCCGCCCGAGCCGCTGTGCCGATGATTCGCTCGTTCGGCCGCTCACTAAACTGGATGGGTGGCACAAACCCAGAGACCGGTCCTCGTCGTCGACTTCGGAGCACAGTACGCCCAGCTGATCGCGCGGCGGGTGCGCGAGTCGAGCGTGTTCTCCGAAGTGGTCCCGCACACCACGACGGTGGAGGAGATCGCCGAGAAGCAGCCGCTCGCGGTGATCCTCTCCGGCGGCCCGGCCAGCGTCTACGCCGAAGGAGCGCCGCAGCTGGACCCGCGGCTGTTCGAGTTGGGGCTGCCGGTCTTCGGCATCTGCTACGGCTTCCAGGCGATGGCCCAAGCGCTGGGCGGCACGGTCGCGCACACCGGCACCCGCGAGTACGGGCGCACCGAACTCAACATCGACGGCGGTTTGCTGCACGGCGGCCTGCCCACTATCCAGCCGGTGTGGATGAGCCACGGCGACGCGGTCACCGACGCCCCCGACGGCTTCGAGGTCACGGGCACCACCGCGGGCGCCCCGGTCGCCGCGTTCGAGGATCGCGCGCGCAGGCTGGCCGGTGTGCAGTACCACCCGGAGGTGTTGCACTCGCCGCACGGGCAGCAGGTGCTGAGCCGGTTCCTGCACGAGCTCGCGGGCATCCCCTCCAGCTGGACACCGGCGAACATCGCCGATTCGCTGGTCGCCTCGGTGCGCGAGCAGATCGGTGACGGGCACGCGATCTGCGGGCTGTCCGGTGGGGTGGACAGCGCCGTCGCCGCCGCCCTGGTGCAACGCGCCATCGGTGACCGGCTGACCTGCGTGTTCGTCGACCACGGCCTGCTGCGTGCGGGGGAGCGCGAGCAGGTGCAGCAGGATTTCGTCGCCGCGACCGGCGCCAAGCTGGTGACCGTCGACGCGGTCGACAAGTTCCTCGGCGAGTTGAAGGGCGTGACCGATCCCGAGGAGAAGCGCAAGATCATCGGGCGGGAGTTCATCCGCTCCTTCGAGGACGCGGTGGGCGAGGTGGTGCTCGCGCACGGCGAAGCCGACGGCGTGACGCCGAAGGTCGAGTTCCTGGTGCAGGGCACGCTCTACCCGGACGTCGTCGAGTCCGGCGGCGGCAGCGGCACCGCGAACATCAAGAGCCATCACAATGTCGGCGGCCTGCCCGACGACCTGGAGTTCGACCTGGTCGAACCACTGCGGCTGCTGTTCAAGGACGAGGTCCGCGCGGTCGGCCGTGAGCTGGGGCTGCCCGAGGAGATCGTTGCCCGCCAGCCGTTCCCCGGTCCGGGCCTGGCCATCCGGATCGTCGGTGAGGTCACCGCGGACCGGTTGGAGACGCTGCGCCAGGCCGACGCGATCGCCCGCGAGGAGCTGACCGCGGCCGGCCTGGACGGGCAGATCTGGCAGTGCCCGGTCGTGCTGCTCGCGGAGGTCCGCAGCGTCGGTGTCCAGGGCGACGGCCGCACCTACGGTCATCCGATCGTGCTGCGCCCGGTCTCCAGCGAGGACGCCATGACCGCCGACTGGACCCGGCTGCCCTACGAGGTGCTCGAACGCATCTCGACCCGCATCACCAACGAGGTGGCGGAGGTCAACCGGGTGGTCCTGGACGTGACCAGCAAGCCGCCGGGCACCATCGAGTGGGAGTGATCGCCCGGTTGCGCGCCGGGCGGTAGCTCGTCACCGAGCCCGCTGACGAAGGTCAGCGGGGACGGTGGAAGGCGCTGTGCAGGATCAAGTGGCCGAGGAGTGTGCCGCCCGAAGCGCCGGGACGGGGATCCGGCGGTGTGGGCCGAGCGGGGGGAGGTGCTTGGTCGGTGGGTTTGTCGGAGTTCATTCGGTTCTCCTGTCGGACGTGGTCCGGCTCGCCTGGCGTTCGGGGATGAAACGAGAAACGGCCCGTCGCGGGGACGGGCCGTTCGGCGTGCTCAGGATCGTTTGCGCGGGGAGACCACCAGCGCGATGCCGATGACGATCGCGGCGAGCACGATGATCCAACCGATCGGGATCATGCTGGCCGCGGGCCAGGACGCTGGGCCGACGAAAGCCCACACGCTGATCGCGAGGGACAGCAGTCCCGCGACGAGCAGCGACGCGGCCGGGCCGCGGCGGGAATCGGTCGTCTCCTTCTGCTCGGTATCAGCCATGCTGCACCTCCACGTTTCCGGCGCGGACGTCGACGTTCAGATCGAGGACCGGCGCGCCGGGAGTATTCGGACCGCTGACGCCGTCGACGCAGCGCGCTTCGGCCATGGTCGCCGTGCAGTGGGTGCGGACGGTCATCTCCGCGGGCAGCAGGACGCGGGCTTCGCCCATCCGGACGTCGAGGTCCACGGTGCGATTGTCGGTCAGTTTCACCGACCGCAGATCCAGCGTGCCGGAACCCATGGTCACCCGGTAGTTCGATGCGAGGTCGGCGACGGAAGCCGGCGCCCAGGTGTGGTCGCCCATCGCGCCCTGCTCGAACTCGATCGGACCGACCGCGGAGGCGAGCAGCACGAACCCGGCGAGCGGCGCGGTGAGCACCAGCAGGCCGTAGCCGCGCCGCAGGAACGCCCCGAGCACCAGGCCGAGGCCGATCACGGCGAGCGCCGCCGCGGCGATCCGGCCGGGTGTCATCCACTCCGCGCCCGAGGCCGCCGCCGCACCAGCGCCCGCTGCCGCGAGGATGGCCAGCCCGATCACCACCGGGGTCAGGCGGGAGCGGGGACGCTTCGGCGGCGGGGCGACGACGGTGCGGGCGGGCGTCGGCTCCGGGAGGTCCCAGGCGAGCGGAGCGACGCCAAGCGGATCCCAGGAAGGTGGGGTCGAGCCGCCGATGATCGCGGGGTGAGCGGCCATGGGGCGGTGCGGGCTCGCGGCGGGCCCGGACACCGGAACGTCTTTGCCGAGGGCGACCGGACCATCGGGTGAGGTCCTGGCGACCGATTCGCGCCGGTCAGTCGTATCGGGCGCGGTTCGGACGCCTGCCTCGGCTTGCCCGCTGCCGGCCGTAGCCGGTCCCTGATCATCGACCGCGGTAGGCGAATCGGCCTGGCCTTTTTCGTCGGCGGACGAACTCGTCTCCGCCCCCGCGGCGGGCATTGCCGACGCCTCCGGAACCACGGTCGCGTCGTCGGTCGCGGGCTTGTGCAGCGGGACCGTCGTCGCGGCGGCGGGCCCCTCCGGAACGTAGGCGTCCGGCAGCTTCGTATACGGGGTGTACACGCTGGTCGGCGGTACGTACATGTCCCCGACGGTGCGGGGCGCCCCCGGGGGGAAGACCGCGCCGGGGTAGCCGGTGGCGGTGATCCCGCCCTCCGGGGCGAATCCGCCGAACGCCTCGGTGGTTCCCGGCGGCGGGTTGGGCGTGCGCAGGTGCAGCATCCACCAGCCCGCCAGCATCAGCGCGAGGCTGATCAGGCCGGATCCGCCGAGACCCACACCGACCGGGCCCATCGTGCTGACCGCGATGGCCAGCGCCACGATCAAGACGATCGTCTTGGTCTGCGACTGCGAGCTGTGGCCCTTGCCGACCAGCGACTCGGCCGCGGACGCCTGATCGCCCGCCGCGCTCAGCAGCAGCCAGGCCAGCAGGTAGAGCACCATGCCCGCGCCGCCGAAGATCGTCGAGACGACGAACGCGACGCGCACCAGCACCGGGTCGATCTCGTAGCGGCGCGCGAACCCCGCCGCGACGCCCGCGATCGGTCCCTGTCGCGGCAATCGGACCGGCCGGGTCTGCCATATCTGCTGGACCTGGTCGCCGAAGCTCGTTTTCGTCATGTTTCCCATGGTGTGCCGCGCCACGGAACCGGCGCATCGGGGGGAACCCTGAAAAACGGCCTGAACACTTTGGACCGATCCACTGATGTAGCAATTACTCAGCTATGCCTGTGTCCGGGTGGGATGGATCGCTTCTGCCCTGGTCGGCGCGGGTGTCGCCCCCCAAGATCAGGGTGAATCCGGATGGCTGGCAGGTCTGTTGTCGGGCAGTATCGAAGACATGTACCCGTCTGTTCCCGCGTTCGACACTCGGGGGTTCGACGCCGCCCGCGGGCTGGGACCCGCGACGGTTCCCGGGCCGCCGCAGGCGCGGATGGTCCGCCGGTCCGGCGGCCGGATCGTCGGCGGAGTGGCGGGCGGTCTGGCCGACCATCTGGACGTCGACGTGTTCAAGGTGCGGATGGCGTTCGTGCTGCTGTCCGCGCTGGCCGGGGCGGGCATCGTCGCCTACGGGCTGCTGTGGATCTTCTCGCCGGGCGGGTCGGACCAGGCGAAACCCTCCGGTGCGGAGCGGCGGCAGGCGATCGGGCTCGCCATGCTCGGGCTCGGCCTCGCGGTCGCCGTGTCGTGGGTGTTCAGCGGGACGGCGGCGAAGGTGATCGCGCCGATCATCGTGGTCGCGGTCGGTGCGGCGCTGGTGTGGCGGGAGTACGACGTCGACGGGCCGCGTTCGCTGCTCGGAATGCCCGCGCGGCCCTCAGTGGTCACCTGGTCGCGCATCGTCGCCGGTGCGACGCTGATCGTGGCCGGTCTCGGCGTGGTGGTGCTGGCCCGGATCGATCTGAGCTCGCTCGGATCGGCGCTGCTCGCGGTCGCGGTCACGCTGGTCGGCGCCGGGCTGCTGACGGTTCCGCTGTGGCTGCGCATGATGCGTGCGTTGAACGCCGAGCGCGCCGCGCGCATCCGCAACGAGGAACGCGAGGAGATCGCCTCGCATCTGCACGATTCCGTGCTCCAGACGCTCGCGCTCATCCAGCGCCAGGCCGACGACCCGCAGGAGGTGCTGCGGCTGGCCCGCAGCCAGGAGCGGGAGCTGCGGAAATGGCTGTTCGAGGATGCCGGCCCCGCGCAGTCGAGCTTGGCCGCGGCCCTGCGCACCATCGCGGGCGAGGTGGAGGATCAGCACGGCGTGAAGGTGGCGCCGGTGACCGTCGGCGACGTGTCGATGGACATCGACGGCTCCGGATCGGGTCTGCCGAAAGAGCACTTCACCGCATTGCTGGGGGCGAGCAGGGAAGCGCTGGTCAACGCCGCGAAGCACGCGGGCGTCCCGGAGATCGACCTGTTCGCCGAGGTGGAGCCGCATCAGGTGAGCATCTTCGTCCGTGACCGCGGCTCCGGCTTCGACCTCGCGTCCGTGCCGGAAGACCGCCGCGGCCTGGCCAAGTCCGTTCGCGGCCGGATCGAGCGCCGCGGGGGCCAGGTGGACATCCTGTCGACGCCGGGCCGCGGCACCGAGGTCCGGATCATCATGCCGCGCAGCGACTCCGGTTGCCCCGCCACGGACGAAGAGCCCGCCCGCGCCGCGGGCACCGCCCGCTAGGACGCGGACCCTTCGATTCCGCGCGGTCAGCACAGCGGACGCGAGGACGGGACATCTGCGCGGAGCGCGTGGGGGACGAGTGTGGTACCGGTTGGGGGTCATGGGTCGGTTAGGAGAAGTAGGTGACCGTGCGGGTCTTTCTCGTCGATGATCACGCCGTTTTTCGGTCGGGTGTGCGTGCTGAATTGAGCCGGGAGGCGGACATGGAGGTGGTCGGGGAGGCCGGCGGGGTGGCGGAGGCGGTGGCCGGGATCAACGCCGAGCGCCCGGACGTCGTCCTGCTCGACGTGCACATGCCCGACGGCGGCGGGGTGGCGGTGCTGGCCGGCATCGAACCGGGACCGGTGTGCCTGGCGCTGAGCGTGTCCGACGCGGCCGAGGACGTGATCGCGGTGATCCGGGCCGGCGCCAGAGGGTATGTGACCAAGACGATTTCGGGGGCCGAGCTGGCCGACGGCATCCGCAGGGTGGCGGGCGGCGACGCGGTCTTCAGCCCGCGATTGGCCGGATTCGTGCTGGACTCGTTCACCGGGAGGTCCCCGGTGCCCGAGCCGCCCCTCGACCCCGAACTCGACTCACTGACGCCGCGCGAGCTGGAGGTGCTGCGCCTGCTCGCCCGCGGCTACACCTATCGCGAGATCGCCGAAACCCTGTTCATCTCCGTGAAAACAGTGGAGACGCACGCCTCCAACGTGCTGCGCAAGACTCAGCAGTCCAACCGCAACGCCCTGACCCGCTGGGCCCACCGCCGCCGCATCGACTGACCGCCGCTCGCATACCCGCTGGATGCGCGCGGACGTCAGAGGACGGCGACGATGATCGCGATGATGATGATCAGGCCGATCAGCAGGCCCACGGCGATGGCCAAGGGGGCGTTGCTCGGCTGCGGGTTCCTGGCGCGCTGCGGAGGTGCGGCCGCGGTGGCGCCCACGTGGTTGCGGTGCGGGCGGGGGAGCGGCGTGGAGTGGGGGCTGCGGATGCCGGACGCCGAATTGCGGGCGGCCCAGAACGGGATGGTTCCGTCCTCGGTGCGGACGGGCGCGCCGAGAATGTACGGCCCGGTGCCGGGGCCGAAAGCGGCGGTGAGGATTTCGTCACGCGCCTCGGCCATGGTCGGGCGGCGCTGCGGCGCGGGCTCCATCATGTGCAGCAGCGCCTGGGTGAGCGCGCCGCTGCGGGTCGGCGGGATGATCTGCGCCATGGCGGCGCGGTGCACGATGACGTCGCTGTCCTCGTCGAAGCCGTACGGCGGCTGCCCTTCGATCGCGGTGTAGAGCGTGGCGCCCAGGGAGAACACGTCGCTGGCCTTGGTCGGCTGCGCCCCGCGCGCCACCTCGGGCGGCAGGTAGGAGGGGGTGCCGGTGATCACGCCGTCCGGTTCGTCGGACAGATCGCCCGCACCGCGGGAGATGCCGAAGTCGCTGAGTTTCGCCATGCCCACGCCGGGGCCGCGATCGGCGACGAGGATGTTGCCCGGCTTGATATCCCGGTGCACGATGCCGACCGCGTGCGCGGCGGCCAGCGCGTCGGCGACCTGGGCGCCGATCTGCGCGACCTCGATCGGCGGCAGGGTGTCGACCAGCGCGAGCGCTTTCGCGACACTGCGGGAAGGTAGGTGCTCCATCACCAGCCAGGGCTCACCGGCTTCGAGCACCACGTCGTAGACGGCGATCGCGTGGTCGTGCGAGAGTTTCGCGGCGACCCGGCCCTCGTGCATGATCTGGTTGCGGACGGCGTTCGCCTCTTCCTCGTCCAGCCCGGCCGTGGTGAGCACCTGTTTGATGGCGACGTCCCGGTCGAGCAAGCGGTCGTGCGCCAGCCAGACCGCGCCCATGCCGCCGCCCCCCAGCTTCGACTGGAGGCGATAGCGGCCTGCGACGAGATACTGGGGGCCGACAGTGGGACGAGCGCGTTCGGTCACGGGTGCAGGGTAGCGGAAAATGAGGCTAGCTGGCCTGATTCGTGTTCGCGCATAGGCGAGACAGCAGGCGCGGCCGTACGCCGGGGCCGCCTGCTGACGCTGGGTCGGATGTGTGCCACACACCATACCGATGAACGGGTGCTGCGGTGCTGTAGCCGGGCGCACGCCGGATTCTGCCCCGTCTGTTCTCGCATCGGGAATCGCGTCACTCGGCATGGGTTGCCGGGAGGAGTCGGGGCGATCCCGGTTTGCCGGTGAGGTCGCTTTCCCGTGGACAGGACGCGCGTCCGCCGGAGCCGGGTCCTGTCTGCGCGCCCGGCCTGGTGGAGCAGGGCGGGATCCGCTCGAGGCACCGTTCGGGCGACACGAAGCACTGCGCCCTTGACGAAACCCGGGGGTCGGTTTCTACTGGGTCGGTATCGAACGTATATTCGATACAAATCGATAGCTAGATCGGTGCTGGCACTCCAATCGAGGGTCGCTCCGCACGCTTCGCCTCGGGTCCATCGTGGGAAGTAGGTGGTTGGGATGGGTTCGGATGCGATCTCGCAGGGAGGGGTGAATCGGGACGCGCTGACGCGCGGTGGTGGGCGGGGGGACGCTCCATCGCTGGCTGAACTGCGCAGACGCATGGCCGCGGTACCGGGTCGCGGAGAATCGGCGGCGCATCGGGTGCCGCTCGGCGCCGGATCGCGGAGGGCGGCACTGCCCGTGCCCGCAGCGCTCGCGCCGCTGTTGCCCGATGGTGGCCTGACCAAGGGTTCCGTCGTGGCGTACACGGGGGCGAACTCGCTGCTGGCCGGTCTGCTCGCCGCGGTGACCGAGGGTGGTGGGCATGCCGCAGTGGTCGGCATGCCCCGGCTCGGTCTGCTCGCCGCGGTGGAGATGGGCGCGCAGCTGCGGCGGCTGGCCGTGATCGCCGACCCCGGCCCTGACCCGGTAGAGGTGGCCGCGGTGCTGCTCGACGGGCTCGACCTGGTCGTGCTCGGGCTCGGCGGCGGCGCCGTCGCGCCCGCGCGCAGCCGGGTGATCGCGGCCCGCGCCCGCAACAAGGGCGCCACCCTCGTGGTCGCCGACGGTCGCTGGCCAGGCGCGTCCCTCCGGCTCGACGCCCGCGTCTCGGGGTATGCCGGGCTCGGCCGCGGGCGTGGACGCTTGCGTTCGCTCGGCTTGACGGTCGAGGTGCGTGGCAAGGCGGGACCGCCGCGGCGCGGACGGCTGGATCTGTGCCCGAACGCCGGGCGTGTGGAATGGGTGCTGCGCGAAAAAGCCGTTCGAACAGTCGAAGCCATCGACACACAGGAGGCGGTGTCGTGAGTGTGCCTGCGGGCTCCGCGGCTTTCCCCGGCGTCTCGACGACTCCTGCTCACCGCTGCCGGGAGCCGATCCGGCCCGGCGCGCCGACCGAACGTTTCGGCACGGCCGGCCGCGACGGCCGCAGGCGCGATCCAGGGGTGCGGGCGGGCGGCAGCGAGCGCGCGAGGGTCCGGTGGGATGATCTTGCTCCCGAGTGCATGTCGGGCGATGCCCCGGCCCGTTCCGCCGGAGCAGGGCGTTCGCGCGGACGCGCTGGTCTCCGGAAACCGCGGATGGTGGAAGGTCGTGCGGCGCCGTGATCCGGCCGGGGTCGAAGCGGGTGCTCGCCCTGTGGTGCCCGGACTGGCCCGCGGTCGCCGCGGCGGCGGTGGCGGGACTGCCCGCGACGCGGCCGGTGGCGGTGTTGTTCGCCAACCGGGTAGTGGCCTGTTCGGCGATCGCGCGAGCCGAAGGGGTGCGTCGCGGCCTGAAACGCCGAGAAGCTCAGGCGCGGTGTCCCGAGCTGTTCCTCGCGCAACAGGATCAGGATCGCGACGCGCGACTGTTCGAACCGGTGGTGGCGGCGGTGGCCGCGACGGTGCCCGGGGTGGAGGTGCTGCGCCCCGGGTTGCTCGTGCTCGCCGCGCGAGGTGCGGCGCGGTTCTTCGGGTCCGAGGAGGCGGCGGCCGAACGGCTGGTCGACGCGGTGGCCGCGGCCGGGGCGGAGGCACAGATCGGGATCGCCGACGAGCTGTCCACGGCGGTGATCGCCGCCCGGCGCGCCGCGATCGTGCCCGCGGGGGCGGGAGCGCGCTTCCTCGCACCGCTGCCGGTCGGGGAACTCGCGGTCGAGCCGAGCCTGGCCGCCCCGGAACGCGCCGATCTGGTCGATCTGCTGCACCGCTTGGGTTTACGCCGGATCGGGGATTTCGCCGCGCTCTCGGCGGCGGAGGTCGCCTCCCGGTTCGGGACCGACGCCGTGCTCGCGCATCGCTGCGCCAGGGCCGAGCCGGAGCGTCCGCCGTCCGCGCGGCAGCCGCCGCCGGATCTGGTGGTGGAGTACCGCTGCGATCCGCCGATCGAGCGGGTCGACGCGGCGGCCTTCGCCGGGCGCCTGCTCGCCACCCGGCTGCACAGCGCGCTGGCGGCTGCCGGGCTGGCCTGCACGAGACTTTCGGTGCACGCGGAAACCGGGGCTGGAGAAGATCTTTCGCGGATCTGGCGCTGCGCCGAGCCGCTCACCCCGGAGGGCACGGCCGATCGGGTGCGCTGGCAGCTGGACGGCTGGCTCACCCGGCGCGACGGCGCGCGACCCACCGCGCCGATCACCGTGCTGCGGTTGGAACCCGTCGAGGTGATCACGGCGGGCGCGCTGCAACTCGGATTGTGGGGTGGAGACGGGGAAGAGGACGAGCGTGCCCGTCGTGCGTTGATCCGGGTTCAGGGGTTGCTCGGCGGGGAATCGGTGCGGGTCGGCGTCCTGAGCGGCGGGCGCGGGCCCGCCGACCGCATCACCATGGTCACGCTGGGGGATGAACTCGTTCCCGCGGCCGACCCGGCGCAGCCCTGGCCGGGGCGGCTGCCCGAGCCCGCCCCCGCCGTGATCCTGCTGAACCGTCCGTTGGTGCGGCTGGAAGCCGCCGACGGCGCGCTCGTCAAAGTCACCGACCGCGCCCTGTTCGACGCCGACCCCGCACTGCTGCGATGGGGAAGCAAACAGTGGCGGCTGACCGGCTGGGCGGGCCCGTGGCCGGTGGACGAACGCTGGTGGGCGCCCGATTCGGGCGACGCGGAGTACACCGCCCGCGCACAGGTCCAACTCGACGACGCCCCTGCCGCAGACAAAGTGCTGTTGCTGATCTATCACGACGAAACTTGGCGCGCCGAGGGGCTTTACGACTGAGGACTACTCCGGGCGCGACCACACCGTCGCCAGCGTGAACGGATGGCCGCGCAACGCGGCCCATTTCGGCTTGCGGGCCAGCCAGGCGTCGTCCACCAGGGCCTCGGCTACTTCGGTGAGCACCCAGCCCGCGGCCAGGCCTGCCGTCAGGTGCTCGCTGATCAAGTGCAAGTGGGTGCTGATCGCCACCGGTTCACCGGACGGGTCGGTGTAGTGCGTCGGCATTCCGGACACCATGATGAACTGCGGGTGGTAGCTGACCAGTACGCATCGCGCGCCCGGCGCGGCCAGCCGCCATGCCTCCGCGTAGAACGGCGCCAGCTCGGGTAGGTGCTCGTCGATCAGTGACGCGATCACCAAGTCGTAGGCGCCGCCCGCCAGTCCCGTGGCCCGCACGTCCGCGCGGGTCAGCGTGGTGTGGGCGCCGCGTTCGGCGGCCAACGCCAGCATCCCCTGGCTCACGTCGACCCCGTCGATGTGCGTTAACCCGCGCTCTCGCAACCAAGTTCCGGTTCGGCCGGTGCCGCAACCGAGGTCGGCCGCGCGCCGTACTCGGCCGAGGTCCAGGTGCAATCGCCCGAGCAGGGCGAGATCCATTTCATCCAGGACCGTTTGCTCGTAGGTGGGCGCCCAGCCGTCGTACCCCGTGGCGACGTCGACGGTGCGGTAGTCGCGGCGGTCGAAATCGGCGAAGGAGGGCATGCGGCGAGTATTGTTCCGAGTTCGCGCCCGCGCCAGGCATTTTCCGAGCTACTCGAAATACGGACGGGGACATCGCAGTTCGTGACGTCTCGCTGCCTGTCCCGGCAAAGTGCCCACTCGAACTGCGTCTTTGCGGTGGGTGATCAGCGCTACACCGCGCGGAGTCGGCGCATGACTGCCGGTATCCTCGTTGGTCGTGGATCTGACGCTGGGCCAGGTGACATTCGGAGACGTGCGGATCGCCTATCGGGACTCGGGGGTGGGCGCGGTCAGCGACATCCCCGTGCTGCTGGTGCACGGGATGGGCGGCGACGGGCATACGTGGGACCGGTTCGCGCGCGTTCTGGTGCGGTCCGGACGCCGTGTGATCATCCCCGATCTCCGTGGACACGGCCGTAGCTCACACGCCGATTCCTATCTCTTCGACGACTTCGGCGACGATCTGCTGCGCCTGTGCGACCATCTGGAGCTGCCCGCGGTGGACCTGGTCGGGCATTCGCTCGGCGGTTACGCGGTGTCGCGCGTCGCGCAGGAGCGGCCGCAACTGGTGCGCAGGCTGGTCATGGAGGAGTGCCCGCTTCCGCTGCAGTCCGGCGCCGAGGAAGTGCGTCTGACCCGCCGGTTTCCCACCGTGCCCGAACTCTGGCACGCCACCTCGAGCCTGGTCCGGCACCCGCGCGCGGTGCTCGCGTTCGACCGCTCCATGACGAAGACGGCGCTCGAGCAGTTCCGCAAGCCGAACCCGGAGTGGTGGGACCGGCTCTCCGACATCACCGCACCCACCCTGGTGTTGTGCGGCGGCCCGGGCGGCATGGTGGATCCGGAGAAGCTCACCGTCCTGCAAGCAGGCCTCGCGGACTGCACGGTCACCACCTTCACCTGCGGCCACAGCATCCATCGCGACCGCTACTGGGAGTTCGCCGCCGCCGTCCGGCCGTTCCTGGCGGGCTGACCTTCTTTCGGTTCACCAATGGGTGCCGGGCACCCAGCGGGCGGCGCGGCGTAAGGCCGTACCCGTGACGCGGCGCGCGGTCGACCGGGTGCGGGGCACGGGGAGCGCAGCAGTGGGGTCGGCCGGCTCGCCGGGCGCGTTCGGTTCGCCCTTGGCCGCGGGGGAGTCGGGCAGGGAGCGGTAGTAGCGGTGCAGGACGCGGTCGCGGATCTTCGGGGCGAGCAGCGCGCCGTATTCGGCGATGGTGCCCAGCGGTACGTCGATGCGTTTGGGCCGTTCGGTCAGCGCGCGCACGATGGTCGCCGCAGCCCACTCGGGGGACTCCGCGGGGCCCTGGTCACCGCTCGGGGTGATCATCGGCGTGCGCACCAGCGGCATGTGGATGGTGGTGAAGGTGACGCCGTCGGCCATGGTCTCGACGGCCGCCACCTCGGTGAACTTGTCCAGCGCCGCCTTGCTGGCCAGATACGCCGCGAACCGCGGCACGGCCATCTGCACGCCCGCGCTGCTGATGTTGACGATGTGCCCGAACTTGCGTTCCCGCATCCGCGGCAGCAGGGCCAGCGTCAGCCGCAGCGCGCCGAAGTAGTTGACGGCCATGGTGCGTTCGAAGTCGTGCAGCCGGTCGGTGGAGCGGTGGATGGCGCGGCGGATCGAGCGGCCCGCGTTGTTGACCAGCATGTCCACGTGGCCGTGTTCGCGCAGGATGGTCTCGACCACGTGGTCGACCGAGCCGGTATCGGTGACGTCGCAGGAGTATCCGTAGGCCGAGCCGCCCGCGGCCCGGATCTCGTCGACGACGGCGGCGAGTTCCTCGCCCCGGCGCGCGAGCAGGAAGACGGTGGCGCCCTTGCCCGCGACCGCCACCGCCGCCGCCCGGCCGATTCCGGAGGACGCTCCGGTGATGAGGACGTGCCGTCCGGTGAGGTCGCGGTCGCGGCGCCGGGTGGGCTCAGCGGATGCGTCGGTCATCGCTGCTCCTTTGCAGGTCTGGTGGCGATGAACTTACTCCGAAGTAAGTTCGCTGCCAAGTGGCCCCGGTCACACTCGGATCGGTATATCCCCCATCGGCGCGCCTGTATCGGCGCGTCCGAGAACCGCTCGGGCGTGGGGTTTTCGGGTGCGCGAAACGCATCGAACAACTCTCGAAACGTTCGAACATATGTGCGATACTTCACCGCATGTCGGACGATCGGATGGCGGAGGTGTTTGCCGCGGTGCGGCTCGGTGGCGTCGACCCCGCGGCGGGGCGACGGGCGTTGGAAAAGCTCTGGGACGAACTCGGCGAACGCGGCGGAGCGTTGCAGCGCTGTGTGGTCGCCCATCATCTCGCCGATCTCCAAGAGGAGCCCGCCGAGGCGTTGCGCTGGGATCAGCGCGCGCTGGCCGCGGTGTTCGGCCCCGGCGTGCCGCTCGACGAAGGGCTGCGCGGTTTCTTGCCCTCGCTCTATCTCAACCTGGCCGACAGTCATCGCCGGGTCGGCGAGTTCGAAGTGGCCAGGATGCAACTGGCGATCGCTCGCGGGCATCTCGACGTTCTCGCCTCCGACGCCTACGGTGCGCTCATCCGCGCTCGGCTGAAGGGCGTCGAGGCCGCGCTGGCCGCCGGTTCCGTCGAGCGCCTGTCAGTGGCCTGACCTGCCTGTACATCGTCGCTTATCGAATGTATGTTCGAGGCGAGGAGGTGAGTCGTGGGCTGGGGCAACGGTCCGCCCAGCTGGGCGGAGATGGAGCGGGTGCTGTCCGGGCGGCCCGGGCGGACCAACCCCGACGCGATGTATCCGGGCGACGGCGGCGACAGCCCGGCGTGGTCGCGCAAGCGCGGCGAGTACCGCGCCGAGCCGGTGCGCGGCGCCGAAGCGCCGCCGGTCCCGTACGCGGAGCTGCACGCGCATTCGGCCTACAGCTTCCTGGACGGCGCCAGCCCACCGGAGGAGCTGGTGGAGGAGGCGGTGCGGCTCGGCCTGACGGCGATCGCGCTCACCGACCACGACGGCTTCTACGGCACCGTCCGCTTCGCCGAGGCGGCCAGGGAATGGGGAATGCCCACCGTCTTCGGAGCCGAGCTGTCCCTCGGCACGGCCGCCGAGCCGCGCGTTCCCGGCTCCGCGAGCGGGCACGCCGTCGCCCCCGACTCGGCGCCGCGCACCGGCGCGCCGGACCCGGCCGGGCCGCACCTGCTGGTGCTGGCCCGCGGCCAGGAGGGCTACCGCAGGCTCTCCCGCGAGATCGCCGCCGCGCACATGGCCGCCGGGGAGAAAGGCATCCTGCGCTACGACCTCGACACTCTCACCGCGGCCGCCGAGGGGCACTGGCAGATCCTGACCGGGTGCCGGAAGGGACACCTGCGTCAGGCGCTCGAGCTCGACTTGCGCACCGGCAGCACCCGCCTCGAACGGGCGGAAGCCGCGCTGCGTGAGCTGACCGACCGCTTCGGCGCCGACCGGGTGAGCGTGGAGCTGACCCAGCACGGCATCCCGGAGGACGACGAGCGCAACGCGCATCTGATCGCCTTGGCCGATCGCGTCGGCCTGCCCGTGCTCGCCACCACCGGAGCGCATTTCGCCGCACCGAGCCGGCGTCGCCGCGCCATGGCGCTCGCGGCGATCCGGGCCAGGCAGAGCCTGGACGAGATAGCGGGCTGGTTGGCCCCGGTGGGCGGCGCGCACCTGCGGTCCGGGGCGGAAATGGCGCGGTTGTTCGCCGACTGCCCGCAGGCGGTGGCGAACGCGGCGGCCCTGGCCCGCGAATGCGCCTTCGACCTGCAACTGATCGCGCCGCACCTGCCGCCCTTCGACGTGCCCGCCGGGCACGACGAACAGTCCTGGCTGCGCGAGCTCACCATGGCGGGCGCCGCGGCGCGCTATGGGACCCCCGAGCAGAACCCGGAGGCCTACCGGCAGATCGAGCACGAACTCGCGGTGATCGACAAGCTGGAGTTCCCCGGCTACTTCCTGGTGGTGCATGACATCGTCAGCTTCTGCAAGGACAACGACATCCTGTGCCAGGGTCGCGGTTCGGCGGCCAACTCCGCGGTCTGCTACGCCATCGGCATCACCAATGTCGACCCGGTGCGCAACCACTTGCTGTTCGAGCGTTTCCTCTCCCCGGAGCGCGACGGTCCGCCCGACATCGACGTCGACATCGAATCCGACCGCCGCGAAGAGGCCATCCAGCACGTCTACCGCAAGTACGGCCGCGAATACGCCGCGCAGGTGGCCAACGTGATCACCTACCGCGGCAAGTCCGCGGTCCGGGATGCCGCACGGGCGCTGGGGTTTTCACCCGGGCAGCAGGACGCGTGGAGCAAGCAGGTGAGCCGCTGGACGGGCGTCGGCGCCGAGACGAACACCGACATCCCCGCCGAGGTGCTGGAACTGGCCGCCGATATCGAGGGCCTGCCCAGGCACTTGGGCATCCACTCCGGCGGCATGGTGATCTGCGACCGGCCGATCGCCGACGTATGCCCGGTGGAATGGGCGCGCATGCCCGGCCGCAGCGTCCTGCAGTGGGACAAGGACGATTGCGCTGCCATCGATCTGGTGAAGTTCGACCTGCTCGGCCTCGGCATGCTCTCCGCGCTGCACTACATGATCGACCTGGTGCGCGAGCACAAAGGCGAGACCGTCGAGCTGCACTCGCTGGACCTGGCCGAGCCCGAGGTCTACGAGATGCTCGCGCGCGCGGACTCGGTCGGCGTCTTCCAGGTCGAGTCGCGCGCGCAGATGGCGACCCTGCCCAGGCTGCGCCCGCGCAGCTTCTACGACCTGGTGGTCGAGGTGGCGCTGATCCGTCCCGGCCCGATCCAGGGCGGCTCGGTCCACCCCTACATCCGCAGGCGCAACGGTGTGGAGGACGTCGTCTACGACCATCCGGCGCTGAAGAATTCGCTGGAACGCACGCTCGGCGTGCCGCTGTTCCAGGAGCAGCTCATGCAGATGGCCGTCGACGTCGCCGGATTCACCGCCGTCGAGGCCGATCAGCTGCGCCGCGCCATGGGCTCCAAGCGGTCCACGGAACGCATGGAGCGCCTGAAGGCGCGGCTCTACCAGGGCATGCGCGAGCAGCACGGGATCACCGGCGAAGTCGCCGACCGGATCTACGAGAAGCTCTACGCATTCGCGAATTTCGGCTTCCCGGAAAGTCATTCGCAGAGCTTCGCCGCGATCGTCTATTACTCGGCCTGGTTCAAACTGCATCATCCCGCCGCCTTCTGCGCGGGTCTGCTGCGCGCCCAGCCGATGGGGTTCTACTCGCCGCAGTCGCTGGTCGCCGACGCGCGCAGGCACGCGGTCGCGGTGCACGGTCCCGACGTCAACGCCAGCCGGGCCGAGGCGACGCTGGAGGCTCAGGGCACCGAGGTGCGCCTGGGCCTCGCCGCGATCCGCCAGATCGGCGACGACCTCGCCGAACGCATCGTCGCCGCCAGGGGCGAGCGGCCCTACACGTCCTTCCTCGACCTGACCGGCCGGGTGGAACTGACTGTGGCGCAAGCCGAATCGCTCGCCACGGCGGGCGCGCTCGGCAGTCTCGGGATCACCCGCCGCGAGGCGCTCTGGGCGGCGGGCGCGGCCGCGGGCGAGCGCTCGGACCGGTTGCCAGGTACCGGCGCGGCCACCACCGCGCCCGCTCTGCCCGGGATGAGCGACCTCGAGCTGGCGGCCGCCGATGTGTGGGCCACCGGCGTCTCGCCGGGCAGCTATCCGACGGAATTCCTGCGCCCGCACTTGGACGCGCTCGGCGTCGTACCGGCCGCCGGCCTGCTCACGGTGCCCGACGGCTCGCGTGTGCTGGTGGGCGGCGCGGTAACGCACCGGCAGCGTCCCGCCACCGCGGAGGGCGTCACCTTCCTCAATCTGGAAGACGAGACCGGCATGGTGAACATCGTCTGCTCGCTGGGGCTGTGGCGGCGCTACCGGCGCCTCGCCCAGGGCGCTGCCGCTCTGCTCATCCGCGGCCGGGTGCAGAATGCCGAAGGCGTGGTCAGCGTGGTCGCCGAACATCTCCAGCGCATGGATCTGCGGATGGCGTCCAAATCGCGCGACTTCCGTTGAGCCCATTGCTTTAAAGAAGTATTAGAAGCGCTCTAGGAAACCGTTATGCGGGGCTGTCCGCGCAGCGTAAACGGCTACTGTGCCAGGCATGAGGAAGCTTGCTGTGCTGTGTGTCGGCGTGCTGGGGTTGGTTCTGCTCGCCGGTTGCGGTGACGACGACGCGAGACCCGCGCGGGACCGGTCGTCGACGGTGGTCACCGGTCCCGCCGCCCCAGCGATCGTGCCGCCGGGAGCACACGAGCTGGCGCCGCCGAAGCGGGACAACAACTCCGGCGGCGAACCGGTGTCCACGCGCAAGGAGGTGGTGACCGGCAGCGTCGAGATCACCGCCGACGCGCCGGTCGCCGCGGCGGGCACGATCATCGACCAGGTGCGCGCCGCGGGCGGCCGGGTCGACAGCCGCACCGAGCAGCCCGGCACCGACGACACCGAGCCCAGCGCCACGCTGGTCGTCCGCCTGCCCGCCGACAAGACCGACGCGTTCATCACGGGTCTCGGCGGGGTCGGGCAGGTCACCCGGGTCACCACCAACCGCGACGACGTCACCATGCAGTGGGAGGACCTGGACGCGCGGATCAGGGCCTTGCAAGCGTCGGTGGAGCGGCTGCGCGCGCTTATCGCGGGCGCCACCAGCACCTCCGACCTGCTCGCCGCCGAGCAAGCGCTGTCGGGCCGCCAGGGTGAGCTGGACAGTCTCACCGCGCAGAAGCGACGCCTCGATGACCAGGTCGCCTTGTCCACGCTGACCATCGAGATCACCACCGACCGCGACGGGCCCGGCGACGACCCGGACAATTTCTGGGACGGCATCGTCGCCGGCTGGAATTCCCTGGTGGACTGGCTGCAGGACGCCGTCGTGTTCAGCGGCAAGGCGATTCCGTGGCTCGGCTTCCTCGCTGCGGTGGCCGCCGTGCTGTGGGGTGTCGCCCGGCTGGTGCGGCGGCGTCGGAAGCCCGCGCCGCGTAGGGAAGAATCGGCGCAGGCTCCCGCGGAGCCCGCGAGCAGCGCCGCGGACGGCGCGCAGACCAGCGCAGGAGGCAAGAGTGCCGACGGTGGTAAGGGCGACGATCAAGCCGAACAGCCGTAAGGGCCCGCTGGTGGAAACCCTCGACGACGGTAGTCTGCGGCTGTACGTGCGGGCTCCCGCCGTCGAGGGGAAAGCCAACAAGGCGGCCGTCGAATTGCTCGCCGAGCACTACCGAGTCCCCAAGTCCGCCGTCCGGCTGGCCGCGGGCGCGACATCCCGCTTCAAGCGCTTCGAAATCGACCTGCCGTGACCACGCCTATACGCCGCCGGGAAAGCCCAGTTGGCGCCACGCTTCATAGACGGTGACCGCGGCCGCGTTGGACAGGTTCATGGAGCGGCGGCCGGGCAGCATCGGGATGCGCAGCCGGTCGGTGACGTGCGGGTCGGCCAGCACCTCCGCGGGCAGGCCGGTGGGTTCCGTGCCGAACAGCAGCACGTCGTTCTCCTGGTAGGCCACCTCCGTGAACCGGGTGGTGGCCTGCGTGGTGAACGCGAAAACCCGCTCCGGTCGCAACGTCTCCCACGCCGCCGTCAGATTCGGGTGCACCGTCACCGACGCCAGATCGTGGTAATCCAACCCGGCCCTGCGCAACTTCGGCTCCGACAGATCGAACCCCAACGGCTCGATCAGATGCAGATGACACCCGGTCCCCGCGACCAACCGGATCGCGTTGCCGGTATTCGGCGGAATGCACGGCTCGTGGAACATCAGATGGAACACGGGTGTCAGTCAATCAGGTCTCTCGGCCCGGCCTCAGCCGAAGCTGCCCGTGCTCGGCTTGCCGACCACGTCGACGGTGACGATGTCCGTCGTCGCGGTGTAGCCCTCGCGGGGATCGCCGGTGGGCCGTTCCCAGGCGCACGCGCCACGCACGCGCATCTGCCCGGCGGGCAGGGACCCGTTGCCGAGCGACGTCTGAACCATCTTGCCGTAGGCGATGGCGAACGACGTGGGGTTGTTGCCGCCGAAGATCTCCCCGGTGTCGTCGTTGTACACCCAGCACACACCCTCGGCGTTGGGGTTGTGGAATTTCGCCGACACGGTTCCGGGCACCGAGAAGACCTCTTCGAGCACCGGAGCCGACAGCGGAGGCGTCGCGGTCGCGGTGGCGCCGGAACCCAGCGCCACCGGAAGTGCGGCGAGCGCGAGAAGGGGGAGTCGTCGAAGGATCATGATCGAGATGATGCCAGCTCACCGGCCCTGGCCATATTTCGTGGCCCAGCAGTGTTCCTCGGGCGATCGCGGCGACGCTTCGCGCGCAATCGTCACTGCCGAGGCGCTGACCTGCTGCGGCTGCCCGCTGCCGGTCGGTGGCGGGTGCGTCTGCAAGAATCGGGGCGTGACCGATGCCGACACGCCTGTCGCCGGGCGACGCAGTCCGGGGGCGGAGTTCTTGCGTTCCCATCTGCCGATGGTGGTTGTGACGCTGGTCATCGTGGTGGCGGTGGTGTTCGTCGCGTCCGATCGGTGGCGGCGCGGGGCGTTCTTCTTCGGTGGGGCGACGTTGCTGGCGGCGGCGTTCCGGCTGTGCCTGCCGACCGCGCGGGTGGGGCTGCTGGCGGTGCGCAGCAAGCCCTTCGACGTCGGCGCGCTGACCCTGCTCGGGTCGAGCATCCTGTTTCTCGCCGCCACGATCAACACGCTCGGCGTCGGCTGAGACTTGGGCGACCGGGCCCGGCCGGGCCGCCCTAGCGATCAGTGGGCAGCGGGATATCGCTCGGCGAAGACCGTTCGCTCCCGCGGGCGGCGGCCGGGGTGCGGTGGGACGGTGTCGCTGTAGCCGACGGTGACCAGCACCGCGATGGCGAGATCGTCGCGATCGCCGATGCCGATGGCTTGTTTCACCAGCGCGGGGTCCCAGCCGTTCATCGGCGCCGAGGCCAAGCCGAGGCCGGTGGCGGCGAGCATCGCGTAGGTGGCGGCGATCATCGCGTTCTTGACGGCGTTCTCCCGCAGCAGCCCGTGCCGCTCCAGTGCCAAGTACTCGGCGCGCGTGTCGAACATGGCGGTGAACTCGGCGTTCCACGCGCCGTTGCGGCCGGCCAGTTCGGCGATGTCGGCGTTGGCCGCTCGCCAGGCGGCGGCATCGGCGACGAAGACCAGCACCACCGGCGCTTCCTTCGGCTGCGGCTGGCCGAACGCCGCCTCCGACAGCGCGGCGCGGCCGGATTCACTCGTCACCACCACGATCGACCGGTCCTGCATGTTCCACGCGCTCGGCGCTTGCATCGCCAGCTCGAGCAACTCCTCGATCAGCTCGGGCGCCACCGGGTCCGGGCGGTAGTGCCGTACCGTGCGACGCCCACGGATCGCGTCGGCCACCGAAAGTGTTTGCGTTTCCATATTTCTAACTATCGGAGAGTCACACTCCAATAGGAAGAAGGCACTGATAAGTGCGCTACACTCCGATAGGTGTCCACCTTCGTCGCAAGTTCCGGCCTGCCCTCCGACGTGTACTCCGCGAAGTGCCCGACGCGGGAGGTTCTCGACCACATCGCGGGCAAGTGGACGGTGCTCATCATCGACGCGCTCGCCGACGGCACCCTGCGCTACACCGACCTGCGCCACCGCATCGAGGGGATCTCGCAGAAGATGCTGACGCAGACGTTGCGGCAATTGGAGAACGACGGATTCGTCACCCGCACGGTGCATCCCACCGTCCCGCCGCGGGTGGACTACACGCTCACCGAACTCGGCCACAGTCTGCGCACGCCGATCGCCGCGCTGCGGGAATGGATCGAAACCAACATCAACCAGATCGAAGCCGCGCGGCGGGGCGCGGCGCTCTGAGCACAAGGCGACGCGGACGGCGCTCGGAACGCCGCCGGGCACTGTTCGGCGCTGGGCGGCCGGGCGGAACCGCTCAGCGTTCGGGCCGCACCACGTCCCGGGCCAGGCGCATGGTCTCGGTCAGCAGCTTCGACACCGCCGCCGCTTCGGTGAGGAATCCGTCGTGCCCGTCGCGTGAGTGCACGACGTCCAGCCCATCGCAGCCGGGCAGCAGATCGGCGAGTTCCTGCTGGGTCCGCAGCGGGTACAGCCGGTCGGAGTCGACGCCGCCGACCACGCACGGCACCGGCGTCGCCGCGAGCGCCGCCTCGATGCCGCCCCGGCCGCGACCGACGTCGTGGCGGTTCATCGCTTCGGTCAGCAGCACGTAGGTGGCGGGATCGAAACGCTTACAGAGCTTTTCGGCCTGGTGGTCCAGGTAGCTCTGCACAGCGTAGCGGCCGCCGTGCCACGGGTCCTCGTCGTCCTGCGGCTTGTTCTCGAACCGGTGATCCAGCTCGAATTCGGTGCGGTAGGTCAGGTGCGCGATCCGGCGGGCCAGGGCCATGCCCGTCGTCGGGGCACGGCCGGTGCCGTGATAGTCGCCGCCCTGCCAGTCCGGATCGGCCTTGATCGCCGCGATCTGGGTGGTCTGGGTGCCGATCTGGTCGGCGGTGGCGCGGGCGCCGACCGCGAGCACCAGTGCTGCGGCGACCCGCTCCGGCGACCCCACCATCCACTCGAGCACCCGCATGCCGCCCATCGACCCGCCGACAACGGCGGCGAGCCGCTCGATGCCGAGCAGGTCGAACAGAGCCGCCTCGGCGGTCACCTGATCGCGAATGGATATTTCGGGAAATCTTGCGCCCCAGGGCTTTCCGTCCGGGGCGAGGCTGGAGGGCCCGGTGCTGCCCTTGCAGCCGCCGAGCACGTTCGTCGCGATCACGCACCATTCATCGGTGTCCAGCGGCGCACCAGGTCCGACCATGCCGTCCCACCAGCCGGGCATCGGGTGCACGTCGTCGGGCTTTCCGACGACGTGTGAGTCGCCGGTCAGCGCGTGTTCGACCAGCACGACGTTGTCCAGGCCGGGCGAGAGCTCGCCCCAGCGCTGCACCGCCAAGTGGACGTCCGGGATCACCGCGCCGTTCTCCAGTCGCACGTCCCCGATGGCGATGGTGCCGAGCCGCCCATCCGGGGGCGGCAGGGCGACGCCGGAGGTCCGTGCGCTCGCTTCGGTGCCCACGGTCACGTCGCCGCCGTCGCGAAACCGGCGTGTGTATCCGCGATGTCCACGCTGCGGAAAGACCACTGCGCGGGCTCGGCCCCGGGCGCGGTGAATTCACTCATGGTTTGCTCCCAAGCAGGTGTTCGCCGGTACAGCAGGGGTTAGCGGTGTGTGGGTGACGAACAACAACACATGCCGGCGACCTCCTGTTACGCGCTTGCTCCCGGCTTTCGGGAGCCAGGTCATCACCCGGAGCACCCCACCGCGGCTGGAGGGTTGCCGACCAGCGAGCCGGGGCTTGGCGCTGGTACTCATGACCTGCCCGGCATCATAACCGGCGGGCGGTCAGCGCTCGAAATCCTCCACCGAACTCACTGGTCCGCGGCGTTCTGCGCCCCGCAGCAGGCGCGGACGAACTCGTCGTAGGCCTCGGTGAACGCGGCGCGCCCCGCCCTGGCCGCGGCCGACAGGTCCTCGTCCAGGAATGTGTCGTCCGAGCATTCCATGCCGATGTGGCCGATCAGTTGCCAGGTGCCGACGATGAGCCGCACGGGACGCGCGTCGGGTGTGGTGCCCAGACGCTCGGCGACCACCGCCGCGATCGCGGTGTTCTTGTCGTCGGCGTGTTCCATGCTGCGCGCGCTGACCGAAGGGCTGCTGCGCAGGATGCGCTGTATCTGCTGGAACTGCCGGAACGACAGCGGATCGGCATCGCCGGCCTCGGCGGCCCGATCGACCACGTGCAGGAAGGCCGTGCGCAGCGCCTCGAGTTCGTTGCCCGTGCGGGGCAGCTCGCGCAGCGTCTCGGCGATGGTGCGGCCGAAGTCCTGGACCGGCCCGAGGACGATGTCCTCCTTGTTGTCGAAATAGCGATTGATCGTGCGCGGTGAGACGTCCGCCACGTGGGCGATCTGCTCGATCGTGGTCGCGTCGAAGCCCTGCGTATCGCACAGATCCAAGGCGGCCGCGATGATGCGCAACCTCGTCTGCTGCTTTTTGCGTTCGCGCAGCCCTGTGGTCGGTGGGGCGCTCGCGGCGCGGTCGGCCGCTGCGCTCGCGCCCATCGGCGCCGATGACTCGAGCATGTCCCCATGCTAACGCAACCTGCTGTTTTCCTGTCCTTAACGGTCAAATGTCGTAATGCGACATTTTTCTCTTGACGACAAATGTCGCTCGATGACAGGATGGCTCGGACGACGAAGACGAGGAGATGACCGTGACGGAAACGGCAACGGCGGTGCAGGCGCCGCGGACAGCGGCCGGTTCGGCGCGCTGGCTCGCGCTGGCAGTGATCGCATTGGCCCAGCTCATGGTGGTGCTGGACGCCACCATCGTGACCATCTCGCTGCCGTTCGCGCAGCGTGATCTCGACATCAGCGACGGCAACCGGCAATGGATGCTCACCGCCTACACGCTGATCTTCGGCGGCTTGCTGCTGCTGGGCGGCAGGTTGGCCGATTACCTCGGCCGGCGCCGCATCTTCATCATCGGCCTGATCGGTTTCGCGGGCGCTTCGGCGCTGGCCGGTCTCGCGCAGAACGGCGCGGAACTGTTCGCCGGGCGCGCGTTGCAAGGCGCGTTCGCCGCGCTGCTCGCCCCGGCGGCGCTCTCGCTGCTGTCGGTGACCTTCACCGAACCGGGTGAGCGGGCCACCGCGTTCGGCGTGTTCGCGGGTATCTCCGCGGGTGGTGCGGCGCTCGGCCTGATCGCGGGCGGCGCGCTCACCGAATACGCCTCCTGGCGCTGGTGCTTGCTGGTCAACACCCCGATCGCGCTCATCGCGCTGTTCGGTGCGCTGGCCTGGGTCGCCAAGGACGTGCCCGCGCCGCGCAGCGGGGGATACGACGTGCCCGGTGCCGTCACGGTGACGCTCGGCCTGATCGCCATCGTGTACGGCTTCAGCCGCGCCGCCGACGACGGCTGGCTGGCCGGCAGCACCCTCGCGCTGCTCGTCGCCGGGCTGGTCCTGCTCGCCGCCTTCGTCGCGATCGAACGGCGCTCGTCGAACCCGCTGCTGCCGCTGCACATTCCGGGTGAGATCAACCGGGGCGGCGCGTTCCTCGCCGCGCTGCTCATCCCGATCGCGATGTTCGCGATGTTCCTGTTCCTGAGCTACTACTTCCAGATCACGCTGGGCTACTCCGCGCTGAAGGCGGGCTTCGCGTTCCTGCCGTTCCCGGCGGGCATCGCGATCTCGGCGGGTGTCACCAGCGCCCTGCTCCCGAAGCTCGGCCCGCGGCCGCTGATGCTGGCCGGCGCCGTGCTCGGTGTCATCGGCCTGCTGCTGCTGGCCCAGCTCGGCTACGGCGACAGCTTCCTCGCCGGGGTGCTGCCGGCTCAGGTGCTCATCGCGCTCGGCATGGGTCCGCTGTTCGTCGGGATGCAGACGGTCGCGCTGCATCAGGTGGAGGAAGAGGACTCCGGCGTCGCCTCCGCGCTGCTGAACGCGGCGCAGCAGGTCGGCGGTGCGGTCGGGACGGCGCTGCTGACCACGATCTCGGTGCAGGTGGCCAAGTCCTTCGCGCAGGACAACCCGGGCATCGACAACCTGGCCGCGCGTGCCGCGATCCACAGCTACGACGTCGCCTTCTATGTGGGCGCCGGGTTCTTCCTCGCGGCCATCCCGATCATCGCCCTGATGATCCGGGACCGGCCGGAGAACCTCATCGAGGGTTCCGAGGAAGGAACCCGGATTCCGGTCGCGGTCTGATCCGCCCGCCCGAGAGGTCCGCGCAACGTCACGACGTTGCGCGGACCTCGTCGTCTGCCAGACGGTTGCCGGGCCGGGAAGGAAGGCGGATCATGGCGGCGACGGCGGTTGCGCGGACGCCCCGAGAGCCGTCGCCGACCTACCAATCGGTAACAAAGGTGGCGCAGCTCACTCCGGGGGCTGCCCGTGCGGTGAGGACTCGGGCAGCAGTACGCTTGTCTTGTTTGCACCACACGTCTCGCCGACAACGCGGGACATATACGTTGTCTGTTGGAACAGCTGGGGTCCGCTCACAAGCGTGTTCGCCTGGCCGTGCAATGAGGGCACCATCCTAGGAGGACACGAAGATCCATGTCCAAGATCAAGGTTGAAGGCACCGTCGTAGAACTCGACGGCGACGAGATGACCCGGATCATCTGGCAGTTCATCAAGGACAAGCTGATCCACCCGTATCTCGATGTGAACCTGGAGTACTACGACCTCGGCATCGAGTACCGGGACAAGACAGACGACCAGGTCACCGTCGACGCCGCCGAAGCCATCAAGCGGCACGGCGTCGGTGTGAAGTGCGCCACCATCACCCCGGACGAGGCGCGGGTCAAGGAATTCGGCCTCAAGAAGATGTGGCGCTCGCCCAACGGCACCATCCGCAACATCCTGGGCGGCACGATCTTCCGCGCCCCGATCATCATCTCGAACGTTCCCCGGCTGGTTCCGGGCTGGACCAAGCCGATCATCATCGGCCGCCACGCCTTCGGCGACCAGTACCGCGCCACGGACTTCAAGGTGTTCCAGGGCGGCACCGTCACCTTGACCTTCACCCCGGACGACGGCAGCGAGCCGATCGTGCACGAGGTCGTGAAGATGCCCGAGGACGGCGGCGTCGTCATGGGCATGTACAACTTCCGCAAGTCCATCGAGGATTTCGCGCGGGCGTCGTTCAACTACGGCCTGCAGCAGAACTACCCGGTGTACATGTCGACGAAGAACACCATCCTCAAGGCCTACGACGGCATGTTCAAGGACACCTTCCAGGACATCTTCGACGCCGAGTTCAAGAGCCAGTTCGACGCGGCGGGCCTCACCTACGAGCACCGCCTGATCGACGACATGGTCGCCTCCTCCATGAAGTGGGAGGGCGGCTACGTCTGGGCGTGCAAGAACTACGACGGCGACGTGCAGTCCGACACGGTGGCCCAGGGCTTCGGTTCGCTCGGCCTGATGACGTCGGTGCTGCTCACTCCGGACGGGCAGACCTGTGAGGCCGAGGCCGCGCACGGCACCGTCACCCGGCACTACCGCCAGCACCAGCAGGGCAAGCCGACCTCGACCAACCCGATCGCGTCCATCTTCGCCTGGACCCGCGGGCTCGAGCATCGCGGCAAGCTCGACAACACCCCCGAGGTGATCGGGTTCGCGCAGACCCTGGAGGACGTCGTCATCAAGACCGTCGAGGGCGGCCAGATGACCAAGGACCTCGCGCTGCTCGTCGGCGGTGACCAGGGCTACCTGAGCACCGAGGAGTTCCTCGGCGCGCTGGACGCCAATTTGGCTCGCGCACTGCGCTGAGCCGCTCCGGCGCCGCGTCGTTGCGGGCCGGGCCGCGTCGCTCGGCCGACTCCGGCGCTGGGTGCCCAACCCAGCGCCGGGCTGAATCTCGGGCACCCGCCCCACCTCGGTGGAACGGGTGCCCGGACTGTTTTCGCGACTGTCGTTCCTGGCCTTGTGGTGGGCGAACTCACCTTCGCCCGGGAAGCGAATGCGGTCCGCGGCCGGTTACATGAACACGTGACCAGCCCCGTGATTACCAGTGCCGCCGCTCCGCCCGGACGCACCGATTGGCACGTACCCGCCATGCTGGCGCTGGCCCTCGGCGGATTCGGGATCGGGACGACCGAGTTCGTCACCATGGGTTTGCTGCCGGACATCGCGTCGGCCGTGCACGTCTCCGAGCCGACGGCGGGACACGCGGTGTCGGCTTACGCGCTCGGTGTGGTGATCGGCGCGCCCCTGATCGCGGCGTTGTGCGCGCGGGTGCCGCGCAAGCGCCTGCTCGTGGCGCTCATGGTGGCGTTCACCGTTGGTAACGCGGCGACCGTGCTGGCGCCCTCGTTCGGGATGTTGGTGCTGGCGCGGTTCGTATCCGGATTGCCGCACGGCGCCTATTTCGGCGTCGCCTCGCTGGCCGCCGCCAGTCTCGCCCCGGTAGGACAGCGGGCCAAGGCGGTTGCTGCGGTTATGCTGGGATTGAGCGCCGCCAATGTCGTCGGCGTTCCCGCAGCTACCTGGCTCGGCCAGCATCTCGGCTGGCGGGACGCGTTCGTAGTGGTCGCGCTGATCGGGGTGACCACCGTAGCCGCGCTCCTGCGCTTCGTCCCCGAACTCACCGGCGTCACGGTGACCGATCCGATGACCGAACTCGGCGCGCTGCGCCGTCCACAGGTGCTGTTGACGTTGCTGGTGGGCGCCGTCGGATTCGGCGGCATGTTCGCCGTCTACACCTACATCGCGACCACGCTCACCGACGTCGCCGGTCTGCGCGCCGGCGCGGTCCCGTTGGTGCTGATGTTGTTCGGCGTGGGCATGGTGATCGGGAACATCGCCGGCGGTGTGCTCGCCGATCGCGGTGTGGACCGGGCCATCTCGGTGTCGATGGTCGCGATGACCGTCATCCTCGGCGGCTTCGTCGCCGCCGCGCACAACCCGTACACCGCGGCCTTCGGCGCGTTGCTGGTCGGCGCGTCCGGGGCCGCGCTGGCGCCCGGGCTGCAAACCCGCTTGATGGACGTGGCAGCCGACGCACAGACCCTCGCCGCCGCCCTCAACCACGCCGCTCTGAACATCGCCAACGCCGCGGGCGCCTGGCTGGGTGGCCTGGTCATCGCCGCGGGCCTGGGCTACACGGCACCGGCCGTGGTCGGCGCCGCCCTGGCCGCGATCGGCTTCTTGTTGTTCACGGCGACCGTCTGGACCGCGCGCGGATCACGCTCGGCCGGGGACAAGGAGCGAGCGGCGCGGTAGCGCCCTGCCGAACGCGGGCCTGTAAAGCGACGTCGTCTTCCCGATGCGCGACCCGGCGCGTGACGACCTTCCGAAGGGTCACCCGCGGTGGCCGTCGGAATCCGGACGCGCCGGGTCGGGTGAGGAAGGTTCGGAGCGGGCGGCGAGGGCCCGACCGGCGATCTCGTGCAGGTGCGCCGAGGCGCGCCGCCACCGGCGACGGGCGCGCTCGTCGTCGGGGTCGATGAAGTTGGAGATCAGGATGCCGCGCAGCGCGTCCATGGCCGTGTAGATGAAGTCGCGCGCTTCCTTGCGGCGCACGTCGTCCGGCACGAACCGGGCGACCGCCAGCAAGACGGCGTTGTTGACGAACGGCTCGACCTTCTCCATCGCCGCGGCGAGCACCGGGTCGGTCCGTCCTGCCACCCACAGTTCCACGGTCGCGATGAACAGCGGGCCCTGATGCAGGTCCCACAGGAACTCCAGTGCCGCCGCCACCGGATCGTCGCCGGTTTCGACCCGCGACATCTCCCGCATGGCGGTTTCGGCGCGCAACTGCGCGAGATGACTGATCGCGGCCACCACGAGATCGGTTTTCGAGCCGAAGTGATGCACTTGGGCCCCGCGGGTCACCCCGGCGCGTTCGGCTACCCGTGGCGTCGTGGTGCCGGAGTATCCGTACTCGACCAGGCAGTCCACCGTCGCGTCCAGCAAGCGGGTGCGCATCTCGGTGCTGCGCTGCTCCTGCGTCCGGCGCTGCTGCTTCGCGACTACGCTCCTGGCCATCGCTCGATCGTACACTTACATACACTGCTGTATGTTCCGGCTCGGGCGCGGATTGCCGCTGGGGCCGGGAATCGTTCTGGACGTCAGGGTGGGGCGAGTTCGATGTCGTCGGCAGGCCGGCATTGCTTGCTCCCCGTTCTCGAAGGGGCGGCGAAGGTATGGCTGCTCGCATTGGCCCTGGTCTCGGGGCGGTGATCGAAGAACAAGCATGTCTCACTGTATGTAGCAGGCGCGATGCAATCAGCTGGTTAACCGGCTGCCGGTCGGACTCCTGCGGAATCCCTTGCCTTATTTACATACAACCTTGTATGTTTGTTTTCACTCGTTCGGCCGCCGCGCGGCGTACGCACAGATGTGAGGAGTTCGATGGCGAACAAGGTCTACGTCGTCGGTGTCGGGATGACGAAGTTCGAGAAGCCGGGCCGCCGCATGGTCGAGGAGGCCGACGGCACCACCCGCGCGTGGGACTACCCGGACATGGCCAGGGAATCGGGCACCAAGGCGCTCGCGGACGCCGGGATCGCCTACGACCTGGTGGAGCAGGCCTACGTCGGCTACGTCTACGGCGAATCCACCTCGGGCCAGCGTGCCGTCTACGAACTCGGCATGACCGGCATTCCGGTGGTCAACGTGAACAACAACTGCTCCACCGGCTCCACCGCGCTGTACCTCGCGGCGCAAGCGATCCGCGGCGGTCTGGCGGACTGCACGCTGGCGCTGGGCTTCGAGAAGATGCAGCCCGGATCGCTCGGATCCACCTGGGACGACCGCGAGCAGCCGATGGCCAAGCACGTCATGGCGCTGGCCGAGATCTCCGAGGTGCTCTTCCCGGTGGCGCCGTGGATGTTCGGCGCGGCGGGGCGCGAGCACATGAAGCAGTACGGCACCACCGCCGAGCACTTCGCCAAGATCGGCTACAAGAACCACAAGCACTCGGTGAACAACCCGTACTCGCAGTTCCAGGACGAGTACACCCTCGACGACATTCTCGCGTCGCGGATGATCTACGACCCGCTGACCAAATTGCAGTGCTCGCCGACCTCGGACGGATCCGGTGCGGTGATCCTGGCGAGCGAGGCTTTCGTCGACGCCCACGACCTCGCCGGACAGGCGGTGGAGATCGTCGGCCAGGCGATGACCACCGACTTCGCCTCGACCTTCGACCAGACCGCCAAGAACCTGATCGGCTACGACATGAACGTCCAGGCCGCGCGAAAGGTCTACCAGCAGTCGGGGCTGGGCCCGGAGGACTTCCAGGTCATCGAGCTGCACGACTGCTTCTCGGCCAACGAACTGCTGCTCTACGAGGCGCTCGGACTGTGCGGCGAGGGCGAGGCCGGGCAACTGGTGGACGACGGCCGGACCACCTACGGCGGCACCTGGGTGGTCAACCCATCCGGCGGCCTGATCTCGAAGGGGCATCCGCTCGGCGCGACGGGGCTCGCGCAGTGCTCGGAGCTGACCTGGCAGCTGCGCGGCACCGCGGACAAACGGCAGGTGGAGGGCGTCACCGCCGCCCTGCAACACAACATCGGCCTCGGCGGCGCGGCCGTCGTCACCGCCTATCAGCGCGCCGATCGCTGAACGCGGCCCGGCCCTGAACGAACTCGACGAGGAGTCGACATATGGGACACATCGAAGCCACCAAAGACGTGAACGCCGCCCCGGAGGCCCTGTGGGCGGTCGTCTCCGACCCGCAGACCTGGGACAAGTGGTTCACCATCCACGAACGCTTCATGGAGGAGCCGCCCGCCGTGCTGAGCGAGGGCGCCAAGCTGGTCGCCAAGATCGTGATGCTCGGCATGGCGAACAAGCTGGAATGGACCATCGTCGCGGTGGACGCGCCGCACAAGCTGACCCTCGGCGGCACCGGCATGGCCGGGGTGAAGACCGAATTCACCTTCGACATCCGGCCCAACGGCGAGGGAAGCACCGTCCTGGTGTCCGGCGACTTCGAGGGCGCTCTGATCAAGGGCGCGCTCGGCAAAGCAGTGGAGAAGGACGGCATCAAACAGCTGGACCGATCCCTCGAACAACTCGACGCCCTGGCTGTAGCGGCATGAGCGGTCAGGCCCGGAGGCGGCAGCGCAGCGTGACCACGGAGGGCCCCGCTCATGCCGAAAGGCGCAGAGCATGAGCGGTCAGGCCCCGGGGACCGCCCGGGTGGTCGAGTTCGATGACAGCGGCTTGGAGACCTGGTCCGACGAGGAGCGTTTCGAGGTCACCGCCGAGCGCATCGCGGAATACGCCGCCGCGACGAACGATCCGATCGCCGCGCATCTGGCCGGGACGGTGGCCGGACCGGTCTTCGCCATCGTGCCGGTGTTCGAGGCCATGATGATGCCCGTCATCGATGTCGCGCCGATGGACATCTTCGGCCGGGTCGTGCACGGGGAGCAGGACTTCCACTTCCACCGCGCGATCCGGCCCGGCGATCGTCTGGTGTCGCGGGCGAAGGCGATCGGCTACACCAGCCGTCCGAACGGGACGGCCATCACCATCCGCATCGAATGCCGCACCGAGGCGGGCGAACCGGTCAACGACCAGTACCTGACCGCTTTCTTCCGCAACATCGATGCGGGCGCGACAGTCGGCCAGGCCGCTCCGGCGCACAAGTTCGACGAGCGGCTGCGCGAGCAGGACCCGGTCGCCGTGGTGGCGCAGCATGTGGACCACGACCAAACCTTCCGCTACGCACCGGCGTCCGGCGATCCGGTGCCCCTGCACCTGGACGAGCAGGTCGCCAAGGACGCCGGGCTGCCCGGCATCATCGCGCACGGCTTGTGCACCATGGCGTTCGCGTCCTGGGCGGTGCTCACCGAGGTCGCGGCCTCGGATGTGCACCGGCTCCGGCGCTTCGCGGTGCGCTTCGCCAAACTCGTCTTCCCCGGTGACGATCTGGAGACCCGCATCTGGAAGGCGGGCTCCGCCGACGGCGTCACCCGCTACGCCTTCGAGACCGTGCGCGGCGACGATGTCGTGCTCAGCGACGGACTGGCCGAGATCACCGACTGACCAACGCGCGGCGGCACCGACACCGCCGCGTTCTTTCCCATCGCCGGAATCGGCGCGACTTCAGGAGACAACACATGGGCGTACTGGCCGGACGGGTCGCCGTCATCACCGGCGCGGGGCGCGGCATCGGCCGCGAGCACGCACTGCTGTTCGCGAAGGAAGGGGCCGCGGTGGTCGTCAACGACCTCGGCGGCAGCAACGCGGGCGAGGGGACCGACACCGGCCCCGCCCAGGAGGTGGTGCGCGAGATCGTCGCCGCGGGCGGCAAGGCGGTGGCCAACACCGACGACGTCGCCACCTGGGACGGCGCGCAGAAGCTGGTCGACCAGGCGGTCGCCGAGTTCGGCGGGCTCGACGTCGTGGTCAACAACGCGGGCATCCTGCGGGACGCCTTCCTCGCGGGCATGTCCGAGGCACAGTGGGACGCGGTGATCGCCGTGCATCTCAAGGGCCACGCCGCGGTGCTGCATCACGCCGCCGCGTACTGGAAGCAGCAGTCCAAGGCGGGCAACCAGCCCAAGGCCGCGGTGATCAACACCGCCTCGGCGTCGGGCACCACGCTGCCCAATCCCGGTCAGGCCAATTACGGCGCGGCGAAGGCCGGGATCGCCGCGCTGACCCTGGTGGCCGCCGACGAACTGGCGCGCTACGGCGTCCGGGTCAACGCGATCGCGCCGATCGCCCGCACCCGGCTCACCCTGGCCACTCCCGGTATGGGGGAGATGCTGGCGGCCGAGGCGGAGTCGTCCGAAGGCGGGTTCGACGCGTTCGCGCCGGCCAATATCGCGCCGCTGGTCGCCTATCTGGCCGCCGAAGCATGCCCGATCACCGGGAAGGTATTCGCGGTGCAGGGCGGCGCGATCTCGGAGCTGGCCGGTTGGCACGATGTGAAGACCATCGAGACCGAGGGTCCCTGGCTGATCGACGACATCGCCGCCCGGCTGCCCTGACCTCGGGGAATGTGAGGAGAACGACGATGTTCGAATGGTCCGAGACCGATCTGCTGATCCGCGACGCCGTCCGGGCGTTCATCGACAGGGAGATCCGCCCGAATCTGGACGCGCTCGACAGCGGCGATTTGCCGCCGTACCCCGTCATCCGGAAGTTGTTCCGCGAGTTCGGGATCGACGTGATGGGCGGCGAGGCTGTGCAGAAGATGCTGGCCAAGCAGGAGGCGCGCGCGGCGGGGGAGCCGGAACCGGAGCGGAAGAGTTCCGGCGCGAGCCCGTTCGCCGGACAGGAATCGCTGATGGCGGTGCTCATCGGCGAGCTGTCGGGGGTGTGCATGGGCCTGGTCTCCGCGATGGGGGTGAGCATCGGTCTGGGCGCCACCACGATCATGTCGCGAGGCACCCTGGCTCAGAAGCAGCGCTGGCTGGAGGACATCGTCACCATGCGCAAGGTGGCGTCCTGGGCGATCACCGAACCGGACTCCGGTTCCGACGCGTTCGGTGGCATGAAGACCTACGTCAAGCGCGACGGGGAGGACTACCTGCTCAACGGCCAGAAGACCTTCATCACCAACGGTCCGTACGCCGACGTGATGATCGTCTACGCGAAGCTCGACGACGGCGCGGGCGGCGACAAGCGCGACCGCAAAGTGCTCGCCTTCGTGCTGGACAAGGGCATGCCCGGCCTCACCCAGGGGAAGCCGTTCAAGAAGATGGGCCTGCATTCCTCGCCGACCGGTGAGCTGTTCTTCGACAACGTGCGCGTCGGCCGGGACCGGCTCCTCGGCGAGACCGAGGAGCACAAGGGCGGCGACGGGCGGGAGAGCGCGCGGTCCAGCTTCACCGCCGAGCGCGTCGGCGTGGCGTTCATGGCGCTGGGCATCATCAACGAGTGTCATCGGCTGTGCGTGGAGTACGCCAAGACCCGCAAGCTCTGGGGCCAGGAGATCGGGCGATTCCAGCTGGTCCAGTTGAAGCTGGCGAAGATGGAGATCGCGCGGATCAACGTGCAGAACATGGTGTTCAACACGCTCGAGCGCGGCCGGGCGGGCAAACCCCCGACCCTGGCCGAAGCCTCCGCGATGAAGCTGTACGCCTCCGAGGCCGCCACCGAGGTGGCTATGGAAGCGGTCCAGCTCTTCGGCGGCAACGGCTACATGACCGAGTACCGCGTGGAGCAACTCGCCCGCGACGCCAAGTCGCTGATGATCTACGCGGGCAGCAACGAGATCCAGGTGACCCACATCGCGAAGGGATTGCTGGCGCAGTAAGTCGACAACTTCGCGAGCCATAGCCCGTTCGCGGCCCGGCTCGCGTTTGCGCGGCCGCCGCGTCCGCGACGAACGAGCAAGCGGCGGTCACCCAAAGGAGTCTCTCGAAACGGCGAGCCACGGGCCGTAGCGCTCGGCCTCTGACGCGCCCAGCGCACCTCGACCCCAGATTTCGAGCGAAGCGAGACCGAGCATTGCCCGTTCGCGGCCCGGCTCGCGTTTGCGCGGCCGTCGCGCAGGCGACGAAGTCGCAAGCGGCGGTCGCGCAAACGCGAGCCACAAGGGGGCCGCGAACACCCAGCGCCGAAGGCGCTGGAAAATCACACAGCCCGTAACCGGGTGCGGCTGGCGTAGACGTGTTCGGCGATGAGGGTGGCGATGCGGTCGGGCGCTTCCAGCATCGGTACGTGGCCGACGCCGTTGACCAGGATGCGGTCGGCGGATTCGGGCAGTTCCTTCAAGTAGCGGCGGGCGTACACGCGGTTGGGGATCACCCGGTCGTACTCCGAGAGCAGCAGCCGGACCGGCGTGCGCAGGGTGGAGAGGTCTTCCTGGGCCGGCGCCCGCATCGCGCCGAGAATCATCGGCACCATCGCCGGGCAGTGCAGTGCGGCGGCGAGGGCGGCGGCAGCGTCGCGCCGGGGCACCGCGGCGGCCTGCTTGCTCAGGGCGAGCAGCGCGATCCGCTGGGCGAGCCTGTTGCCGATCGCGAATCCGCCCAAGCGCTTGCCGATTTCGACGATCGGCACCAGGGAGAGGAATTTGAGATTGACCCGCCACTGCGTCAGCGAGGGCGCGTGCCAGCCGCCCGCGGGCGCGATGAGCGTCAGGGTGCGGGCACGTCCGCGGCGGGCGAGTTCGACGCCGACCAGACCGCCGAGCGAGTTGCCCGCGATATGGCAGGTGCGCCAACCCAGTTCGTCGAGCTGTTCGCAGATCCGGTCGGCCAGCGTCGACACGTTCACCGCCGGGCCCTCGGCGGGCGCACCGCCCCAGTGGCCCGCGAACGCGGGCGCGAACACTTCGCAGTGCGTCGACAGTCGCGCGGCGGTCTGCTCCCAGCAGTGCGGCGACATCATGAATCCGTGCAGCAACAGCAGCGGGTCGCCGGAACCCACATGCAATGCCTTGATCGGCTGGGGCTGTTTCGCCCGGGTGGATCCGCGCACGGCGGCGGAGGAGGACTGGGAGGTGTCGGACGACATCGTCATCACCCCTTCCTGGACGGCAGTGTCCGGGGGACTTCATCTGACCCGCATTGTACGGTCGTGGGGTGCCGTATATCTCGACAGTGAACGTGAACGGTGTCCGCGCGGCCGCGGGCAAGGGGCTGCTGGCCTGGCTCACGGCCACCGAGGCGGACGTCGTGTGCGTGCAGGAGACCCGCGCCACCGACGAGCAGGTGAGGGCCGCGCTGGCCCCCGCCCTCGACGCGGGATGGCAGTTGTCGCACGCCGAGCCGGAGTCCAAGGGCCGCGCCGGTGTCGGCATCCTGTCCCGGCGGGCGCCGAGCGCGGTGCGAGTCGGCTTCGGCAGCAGTGAGTTCGCGGCCGCGGGCCGCTATCTCGAGGCCGACTTCGACGACGTCACCGTGGCCAGCGTCTACGTGCACTCCGGTGACGCGGGCACGGTTCGCCAAGACGAGAAGTATCGCTTCATGGCCGAGCTCGGCGCGTACCTCGCGACCCGAACCGGGGATTTCGTGGTCGCCGGGGACTGGAACATCGCGCACACCGAGCGTGATCTGAAGAACTGGAAGGGCAACCTGAAGTCGGCCGGGTTCCTGCCGCAGGAGCGGGCGTGGATCGATGAACTGCTGGCCGCCGGATACGTCGACGTGGTGCGCAAGCTGCATCCCGAGGTCGACGGTCCGTACAGCTGGTGGTCCTACCGTGGCCGCGCGTTCGACAACGACAGCGGCTGGCGCATCGACTATCACCTGGCCCGAGGCGATCTGGCCACCCGCGCCAAAGCCGCGATAGTGGAGCGCGCCGCCGCCTACGACCAGCGCTGGTCCGACCACGCCCCCGTCACGGTGCAGTACCGATGAACCGGTCGATCAAGCGCGGCCTCGGACTGCTCGGCGCGGTGGCCTTGGTGGTGCTGGCCGCGGTGCTCGCGTTGTACGACGGCGGCGATACCACCACATCCACCCCGACCACCGTCGTGACGGGCACGGTCACCTCGACCGCCACGGCACCGCACGGTACGGACAGCGCGTCACCGGTCACCCAGGCGGCCGGCGTCCCCGAACGCGCGTACGTCACCCTGCGGGAGATCGATGCGCGACGGTGGCCGGACTCGGCGAACGCCCCGGGCACCAAAGGGGGCGAGCGATGGCAGAACCGCGGCCGCGACCTGCCCACCACCGACGGCTCCGGTAAACCGATCACCTATCAGGAATGGGACGTCAATCCCAAGCAGCCCGGCCGATCCCGCGACGCCGAACGCATCGTCACCGGCAGCGACGGCTCGGCCTGGTACACCGGCGACCACTACCAGACCTTCACGAGGATGCGCTGATGACAAAGACCGTCACGCTGTCGCAGTTCCTTGCCCGTCCCGACGCGGACGACGCGCCGCCCAGCGCGGAACTCGCGCCGCCGCGCGTCACGTTCGGCGCGCTCGCGGTCGACGCCGCCGAGTTCAGCGCGGTGCGGGACAAGGCGCCTTCCGGCTACCTGGTGCGCGAGCTGCGCGGCGCGAAGATGCCGACCACCGCCCGGCTGTTCGACGAGTTCGCCGCCGCGTTCCAGTTTCCGTACTACTTCGGTGAGAACAAGGACGCATTCGACGAATGCCTGCGTGACCTGGACGATTTCCTCGGCGAAGGCGCCGGATACGTTGCGGTGGTGCGCGAGTCGGCCGAGTTGCTGGCCGAGGAGCCGATCGAGCGCGACTGGTTCGCCGAGGCCATGCGCGACTGCGCCGCCTACTGGTCGCGGCGGGACGTGCTCTTCCGGGTCGTCCTGCAAGGCGACGCGCCCGATCTGCAGGACGTGTCGCTGCGGCTGTGACCGGGGCCGTTACCGCAATTTGTCGGCCAGGTCCTCGCCGAGCAGGACGAAGACGTCGACCGTGTGCTCGATCAGTTCGTCGCGGGTGAGGTTCAGATCGCCCTGGAGCCAAGCGGTCAGCGTCTGCACCAGCCCCCCGACCAGGTAGAGGGCGCGGAAGTCGACCGCCGAGGCGGGGGCCGAGTCGGGCATCCGGTAGAAGTCGGTGCCCTCCG
This sequence comes from Nocardia sp. NPDC019219, assembly GCF_040632645.1. Taxonomy (NCBI): domain Bacteria; kingdom Bacillati; phylum Actinomycetota; class Actinomycetes; order Mycobacteriales; family Nocardiaceae; genus Nocardia; species Nocardia sp. NPDC019219. The sequence continues at coordinate 68,489 of NZ_JBEYCG010000022.1, read as the reverse complement.
CGGCCACCATCCGCGCGAATCCGCGGACCGTCTCGGTGGTGCGGGCGCGCAGTTCCGGGGTCGCCATGCCCGCGATCAACGCTGCCTTCGCCTTGCGTGGGTCGTCGGTGAGCAGATGTACGCCGGCGGTGATCGCGGCGTGCGCGGTGGCGCGTGTGTCCGGCGCGGCGGTGCGCACGGCCGCGAGAATGGCCGCCGCGAGTTCTGCGGCGATTCCGTCGATCAGGGCGGTGAGCACGGCGTCGCGGCTGTCGAAGTTCTCGTAGTAGTACCGCTCGTTGAGACCGGCCCGCGCGCACAACCCCGACACGGTGAGTTTCCCCAGCCCCTCAGTGCCGATGATCTCGAGCGCGGCCTCCAGCAACGCGCCGCGCCGCTGGGCCCGGCGCTCCTCGGCGGATATGCCTCCATAGGTTCGTTGCGCCGTCACAGTTCGATTCTTACAGGTGCCTCAGGTCCCAGCGTCTACCTCGCCGTCCACGCCGGACGCGGCTCGGCAACATTCTGGAGGTATCTCTTGCCAGAATAGCGGATTCTGGTGGATGCTATTGCCAGATGTTCTCGACGAGGAGGCGGCGATGTCCGAGCCCGGCTATTTCAGTGACCACTCGATGGTCCGGCGGGTGATGAGCAAGCGCGCGGTGGGGCTGACCTACGGCTTGCGCGCGCTGGTGATCGGCGCGGTGCACCCGCTGCTCTACGTCGGCACCGCGGAGAACACCGAGCACCGGATGACGCCCTACACCCGGCTCGCGCTCACCGGCCGCCTGTTCGAGGCGGTGTTCCTCGGCAGCAGAGCCGAGGCCGACCGCGCGCTGGCATTCACCAGGAAACGGCACGTCAAGGTGCGTGGCGCGCTCCCGGAGGACGCCGGAGCCCACCATCCGGCAGGCACCGGATACTCCGCGCTCGACCCGCACCTGATGTTCATGACGATGGCCTTCACGTTCGACTCCGCCGAGGTGATGTACGACCTGCTGGTGCGCACCATGACCGATGGCGAGCGGGAGGGGCTCTACCAGGACTACGTGCGCTGGGCCGAGCTGTTCGGGATGCCCGCGGACGCCGCACCGGCCGATTACGCCGGGTTCCGGGCCTACTTCGACGACTATCTCGCCTCCGACCAACTGTTCCTGACCGACGAGGCGCGGCTGGTCGGTTCCTACCTGGCCGGACAGCGCGTCCCGTATTCGCAGGGCGTGCCGATGCAGCAGGTCACCTCCGCGTTCTACCTGCTGGTGCAGGGCAGTCTGCCGGCCCGCATCCGGCGGATGTACGGCATGCGCTGGGGCGCGGTCGAGGAGGTCGCCTACCGGGGGCTTTCCCAGGCGGTCCGCACCGCGCACGTGTCGGTTCCGCTGGTGCCCCCGGTGCTGCGGGACACGCTCGCCGGCCCGAGCGCGCCGGTCTACAAAATGCTGTCCCGGCGTGAGCGCGAACTGGTCAGCGGCGGCAGGCCGAGCATGCCCGGAGTGGACCCGCGCAACTGGGTGCAGCGAAATTCGGCTTGAGTCGCATGCGAAGATCGGGGTATGTCCAGTCCTGCGCCCAGCCCGGCCGCCGAACGCAAACAGCGGGTTCTGTCCGGGATCCAGCCGACCAGCTCCTCGTTTCATCTAGGGAACTACCTTGGCGCGCTGCAGTACTGGGTGACCATGCAGGACGACTACGACGCGCTGTATTTCATCCCGGATCTGCACGCGATCACGGTGCCGCAGGAGCCCAAGGAGCTGAGGCTGCGCACCAAGGCCGCCGCCGCGCAGCTGCTCGCGCTGGGCATCGACCCGAAGAAGTCGACCTTGTTCGTGCAGAGCCAGGTACCCGAGCACGCCGAGCTGGCCTGGGTGCTGAGCTGTCTCACCGGTTTCGGCGAGGCCAGCCGGATGACCCAGTTCAAGGACAAGTCGGTGAAGCAGGGGGCGGAGAACGCGACCGTCGGTCTGTTCACCTACCCGGTGCTGATGGCCGCCGACATCCTGCTCTACCGCGCCCATCAGGTGCCCGTCGGCGAGGACCAGCGTCAGCACCTGGAGCTGACCCGGAACCTGGCCCAGCGCTTCAATACTCGGTTCAAGAAGACGTTCGTGGTGCCGGAGGCGCACATCGTCAAGGGCACGGCGAAGATCCACGACCTGCAGGATCCGACCGCGAAGATGAGCAAGTCCGCCTCCACCGACGCGGGCCTGATCAACCTCCTCGACGACCCGAAGGTCACCGCGAAGAAGGTGAAATCCGCGGTCACCGACACCGAACGCGAGATCCGGTACGACCCGGAGCGCAAGCCGGGCGTCAGCAACCTGCTGGTGATCCTGAGTTCGCTGACCGGTGCGCCGATCGTCACCCTGGAGAAGGACTTCGAGGGTAAGGGCTACGGCGAGCTGAAAGCCGACGTGGCGGACGCGCTGGTCGAATTTGTCACGCCGTTGCGGGCGAAGGTGCAAGAGTACATGTCGGATCAAGGTGAACTCGACCGTGTACTCGCCGCCGGAGCCGAGCGCGCGCGAGAGATCGCCGGCAACACCCTCGCACAGGTCTACGACCGGGTCGGCTTGCTGAGCCGCTAGGCTGCCGCGCCTTCGCTGGGCGGTTGTCGCGCGCCCGGCCGGGTAACACCGGTGTGAGGTCTCTTGGTCGAAGGGGCGAATGGTGCAGGTGATCGACAATGTCAAAGCCGGGATCGAACGCCGGATTCAGGCGCAGCCGTGGCTGGACCACTTGGTCCGCACCGCGGGACGCTATCAGCGGCAACGCGGCGACTACTACGCGGCGGGTATCACGTATTTCACTGTGCTGTCGTTGTTTCCGCTGCTCATGATCGCTTTCTCGGTCGCGGGCGTGGTCTTGTCCAGCAATCCGGAGCTGCTGGAGGAGTTACGGTCCAAGATCGTCGAGAACATTCCCGGCTCGTTCGGCACCCAGCTCAACGACCTGGTCGATCAGGCGGTGGAGTCGCGGCGCACGGTCGGCGTGCTGGGTCTGGTCACCGGCGTCTACAGCGGGTTGGGCTGGATGGCCAACCTGCGTGCCGCGCTCACCGAGCAATGGGAGCAGAAGTCCCCGGACGGCAATTGGCTGATGACCAAGCTCTCCGATCTGGGGGCGCTGGTCGGTCTCGGGCTCGCCTTCGCCGTGTCGCTCGGGTTGTCGGCGTTGGCCTCGAGCACCCTCGGCAGGCGGCTGCTCGAGAGCATCGGCCTCGATGAAGCGCCCGGGGCGGGCGTGCTGCTGTGGCTGTTGTCCACCTCGCTCGGGTTCCTCGCCTCCTGGGCGGTGTTCGCGTGGGTCATCGCCCGATTGCCCCGGGAGCCGGTGACGCTGGCCAGCGCCGCCAAGGCGGCTGCCATGGCCGCGCTGGTGTTCGAGGTGTTCAAGATCGTCGCGTCGATCTATCTGCGATCGGTGCTGAGCAGCCCCGCGGGCGCCACATTCGGCTCGATCATCGGCCTGATGGTGTTCAGTTACGTCACCTACCGCATCGTCCTGTTCGCCACCGCGTGGGCCGCCACCGCGGCGGAGAACGAGCCGGAAGCGGAGATTCCCGCACCCGGACCCGCCGTGATAGCGCCGCGGGTCAGCGCACGCGAGATATCGGCGGGCGTGGGCGCCGCCTACTTCGGCGCGGGCGCGCTTGCCGCCCTCGCGCTTTCCGGCCTACGTAAGTTGCCCGGACGTCGCTGATCTGTCCACCGCGCCGAGTGGCTCGTGCGCGGGTTCGATCAGCGCCGCCGGTTGACCTGCCGTGCGGCTAGCAGCAGCGCGGCGACCACGAGGACGCCGCCGATGATCAGCAGGGTTCTGGCGCCGGTCCGGCGATCCTCGGCCGCGGGCATGGCGGACGGGTCGCTGCCCGGCACCGAAGGCGTGGCCCGGTCGCTGCCCGCCGTGGGCGGCGCGGCCAAGGTGACCGCGCTCTGGTCCCGCTGGGGCACCACCGCACCGGGCAGGTTGCCGATCGCGGCGCCGCGGGGCAGGGCGAATCCGTAATCGAGCAGGCGGGCGGCCTGTTCCCAGGGCCGCAACGGTTGCACGTCGGCCTTGAGCAGGGTGACGGTGAGTCTGCGGCCGCCCCGCTGTGCGGCGGCGACGAAGGTCTGGCGCGCGTCGTCGGTGAAGCCGGTCTTGCCGCCGAGCGCGCCGTCGTAGTTGTAGAGCAACTGGTTGTCGTTGCCGATCGGGTAGCCGGGACGGTCGGTGTCGCCGGGAATCGCCGGGTCGGCCGGGTAGCCCGGGAAGTCGACCTGCTCGGTGTGGATCAGCTCGGCGAACAGCGGGATGGTCATGGCCTCGCGAAACAGCACGGCGAGGTCGTAGGCCGAGGTACTCATCCCGGGCCCGTCCAGCCCGGACGGCGTGGCCGTGCGAGTGTCCATGGCGCGCAACGATTTCGCCAAGTCGTTCATCTTCGCGACGGTCGCCGCGTCGCCGCCGAGCTGCGCGGCGATGGCATGCGCCGCGTCGTTGCCCGAAGCCATGATCAGCGCCTGCATGAGCTGCCGGTTCGTATATCGGCCGCCCGGCCCGATGCCGACGCGGGTGCCGTCGACATCGGCGTCGGCCTGCGTGCCGACCACCACCTTGTCCAGCTGCAGCGTGCGCAGCGCCAGCGTGGCCAGCAGCACTTTGATCGTGCTGGCGGGCCGGTAACGCCCGTGCGGGTCCTTCGCGGCCAGCACTTCGCCGCTGTCCAGATCCGCCACCAGCCAAGCCGTCGCCGAGATGTCCTGCGGGGCGGGTGGCGCGGCTTTGGGAAGCACCACGCCGCACTCGCCGAGGCGCGCGCCGCCGATCGGCGGGGAGGGGATCGGCAGCGGGGCCGGGGTCGGTTGTCCGGGCGCGGGCACTTCGGAGGCGTCGATCGGCGCGGGCGGCAACGTCTTCTGCGGGCAGCCGTCGGTGTTCGGGGTGGTGAACGGCGTAGTGGTGCCGGGCTCGGCGAGCGACGGCGCGGCCGTCGCTCCGATCGCGGCGACGGCCAGCACGACGCCCACGCAGAGCAAGGCACGGCGAGTGATCTTCATCGCCGATGAGCCTAGCGAGCGATCCGGTGATCGGCCGCACACGCTCGGCAGGTCCGGACAAGATATTGACAGACTCTACTAAATGACAGTTACTATCAAAAGGTTGCAACTCCCATTTTTGGAGGCGTCATGAAGAACGACTCGCCCCGGCGCTGGCTTGCCCTCGGCGCGCTGGCAGTGGCGATGCTGACCATCGGGCTCGACGTCACCGTGCTGACCGTGGCGCTGCCCACGCTCGCGGTCGACCTGAACGCGAATACCGCCGCGCTGCAGTGGTTCAGCAGCGCCTACACGCTGGCGCTGGCCGCCGTGATGCTGCCCGCGGGCGCGCTCGGCGACCGCTACGGCCGCAAGAAGTTCCTGCTGGCGGCCCTGGCGCTGTTCGGCATCGCGTCCGTCGCCTGTGCCGTGGCCGGCTCGCCCGGTGAGCTCATCGCGGCGCGGGTCGTGCTCGGTATCGCGGCGGCGGCGATGATGCCGCTGTCGATGTCGGTGCTGCCCGCGATGTTCCCCGAACCGGCCGATCTCCAGCGCGCGCTCACGATCTGGATCACCTCGACCGCGATCGGCTTGCCACTGGGCCCGATCGTGGGCGGCTGGCTGCTGCGCAACTTCTGGTGGGGGTCGGTGTTCCTGATCAACGTGCCGATGGTCGTGATCGGTGCGCTCGCCGTCGCCGTACTCGTGCCCGAATCGCGCAGCGCGCAGCGCTTCCGGATCGATCTGCCCGGAGTGGCATTGTCCGCGGCGGGCATGCTCGGGCTCACCTACGGCTTCATCCGGATCGGTGAGCAGGGCTGGAGCGACGGCCCGGCCTGGGCGACCGTCGCGACCGGTGTGCTGCTGTTCGGCGCGTTCCTGGCCTGGCAGCGCAAGACCACGCATCCGCTGGTCGACCTCGGGTTGTTCGCGGCAGATGGATTCCGTTGGGGCACAGCATTTTCCATCGTGGTGAACTTCGCCATGTTCGGCATGTTCTTCACCGTTCCGCAATACTTCCAAGCGGTGCTCGGCGTGGACGCGCTGGGCAGCGGCCTGCGGTTGCTTCCGCTGATCGGCGGGTTGCTGGTGGGCAGCAGGCTGGTCGACAAGGTGCTGCCGAAACTTGGCCTTCGCATCGTCATCACCGCCGGGTTCACCCTCTTGGCCGGTTCGCTGGTGCTGGGCGCGCTCACCACGGTGGACAGCGGCTACGGCTTCACCGCCCTGTGGCTGACGCTGCTCGGCGCCGGAATGGGGTTGGTGATGCCCGCCGCGATGGGCATGGCGATGGGTGAACTGGACGCGGAGCGCTCCGGCTCCGGTTCCGCGCTGTTGCAGGCCCTGCGCCAAGCGGGCGGCACGATCGGCGTCGCGGTGCTGGGCACCGTGCTGTCCACCCGGTACCGATCGGAACTCGGCGCGCTGAACCGCGAACCGATCGACGACGGCGTGAACGCGGGGGTCGCCACGGCACGCAAGCTGGGTGATCCGTCGATGCTGCACCAGGTGCAGACGGCTTTCCTCGGCGGCATGAGCGCGATGCTCTGGGCCTGCGCGGGGCTGTGCCTGCTGGCGGCCGTGCTCGCGGCGACCGTGGTGCGTGCCCGGCAACCCGCGCGGGCGGCGGAGCCGGGTGCGGCAGAATCAATACATGTCGGTTGAGCTACCCGCGAACGGGACGGCGCAGGGTTTGCGCGAGCGGAAGAAGGAACGGACCCGCCGGACGATTCGTCTCGAAGCATTCCGGCTGTTCCGCGAGCAGGGCTACAACGAGACGACCGTCGAACAGATCGCCGCGGCCGCCGATGTCTCGCCGAGCACCTTCTTCCGCTACTTCCCGTCCAAGGAACAGTTGGTGCTCGCCGACGACCTGGATCCGCTGATGCTCGAGGCGCTGCGGCGTCAGTCGCGCGATATCAAGCCGATGGCGGCCTTCCGCAACGCGGTGCTCGAGGTCTTCGGGAATCTGCCCGCCGCCGAGCTGGCGTTCGAACAGGAGCGGCAGGCACTGCTGTATCACGTGCCGGAGCTGCGGTCGGCCATCGGCTTGGAGATCATCCGCAGCATCGATCTCATCGCGAGCCTGCTGGCCGATCATCTCGGCCGGGCCGCCGACGACTTCGAGGTGCGGGTGGCGGCGGGCGCGATGGCGGGCGCGGCCCTCGGCATGGCGACGATGACGCCGTTGAACGTCGAGAACATCACCCGCACGTTGGATTTCCTGGACGCGGGCATGCCGCTCGCGCCGCGGCCCGAGTCCTGAGGTCGTGACCCGGCGCTACCGCGCTGGGGCGGTGCCCGCGTGCCGCAAGCGATCGGGTGTTTCGTCGTCCATCGTCGCGAAGAAGCCGCCGATCACGTCCTCGATCTCGGCGATCGAGTCCGCGCAGTAGAGAACCGGCTGGTAGTGCGTGATGTCGTAGGTCGCGGTGCCCATCTGGGCGATGTCGAGGGGGCGCAGCTCGGCGTGCCGGAACTCCTCGATCTCCCCATAGGACGACAGCAGGCCCGCGCCGTAACAGCGGACCTCGCCGTGTTCCCGGACGACGCCGAACTCCATCGAGAACCAGAAGACGTCGGCGAGGAATTTCAGGGCGCGGTCGGTGGTCAAGCGCGCGACCGCCGCACCGACCGTCGCGTAGATCGCCGCGAAGCGAGGGCTGGCGATCTGGTTGGCGTGACCGATGATCTCGTGGATGGCGTCCGGCTCGGGGGTGTACAACGGCGCGGAGTGATGCCGGATGTACTGCGTGGAGTGGAAGATCCGATCGGCGAACGAACCGAAGAACTCCCGCAGCGGCACCAGGCCCGCGGCCGGGGCGTAACGGAACCCGGTCAGCGGTGTCAGCGCGGCGGAGACCTCGTCCAGTTGCGGGATGTGATCGGTGGGCAACGCGAGCGCCTCGGCGGCCGTGAGCACCTCCGCGCTGGCATAGTTGCGATGCTTGCGGGCGAGTTCGGCCGACACGATTCGCCACACCTGCTGCTCTTCGTCGGTGTAGGAGATGTGCGGGAGCGGCTTTCCCGGCGCGTAGTCCAGCGCCAGCGCCGCGATGGCGTTGCGCCGGGCCCGGTATACCGGGTCGTGTACGCCGGGGTGCTCCTCGCTCAGGTGCACGGTCACATCGCCGTCGCCGGTGCGGGTCACCGGCGAGTACAGCTGCGCCTCGGTGAACATATCTCGATGCAAGCACCGCCGGAACCCGCCGACAACAAAAGCCCGTTCAGCTGAGCAGTCTGCCTAGCTGAACGGGCATATAGCCGACAATCCCGGCACTGGAAGGCGCGGATCCGGCGGCGTGCTGATCAGTGCGCGCCGTGCAGCGAATGCACCACCGCGTGGCCTTTGCTGCGGCCGATCATCCACTTGTTGACCGGCGTGGTCACCACGAAAGCCACCGCGAACGCGACGGCGAGGGTGGCCCAGAACAGCACGGTGTCCAGGTGGGCGTCCATCGCGCCCGGGACCGCCAGGATCACGGCGTTGTCCACGATCTCCATGACCGTGATGGACACCGTGTCGGCGGCCAGTGCGGTGCCGACCGCGGCGGCCAACGGCAGGCCCGCCCGCAGCACGCCGCGCATGGTGAACGCGTAGCCGAACACGAACGCGAGCACGATGGCCAGCACCATCGTCGAGGCGTTGTTCCAGCCCAGCGCGGTGCCGATCACCATGCCGAGGATCTCGCCGACGGCGCAGCCGGTGAGGCAGTGCAGCGTCGCCATGGCCGCCATCCGCCAGGTAGCGGGGGAGTGGTGTCCGGCGTGCTGTGCGGTGTGCGTGGCGTGCGTGGCGTGCTCGGTCGACGGGTGGTGCCTGTGTTCCATGGGTGGAACTATACCCCCGTAGGGTATGAATGCAAGGCCGAGTTCCGGATTTGCCGGACATGAGCGGGCGCCATGCCGCAAGATGGCGAAAGTACGAAGGAGGGCGCATGAAATCCGTGCGGATCGATCTCGACCAGGACTTACTCGCCGCGGCTGCCGCCATCATGGGCACGTCGACCAGCGACGCCACCATCAACGAGGCCTTGCGCCGGATCGTCGTGCACGAGCGCCAGCTGCACAATCTGGCGCGGCTCGCCGCGCAGGCGTTCGTGGGGCTACCGGACGTCGCGGTGGTGGACCGCTAGGACGGGGCTATCGGGGCGAGGTCGGCCGTTGCTCGTCGAGAGCGTGCCGCCAGACCTCGTCGAACTCCGTGGCGTCGATCTGGAGTGCGGTGAATTCGGTCTCCTCGCTCAGCTCATCCGGCGCTGGAACCGGGATCTGACCGAGTTCGGTGGTGCCGGTGCCGCGATCGGAATCGGCCCAATCGCGGTGCCCGTCGCGGAAGACTTCGACCTTGCGCACCTCGAAACCGTCGTCACCGATCTCGCTGAACAGCTCGACCGGTTCGTCGTCGAAATCGTGGTGCCATTGCGCTTTCAGGTACCACATCGCCATCAGCTCCCCAGTTCGCGACCGCCTCGGTTACCGAACCGCACATCAGCCAGCATATGGGCGCGGCGTCGCGCTGCCGAGTCGTCCGTACGGTTCGTGGGAAGGAACGGGGCGGACGTGCCTCGGCGTCTGCTGCTGAGCTCTCGGGTTGGTACTTCGAGGAACCGGCGAGGCAGGTGCGGCCCGGTCCGGTCCTGGCCGAACTGTCGGTGGCCCCTGGCAGAATCCCGGGCACTGTTGGCGTGACCGAGGGGTGGGAGTCATGGCGGTCTCTCTAGTCGACGTACCGGTGGCGCAGCGGCCGCGGGAACGGTTGCTGGCACTGGGGCCGCACGCGTTGAGCGACGCGGAGTTGCTGGCCCTGCTGTTACGACAGGGCAGGCGCGGTGCGAGCGCGCTGGACCTGGCGGTGGAGTTGCTCGTCGAGCACGGCGGGCTCGCCGGGCTGGCGTCCGCGCGTCCGGAGGAGCTGTCCCGCCGGGCGGGCATCGGCGTGGCGAAGGCCGCCGCGATCATCGCCGCCTTCCACCTCGGGGCACGGGCACGCGGCAGGCCGGACACGTCGACCCGGCTCACCAGTTCCGCCGACGTGGCCGCCGCCGCCCTCCCGCTGTTCGCGGGCTGCCGGGTCGAACGCCTGCTCGTGCTGGTCTGCGACGCGCAGAATCGCCTCCGTCAGAAGGTCTTCGTCGCCGAAGGCGCCGTCGACCAGGTCGCCGTCCCCGTCCGGGAAATACTGAACACCGTCCTCCGCCACGACGGCCGAGCCTTCGCCATCGTGCACAACCACCCCTCCGGCGACCCGACCCCCAGCTCCGATGACCGCCGCACCACCACCCTCCTCACCGAAGCGGCCCACACCGTAGGCCTCCGCTTCCTCGACCACGTGGTGATCGCGGGGGAGAAATGGTCGAGCGTCCCGAGATTCGCTTGACCTTCGCACTGTGTGAAGGCCTTCACTGGCTGTCGGAGGTGGTCCCCATCAATTCGACACACAGGAATCCACAACACACCCGGTTGCTCGACGCATTGGCAGCCGCGAACTCGTCGACGAGGCTCCAGGCGGCGCTGGCGATAGGCACGCATCCCGCACCCGGTTTCGTCGATGTCCTGGTGGAGCGGTCCGCGATCGAGCCCGACTTCTTCGTGCGGGACATGCTCACGTGGGCGCTGACTCGGCTCCCGTCGGAGCTCACGGTTCCGAAACTGCTCACGGAGGTTCGTTCCGAGCGGGCCCAGGCCCGCAGCCAAGCGTTGCACACGCTATCCAAGATCGGGGATCCGCGCGCGTGGTCGGCGATCACGCCCTCGTTGCTGCACGATATCGACGATGAAGTCGCGCGAAGTGCGTGGCGCGCTGCCGTCGTGCTCGTGCCCGACGAAGCGAAAGAATGGCTCGGCGTGGAACTGGCCAGGCAATTCGGCCGGGGAGACCGGGAGGTACGGTTGAGCCTGAGCCGCGCCCTCGTCGCGCTCGGGGAGGTGGTCGAACCGGTTCTCCGGACCGCGATGGCGAATCCCGACCCGACGGTCCGGGCGCATGCGCGCGCCACGGAGCGGCTCCTGCGCGACCCGGACGCCGGATTCGACCTCGCCGTCGACGAGGCGCGGCGGGTCGCCGCGCTCGGCCCGGATCGGGAGGAGACGACTGCGTGCTGATCGGTGAGGTGGCGCGCCGCTCGGGAGTGAGCGCCCGCATGCTCAGGCACTACGACTCCCTCGGGCTGGTCCGACCGACCGGCCGCACCGTGGGCGGGTACCGGGAATACTCCCCGGAAGACATCCGGCGGATCTTCCACGTGGAGGGCCTGCGCTCCCTGGGGCTGTCACTGAGCCAGATCGGACGCGCTCTCGATGATGCCGGATTCACCCCGTCCGCGCTGGTCGGCGACCTCATTCGGAAGACCGAAGAACGACTGAACCGGGAGCGAGAACTCCTGGAGCGGCTTCGTGCGGTCGATTCGGCCGAGCCCTCCGGCTGGCAAGACGTCCTGCGCATCGTCGAGCTGCTGCACGGACTCGGTTCGCAGAGCCCCGCCCGGCGGCAGCAGGCCGTCCTGGCCCCGGCCGAGGACGTAGCGGTGCCTGCCGAGCTGCTGGCCGAGGCGGTGCTCACCGAATCCGATCCGTATGTGGCCGGGGCCCTGCGGTGGGCCCTCGCGCGGGCCGGCGGCGACGGTGTGGTGGGCGTGGCGTCTGGCATGGGCTCGGCCGACGTCGACGTCCGGCGGCGCGCGGTGCTCGCGCTCGCCGAGCTGCCGGGCGACGAAACGACCGCGGTACTCACGGACGCGCTCGACGATGAGGACGCGACGGTCCGCAGACATGCGGCGCTCGCACTGGGTGCGCGGGGCGTCACCCGGGCTGTACCTGCACTTGTCCGCACGGTGGTCGAGGGCCCGAACGATGTCGAGGCGGCCGAGTTCTTGGGAATGTTGGCGCGGGACGCGGAATGGGCGGACCGGATCGTGAGTGCCCTGGCCGGCGAACTCGTCGCCCACGCAGCGGACTCGGCGGTGCGGATACGACTGACCCAGGCGCTTGCGGAGATGCCGGGGACCATCGCCCTGGATACCTTGCGGCGACTGGCTCGCGACGAGGACCGCGCCGTGGCCCTTATCGCCTCGGCTTTGGTGGAAATGCTCGGAAAGCGGTCGGAACAGAAGTAGCCCGTTCGGGTCGGCGGATCGCATACTGCACGTCATCGGTCTCGCCAGTTGCCGACATCTGCCTGATGTCCCAGGCGGGCCGAGGTCGATGACGACGGGGGCTGCGCGGCCGATGTGCTGGTCGCGGGGTGCGACGGCAGGGGCTATCGGCGGGGTGCGATTCGAACCTCGAACCATGTGACGCGCCGCGCCGTGGCGTCGACAGCGTATGTGCCGCTGTCGTCGACGTCGATCGATTCCGTCAGATCACGGTCCGGGACGGCATTGTCGGTGACTTCCACCCGCACCGGATCGGCCGGTCCGGAAACTGTTACGGCGATCTGTATCTCGGCGCGGCTGTGCTGCAGCGGCTCGGCAACTACCGTGCGGAGTGCGACTGCCACACGTGAAATGTCTACGGCGGTTCCCCATCCGAATTCGCTCAATCGGTCGACCAACCAATCCACCGTGGGCTCGGTGCTACGCATCCGAGCGGCGTCCGAGAATCGGGATTGGCCGATATGCATGTCGGCTTGCCAGCCTGTGCCGGTCGGCCGCCAGTACGCCTGCGGCGACGTCATCCGCGAGGCAGAGGTCGGGGGCGTCTCGGCATCCCCCTCGAAGCTTTCGACGACCAACACCGCGGCGCCGGAGCTGCGCTCGAGGAGTGCGGCGTCGATCGTGGCGCGGATCAGACGGAAGGCGTTGCCTGGCAGAGCCGGGTGGTTGTACATGACGTAGGCGTCGATGAACCCGTTGTCGTGGACGACGTATCTGATCCGGCATTCCGCCGTCACGTCTCCGACTCGCACCTGGAGGTAAGGCAGGTGCAGGGCTTCTTCCACCTCGTCGTGCCATGCGGGTGTTTCGACCGTATGCAGCGACAGCGAAGTTCGGGGACGGTGGTCGGTGCCCGCCTGCGCGACGAGTGTCGTCGATACGGTGGTGTCCGCACCGACCGCGAAGACGACGCCGGACATCTCGCCGTCAGGCCGTCCCGGCTCCAGATCGGCAAGCTCGTCGAATTCATCTACACCGTGGACGACGACCGCGCCAGCCGGCTCGGGTGGGGGTTCGTGTCGTGGCGGCTCGAGCGAGCGAGCGGCGCTGCCCTCGCGGGATGTGTCAGCCGGACGGGCGGTCTCGGCGTTGTCGGATGCGCCCGGTTCATCGGGATCGAGGTCGATGGCGACGGGGTCGATCCGGGCACCGGATGGTGCTTTGCTCGCGGCTGCTTCCGGTTGCTCGTCGGGGAAGCGGAGATCGATTCCGGCGGACCGTGCCGCCTGCGCGAGCTGTGCCCGGTTGCCTACCCGAAGCTTGCGGTAGATGTGCTGGGCGTCCGTGCGGACGGCTGCCGGAGTGATCTCCAGCGTCGCGGCGATCTCCCCGAAGTACATGTCCGCCAGTAGCATGCGGAGGATCTCGATCTCCCGATCCGATAGCGCCACCGGGCGGGGCTGCGTCTCGGTCGTTGCCGGTGTGTCGGTGGTTGGGCGGGGCTGCGTCTCGGTCGTTGCCGGTGTGTCGGTGGTTGGGCGGGGCTGCGTCTCGGTCGTTGCCGGTGTGTCGGTGGTTGGGCGGCGCAGTAGTTCGGCGACGGCGCGGATCGCGCGGGACTCCCGCATCTCGAACGCATGAGTGCTGACGCCGGCCTCCTCCGCCGCCTCCGCGCGCGGCAGGTTGCGCACGAACCGTAGTTTCAGCGTCTGTCGATGCGTGGCGTTGGTGAGTCGGTAAAGGGCGAGTATGAACGCTTCCTGTGCGGCCTGCTGAACCAGTTCCCGATCGGCTTCTGCCCCGGGACGCGCATGGGCGTCGCCGAGCAGCAGAGACGAAAGTCGTTGAATGCCACGGTAAAACGTATTGCGGTGGTCTTCTCCGTGGGCTTCGGCTAGTTCGGAGGCAGTGTGCCCGAGGACGAGCCGGTCCCTGACGACGGCATGTTGCTTCGGCCCGAGGGCGGTCAGACAGCGTTGGAATGCGTCGAGATCGTGTTCCTGAGCCTCCTCGACCACCGACAAGGCTTGATTGCCCGCATGCTCCTGCAGCAGACGAGCGAGACGAGCGAAGGTGGCGTGCTGGGCGGTGCGGACCGCTCCTGGAGTGCGATCCAGCCAATCCGCGGTCCGGTCGGGTGACATCTCGAGTTCGAAGCGAAGCTGGAGGATCTGTCGCTGCGACGGGGCGAGTTGTTCGATGCAGTCCTCCAGCGCCTGCCGGTCGGTCTGCAGCGCCTCCCGAACGATCGGTGGCAGGTGCCGGGCATTTGCGTTGCGGGCCAGCGCCACCACCAATTCCGCGGCCGTCGTTTCGGCGGGGATATCCGGTAGGACAGCCGCATTGCCCGTCGGCTCGGAACGAGGATCCGGTGTGCGGGAAAGGTTTCCAGGCTCGTCCCGGGACGCGGCGGTTGGCCCGGGGATGGATTTCGCACGCTGCGGACTCGGTGCATCCGGGAGTGACGCCTGCACGCCGCCCTCTTCGGCAACCGCCGTGGCCAGTTCGCAGACCGCATGCCACAGCGATAGGGGCTCGGCGGCGGGGTCGCCGGGCATCACGAACCGTGCATCGGGACCCGAACGCCTCGAAGCGAATCGGCGTAGCTCCTGCTGCTGGGCCGGGGTGAGCGCGCGCATGTGTTGCCGCACCTGCACGGTATCCGCCGCGGCCAACGCCGTGGCGAGCGGATCCGAAGCGCGCAATAGTGCACCGCGGACCACGAAATTGTGAACGCGCCGCCAAATTTCGGCGATCTCGCGGTGCTGGGCCATGATATTTCTGGCGTTGAGGACAACCCACTCCTCGACGTCGCGCTGCCCGATCCGGCCGAACTGTCCCACCGCATGCGCGCACGCCTCGTCGAAGACTTCCCGAGCTACTCGCGGCATTCGCAGGTTCGCCTGAATCCAGGGGAATACGTTGTGCGCGAAGCGCTCCCGGAGCAGGGCGACGGCCTGCTCGACATGACGCTGCGCGACAAGCTGTTCCAGCTGCTGTCGGAGCTGTTCCGGTGGGAGGTCGCCGGGCCGCCCCGGCGTCGCGCTGCCGTCCGCCCTCGGCTGTGGCTCGGAATCCTCAGGCGAACCCGGCTCGGACCGATGCGTGTCGGGTCCGGCATTGTCGATCGGTGGTTCGGGTTCGTGCTCGCTGTCGCCGAGGTCGATCGCGACGGGGTCGGCGCTGTTGCCCGAGGTCGTTCCTGTGTTCCTCGACGGATGTGCGGTGTTCGGAGAGCCCGGCCGGATCGCCACGGCGTCACGCACCTCGGCGGACAGGTCCCGACCGGTCTTTGACAGACCCACCGCAGCGCGCACCCTCGCTGTGGCCTCTTCGAAGGCCGTGATGGTCCGCGCGTCTTGCTCCCCGAACACGTACCCGCGCACCGCGGCTTCGGTGTAGCTGCGCAACACCGCATTCTCCGCCCGGTGCACGGCTTCCCGGACGACGCCCGACACACCCAGCGGCGCAGGGAATCTGGCGATGACGGCATTGATGACGTCATCTCGGCTGAGCCGGCCTCGGGCGAGTTCCGATAACAGCGGCAGCAGCCGATCATCAGGGATGCGGCGCCACGCGTCGGTGATGGCCCGTCGAGCGGCCTCGGCAGCGGACAGCATCGAACGGCTGTTGTCGAGCAAGCGCTGTACGGTCCACTCGGAGCCACTGCCGGAGTAGAACTTCCGCGCCACATCGTCGACCGCGGCACGGAGGCCTTGGAAGAATTCGCTGACAGCCAGGTCCACGGCCACGCGCGAGGGCCGGTCGGCGTCGAGATCCGCGAGTAGCGAACGGGCCGCCGCAAGCAGCGCTTGGACGTAGCGATCATTCGCCCCGGCCCACAACCCTGACACTCGGCTGCGTTTCATCGGGACGATCTCGGCGAGCCTTCGGACATCGCTCTCGGCGAGGTCCGAGCGAGAGGTCACATCCCGCAGCGTGGCGATTGTCTGATCGTGCCGGCGCGCGGCATCCGGGCGGGCTGCCAGCCGGTCGTCCACGAGGACGTTCAATTCCGCACGGATATGAAGCAGCACGGTCGGGTCGATCATTCCAGCGCTGTCGGCCAGTTGCCCGAGCGCACTCTCCAGGTCGCGCATCTGGCCGATGACCCGCGTAACTTCCTGCTCGGGCTCGGGGGGCGGTGAGTGGTACACCTCGCCGCTGTCGGCCGTTGTTCGGTGTGCAGCGACGGAGTCCACCAGTAGGTCGTAGAGCAACCCCACCGGTTCGTTGACACGGTCGCGGCCGTTGAGCACGACATCGACGAAGGCCTCGGCCAACGCCTCGGTCGGATTGAAATTGCCGTTCTTGTCGAAGCTGTAGACGGTCAGGTAACGGTGCAGCCAGGCCGTGAACGCCGTGTAAGTATTCTTGCCCAGGCGATTTGCCTTGTAATGATCGAACAGCGTTTCCTCGGCACGGTATCGTGCCTCCCGCCGTCCCGCGTAGTCGAGCATGTGGCCGTACGCATGCACGACGATCGCATACACAGGACGGTCGGCCATGCTGGGATGCGCCATCCCAGAGGCGATTCGGTCCTGAATCCACCGATGGAGCTTGTTCGGATTCGCGGCGAAGTCGGCGTTGAATGTCATCCATTCTGTTGTGACGGAACCGGTGATGGGATCGGTCTTCGACATAGTCGCTGCGCCCGTCTTCGACGAGAGCCAGCCGATGTCGATCCGGTCGATCTCGACCTGCGGGTGCTGGGAGGCCATGTCGACCAAAGCGCGTGCGATCTCACGGATAGTCTCCGGATCAAGGTCGGGCCGGTCGAATTCTTGGACCTCGACGTAGGGATTGCCCGTCAGTCGGCGCAGTTCGTCGCGCAGCCATTCACCGACCTCCGCCGGGCTCAACCGCGATACCGCGTCCCCGCCGACGTCCTCGGGTCGACCGAGGAACTCCACCGGGTGTTTGCGGGTCAGGTGCTGTGGTGTGGCGGACCACTCAGCGGGCTCCTTGCCCGCCGTCTCGTCCGGATCACCGAGATCGATGGCGACGGGGTCGATGCGGTTACCGGTCGACGTCGGCTGCGTATCGGAGGTAGTGGAACGCGTCGTCGGCGTCACGCTCGCTGGTTCGATCGGCTCGACACCCGTGTCGGTCACGACCACGATGCCGCGCCGCTGCTGCGTCCAGCCGAGTTCGGTGGCGGCGGACTGCACCCGGTTCGTCGTCTCGGGATTCGCTCCGCCGCGGTCGTTGAGCACGCGATCTGCCTGTGCCTTGCTTACCTGCGCCCGAGTGGCCACATCATCGAGCGTCACTCGCCGGAGCGGGCCTCGGCTCAGCACCCGCGACAGCAACTCTGGTGGGAGTTCCCCGGCCAACACGTGCGCGATCCGATACAGCGCGCCTTTGACGGTGCTCTGGCTGCGGCCCGTCGCTCGAGCGACTTCGGGTTGCGAGAGCCCCTGCACCAGATACAGATCGGCGTATTCCCACTCGGTGCGTGAAAGCTGCGAGTAGCACGGCCTCAGCACATCCGGGTAGTGCGCCGCGATCGCCTCGATCAGGAACATCGCGGAGCCGTCGGTCAGCAACACGCCGGCGGACAGCAACGTCGCCAGCCGTGGCGCGGCAGCCTGCCGCAGCGCGGCGACCCGCGCCGGGGACAAACCCAGTGCCTTCGACTTCTCCTCGATGGTCAGCTCGTCGGAGTACAACAGGGCGCCGCCTGTTTGCAGTCCCGGCGGAAGTTGACCGATGCATTCCGTCAGCACTTCCGGTGGTGCTGATCGGATGATCCGAAACGCCCTGCCGCGGCGCGGATAGTCGGCGGTGCCCTCGTGGACCGCGGGGACCGGTGACTTCTCGTCGGGATGGTCCACCACGACGCCGGGACGCCTACTCGCCCATCCGAGCCGAGCGGCCTCCGTCCGAATCCGCCGCTCTGTCTTCGGATCGGCGTGTCCGCCGGCGAGTACCCGGCGTGCCGTCCCCTCCGTCACTCCGGCCCGAACGGCGATGTCCATCAGCGTCACTCGACGAAGTGGGCCCGCCCGCAGATAACGCCGCACCAATGTGGGCGGAAGTTCTCCCGCCAGTATGTGGGCAATTCGTCGCAGCAGCTTGTTGACTGTCGTCTGCTGGATGCCCCGGGCACTCGCTATGTCATGGGTCGAAAGCCCCTGTACCAGATACTGATCGGCATACTGCTGCTGGAGACGGGTGAGCCGTGGGAAACACGCAGCCAATATCACCGGCTCCTGCGCTTGGACCGCCTCGACCAGCAGTAGTTCCCAATTCTCCGACGACAGCATCGCGGCCAGCAGGACGGCGATGTCATGTTGGCGTTGTTGCACCGAGCTTGCCGGGCGATTCAATCGTTCCGCCGTGACGGAGACGGGCAGTCCCTCCAGGAGCAGCAGGGTTGCGACGTTCTGGTCTCCCTCGGAAAGGAACGGGATCAGGCGCCGCAACTCGTTCTTCGACGTCGCGCGGACGAGCTGTAGCTCACTACCTCGCTGGTGGTACGGCACTCGATCGTGATCGGTGCGTACCGAGGGAACCGGCGAATTCGACGTCTGTTCGTCGCCATCGGCGACAATCCCGATCCGTCCACGTCGCATACCGAGGCGGCGCGCGGCCGCCCGGATTCGCTCGATCGTCTCCGGTCCGGCCTCCGGATGCCCAGCGAGAACTCGTTTCACAGTTATCGTGCTGACTCCCGTTTCCCGGGCGACATCGGCCTGGGTGGCCCGCCGGAGCGGTCCGCCACTCAGATACCGCTCCACGAACTCCGGTGAGAGCGTGGAGGTTATGCGCCGTGCGATGCGGTGCAGCATGCGGCGAACTCGCTTCGGCCGCCAGTCAAGCGCCGTCGCGATTTCGGGCACTGTCCGACCGTGCCGGAAATATGGCTGGAAAACTGCCTGCTCGGCGTCGGTTACCAGCGCCGTCGCCGGTTCCAGCAGATCTCGGTCGTGCGCCCAGACCGCCTCGACCAGCAGCAACATCTCCTCATCGGTGAGTCCGCTGGGATGCGGTTCGGAGCGCCGCAGAGCGGGCGAGTCGACGTGGGACAACGCCATCGACACGGTGCGAACCGCATTGTGCAGCCGCTTGCGGATGAGGTCCTTCTCGCGCCCCGTGGCGGCCGCGATGTCGGCCACTGTCTGCCCCATGAACCAGCGGACGAAGTATTCCCGCGGTCCGGGGCGAAGGCGTCGAACTACGCTGCCGAGCAGTTCGAGCCGCTCATGCTGGGCTGTTCGAATCACGGCCACATCCGGGGCCAGGCGTTCGTCATCCATCGCAAGCGTTTCGCCGCCCTCGGCGAGCACCGAGGTGAGGCCTTCGTTGTCGGCCGCGAGCGCGGCCAATGCCCTGACCAGCGGGCCGTGCTGCGGCATTTCCGCCGCGAACTTCCGGCCCAGTTCGGCACGTGCGCGAGCGATCAGGTCCCTCACTTCACCCCGTGCAGACCCCAAGTGGTCAGCTACTTCCTCCGGGGAATAGCCTTCGACCGCGGTGAGCCAGAGCACGGTGCGAAATTCCTCCGGCATGGATTCGAATGCCAGACCGATAGGGGTGTCCTCGGAGATCTCCGGTGCTCGGTCATCGCCCAGCTGGATTCGATCGAGTTTCGCCATATCGTCGGTGGGGACCTGACGGCCGGCGCGAGCGCTGGCGGTGTACGCCCGGTGACGAACGGCCGTACGCAGGTAGGCGCCGAAACTGACCTGTGGACCCTCACCTCGGCGGATCCTCACGAGCAGGTCGGCGAAGCAGTCGGCCACGACGTCCTCGGCGTCGGACCGGTCGCCGAGAACCTCCATGGCGGTAGCGATACCCCATCCGTAGTACCGCTCGTACAGCTGGTGGTAAGCGCCGAGGTCGCCCGCGCGAACCGCGGTGATCACCTCTTGATCCCAGGCACGTTCCCGGCGCCACCGCTCGGGGATGTTCGCGTCGTCCCGGGCTTCGTGCGTGTTCGGCTGCGCGGGTGCGGGATGCTCGGACTCGGTGTCATCGCCGAGGTCGATCGCTACGGGGTCGATGCCACCGGGGCGGCGCGCTGAGTCCGTCTGCGGTGTCTGATCGGTGGTCTCGGTCGGCGCGGCCGGATTGCGCGGGGCGGTGTTTCCGGCGTGGCGGGCTCGGATCGCTGCTTCCAGCTCGTTGCGCCCCTCGATGCCGAATCCGGCGTAGAGCGACGTGGCTTGCCGCTGCACCGCCCACGGCGTTATTTCGAGTTCCGCCGCGATTTCTTTATAGGTCTTGCCTTGCACGAGTCGCGTGAGCACCTCTTTGCGAGTGCTGGCTGCGTTCCGCGCGGCCTCGGGACGGGACGCTGTGGCCTTCCAAGGTGTCCACCCGACTCGATGCAGCAGTGGGCCGGGTCGTGAAACGCTCGCATCGAGCGCTGCGGTTCCCGGCGGTGTCTTGCTCTGTCCGGGGCGAGCCCATGGGGTGGCGCCGGGCGTCGCGGTGCCTTGCGCTGACTGCTCCGCGGGTCCAGCGGCGCGCGACGGTTGGGGTGTGACCGGCGCAGCTTCGTCGAGGTCGCCGAGATCAATGGCGACGGTGTCCGGTCTGCGGGGCGCGCTCGGCGCGGTGCCTTCGCTCGCGGCTTCGTCGAAGGCTCCCAGCCGCAGGGCTTTCATCAGCATCGGAGTTCGCTTCGTCTCGCCGAGTACGGCACCGATCCGGGCTCGGCGGCGCTTGACGGTGAGCGTGGCCACCCCCAGCACCTCGGCGATGGCCTGATCCGTGAGGCCGTCGGCCATCAACTGGAGAAGTTGGCGTTGCTCGCCGGACAGGCGGACGGTACCGGCCGGTGGTCGATTCCCGTCGTGGACGAACCCCTGCCGCTTGGCCGCCAGGACCGTCCGGATCGCGCCGGTGGTACCGAACTTCTTGGCCGCGTTCCTCTGGTAGTTCGTGACCGCCTTCGTGTCGACATCCAGCCGTCGCCCGATCTCCGCGGGGGTCAAACCCTGGTAGATCAGGTTGAGCACCTCGAGTTCCCTGCTGGTGAGCCAGGGCGAGGACGTCGTCGCGGTGGGGATGCTGGGCCGGGCGATCCGAGGTGTGCTGCTTGCGGCCCGAACCGGTAACTGGGCAGGGAAGTTCGCCGCGGCCGCCACCGCTGTGGCCATTTGGCGGGCTGCGACCCAGAGCGCATCACGATCGGATTCGGTGCCGTCGGGCGCGGTGGGTGGCGTGCCCATACCCGTGGGCGGCCAGAAGGCGCGGACCAAGCGGTCACGCCGGTGCCTCGGCAACCCCTCCAGGATACGCCGCACATCCGTGGTTCGGGCTTCGGCCAGCACCCGGACCAGGGGATCGGTCTGCTCGAGTTGTGCGCATTCGGAGACGAACTCCCGGATGCTGCGCCAAGGCCCCGCGATACGGCGATGATGCCAAATAGTCTGTCGCGCAATGTCATTCAACCAGAACTGAATATTCCGGCGATCCGCCCGACTGAGGCGGGCGATTGCCGTAGCGCACACCTCGTCAGCGATGTCGTGCGCTGTCCGCTGGCCGAACTCCGCTGTGAGACGTGGTATCTCGGCCTCGAACCGTTCGCGGAGCAGGGCGGTCGCGAGCTCCGGTCGCCCGCTCGCGACATGCTGCTCGAGAACCTGCCGCAGCCCCGGTGCGCTGTCCCACGGGGTGCCGACTCTGCCGGCGGTGTTCGCCTCGTCGGCCGTGCCGTGCTGTGGGTCCGGCCGTGTCCCGGTGTGTTCCGGCGAGTTCCGCGGCGGTGTGGTTTCGGGTTGTCGCGACCCGACCGGTGTGGGATCGGCTTCGTCCGGACCGAGGTCGATCGCGACGGGGTCAGCGCCTCGATCGGCCGGGGTCGCGGGGCCGTCGTGGTCCGTCGCGGTACTCGCGGGGGTGTCGACCTTCGCGGCCGACAGGAATCCCGCCGCGGCGGTCACGTCGTCGGCTGTGCCCGCTTCGATGCCTGCCCGCACCAGTGCGCGCGTGACGGCGCCGAGATCGCCCGGCGCCTCGGCGAGCGACTGCCGGACGATGGCCGCGACTGGTTCGGGGTCGTCGGGGCTGATCGGTTCCCACACACCGTCCGTCACCGCCAGGACGACACCGTCGCCGCGTATGTCTCGGGCCTTCTCGCGCGGTTTCAGCCCGTCCAGGGACCGGCCCAGGTTGTGGGTGAGACCCGGCCCGCCGATCGGCGAGTGTTCGGCTTCCTCACGAGTGGTGTCGTCGAAGACGTCCAGCACATCCTGGACCTTCGAGTCGTCCCTGGTCAGCTGGATCGCCGGGCCGCCGTCCAGCGGAATCCAATACGCGCGGCTGTCGCCCACCCAGTCGACGGTGAGCCGTCCCGACTCCAGCAACGCGACCACGATCGTGGTGGCGGGCGGCTTGTCTGCGGGAGACTCCGGGGGCAAGGCGAGTACCGCCTCCTGGGCGGCGGCCACGGCGCCCTCGACTATGGCCACCGGATCGATCCGGCCGTCGCGGTCGGCCTCCCGCAGTGCCGCCACCACGAAATCGTGGGCGGCTGCCTTGGCGGCCGCGGAGGCGCGGTGACCGCCCTTCGGCCGGGAGAGACCGTCGTTCACGATCAGTGCGGTGGCCTCTTCGCCACCGACATTCACTCGGATCAGGGCGAAGGCGTCCTCGTTGTGCGCGTGCCGGCCCCGATCGCTCGCTGCCGCAACCGCACCCAGATCCTCCACCGTCAGGTTCTGTTCGACATAGCGCCGCGGTGCGGTTTCATCGGAGCCGCGGCGTTCCTCGACATGGTGTCCCCGTGGGTGTTCCGATCCGGGCTGCGCTGCGCGGTCCCCGGGGGTTCGATCGCGCGACACCGACTCGTCGGGACCGGGCTCGGTGAGATCGTGCTGCCGGGGCTGGGTCTGTGCGATGAAGTCGGGTTGTCCGTCCGCGCCGGGCCAGACGACGGGTGCGCCGGGTTGCGCCGCCGGAGGAGTGGCCGTCGCCAGATGCTGCGGTTCGCCCAGCATCTCCGCGATATTGCGGACCGCGCGGTCGGCCATGCCGTAGGTCTCGGCGGCTTGCGCGAGTCGTAGTTCTCGATCGGTCGCACCGGCCAAGGCGGCGGCCGCAGTGTCACGCAGCTCGGTCGCCGCCAACAGCTCTGAGATCGCGCGGAAGTGGTCGAGCAGGAACGAGAGGCGCTCCCGGCCTATCCAGGTCGTATCCCATTGCTCCGCGAAGGTCAGTAATTCCTCCAGCCACTGCGACATATCTCGCAGCGTGTTATAGCGCCGCGTGTCCTCGGCGAGCTGTTGGCGGTCCTTGGTGCTCACCTCATCGACCGCTGCCCCTGCGGCCACCATCTCCCCGAAGATCGTTTCGGAAACCTTGCGCAGCCGTTCGGTCTCTCCTGGCCGGAGGTGGTCCGCGGGCCGGGTCACGATCGGCGTGTCTGTTCTCGGGCGGGTCCGCGCCCAGACCTCCGCGACGGCGGCGAGAGCCGATCCGAGCCGGATCTCCGCGGCGTCCTGCCGAGCCCGCAGGACGGCCGACGTCCCTTCCCGCAGCCCCTGCTCGTAGGCGGCGTTTGCGTCGGCGGCTTCGTCCGCGCGGGCCAACCACGCCGACGTCTGGTGCGCGAACTGCTCCAGCAACCGCAGCCGTTCCACCGGGACCTGCGTATCCGGCCTGCGCCGCGCGGCCACCAATTCATCGATCAGACCGGGCGCTCGATTCAGTACCGGATCGTTCGAGAACTCTGGTGTGCCCGCGAGTCTCGCGGCAACCGCGGCACGCAGTGTCCCCAGCTGTTGGGTGTCATGGAGTTCCGCGTTGCCGGGCTGCCGGTCCGCGGGTGGGTTTTCGTCAGAGTCGAGGTCGATAGCGACGGGGTCGGGTCCGTGGGCGGTGGTCGGCCTGGCGCCTTCCGGCTGATCCGTCCCTCGAGCGGCATTGGCTTTGTGTTCCCGGTGTTGGCCGCGGACTTGTTCGGCGTCGTCGAGGAGACCGGACTTCTCGCGATACTCCTCGACCAGCGGGAGTGCGCGGGCCTGGCGAGGGTTCAGCTTGCCTTCTCGCTCGAGTTGCAGCAGCGCCCCCAGCAACCTGTCCACCGCTGCTGCGCTCGACAGATCCGCGCGCCCGTTGCTGAGCTCGAGGAGTTGCCGCCGCAGTGCGTCGACTTCCTGCCGCAACGTCTTCAGCTTTCCCGGATCCGCGACCAGCTCCCGGATTGTGGGCAGCGGCGCGGGGTCGGGTTCGTTCAGGTCGGTCGGCGCCTGGTGGGTAGAAGCCGTCGAATCGGGCGATTCCGATTCGTCGGGATCGAGGGCGAGTGCGACAGGGTCGATTCGGTTGCCGGGCGTGGGTGGGCGCCGGCCGTCGGTGTCCGTGGGCGGGGTGGAGCGGTTCCGCGTCCCACCGTTCGCGTCGGTGGGATCGGGGTCCGAACTGGTGGTCGAAAGGTCAAGGCCGAGTCCGGTCAGGTCGATGGCGCCTAGGTCGATGCCGATCGATTCGGGGGTGTCCGGATCGGATGCGGGTGTGTTCGGCGGTTGATCGGTGCTGGTGCCGGGCGCCGTAGGTGGCGGCATCGGCACTTCGAACCAGATGGTTTTGCCGCCGGCGCGTTCCAGGATCACACCCCAGGCCGAGGCCATCGCTTCCAGCATGCCGAGGAAGAAACCGTGGGTGTCGGCGACGATCCCGGTTTCGGCCCATTCGGCGGCTTGGTCATCGGTGAAAGCGGCGGCGCTGACGGTGCCCTGGGTGGTTGCCTCTTGTCGTGCGGGCAGGCCACGGCTGGTATCGGTGATCCCGACGTGAATCGTGTTTCCGTCGAGCCGGATGCGTACCCGGGCGTCGCCTTGGTCGGCGTAGCGGTAGACGTTTTGGACGAGGTCGGATACGAGGACGGTCAGGTCGTAAGGATCAGGGTGGCCGGCCTGTCGCAAGCGTTGTCGCACTGCTCGCCGCGCGAGGCCCGGGCCCTGTTGCAAGGAGTCCTGCGGTATGCGCAGGTCGAGGATGAGGTCGTGGGGTGGTTGGGAGGGGTCGCTGGTGTCGGCGGTTTCGAAAAACTTGAACCAGACTCGTTTTCCGCTGTTGCGGGGGAGCACCCATCCCCAGGTTTCGGTGTGTGCGTCGAGGAGGTCGACGGCGCGCCACCCGGGGCGGTCATCGCTCTCGCGCGCCGGCAAGGTGCGGCTGTCGTCGCCGACGTGGATCTCGATCCAGCGTCGACCTGGTTGGCCGTGGATGGCAGCGGAGATTTCGGGTGTACCGCCGCCGTCGGCGCGGGCTTGCGACGCGAGTTCCCAGGCGATGGCGGCGGCCCGGTCGATGTGTTCGGCGATGGGCCAGTCGGCCAGCGCCCCGTGCAGCGGTTCGACAGCTGCGGCGATGTCCTGCAGATTCAGGCAACGGGTGGCGGTGTCGACCAGGTGACGGAGTTCGGCGGGAGCGTCCGGGCGGCGCGTGAGCGCGCGGAGGTGGTGCAGCGGGTCGCTGCTGATGCGGTCGGTCCATCCGGTACCCGGCTGTGGCAGGCCGAGGATGTGAGCGAGTTCGTGGTCGAGTCGTTCTGCCCGGCTCTGCCATTCGGCGCGCTGCTCGGGGCTCGTTGTGTCGAGGGCGAGCTCCTGAGCCTTGGCTTCATGGGCGAGGCGGTCGACCACCCAGCCGGGAAGACGGGTGAGGTCGGCTCGGGTTGCGGCGTCGCGGCGCTCGGCATCGGTCATGGAGCGCAGCTCGACATCGATCTGGTCGAGCACCTGCTTGACCGCGCCAGGCAGGCTGTTCTGCAGGGCCGCAACGACATCTGCGGGGGTATGCGTGGCGGCCGCAGCGCTTTCGTCGGCCTCCGGCATCCGTGCGCCGGAGACGGATTCATCTGTACGGTCGGTCGAAGATGCCTGCGGGTTGTTCGGTGGCTCGCTCGGTGTGCCGGACGGGCGCGCAGCGCTTCTGTGCAGCCTGCTCGAGGCGGCAGATGGCGCGGCACCGTTGCGCGGATCGGGCTGAACCGCTCCGAAATCGGAGGCGTCGACGGGTGCCGGGTCCCTGTCAGGCGACAGCGCGTCTTGGTGGGCGTTGACATCTTCCAACGCCTCCACCAGCTCGGTGGTTGTCTCGCGCAGCTCCGGAGTGGGCGTCACGGCTGACCGCAGTTGCCCGGCTTTCTCCCGTAGACGGTCCAAGAGCAGTTCACGAAGTACCCGCAGCAGGTCGGGCGTCCGCGCGGCGTCTACCAGACTCTGTGCTTTCGCATCGGCGCGCAGCACGCCCTGGGCCGACTCTCGGCCATCCTGTGTCGGTGAATCCGCGTCGGCGGCGGCGAAGACGAGCCGGGTGAGCCGTGCCGATTCCTCGCTCAGCCGGTGGAACTCCCGCGTGAATCGCGCGGTGTTGTCCGTGGCGGAAACGTGCGCCGCGTGGATTCCCGATTTCGACTCGTCGGTGGCGGAGTCGATCAGAGCGGCCAGCCGGTCGCGTTCGTCGCGCCACCGGTCTCGTGCGGCTCGCGCACGTTCGCGCGCGGCCACGACGGCATCGCGCCGACCGAGCAACTGTGGCGATGGGATTCGATCGCCTGGCTCCACCGCGTCGGCCGTGGGCTGCACCAGGAGGTTTCGCAGCTCCTCGGTGAGCATCTCCATGCGTGCGAGCAGCTTTCGCTGCCTGGATTCGTCGGCGGGCGTCATCCGGTTCGGGTCGACCGGCGTGGGGAACACTCGCGCCCGGACCGCGGCCGTGCGCGCGAGCTTGTCCTGTACGGCAGCGATCCGCGCACCCCGAGCGGGCTGCACCCCCGGCGGCACCACGGCCGGTTCGGCGGTGCTCAGCTGCCACAGCCGATCCTGGCGCCGCGTGGTCGCCGCACGTACCGCTTCCGGGAGCTCCTCGACCAGGATCCTGCCGGTCGGGTCCACCCGCACCTGCCGGGTGATCATCGGGATTCCCTGCTGCCGCAGTTCGTCCCCCAATTCCTCGTTCAAGGAGACGGGTTGGTAGGGGGCTTCGAACACCTCCAGCCGGACTCCGTCGATGATCCGCCCACGCGGACCGAACTGTAGACCGCCCCGGGCGGCCGCGACCTCGCGGACCGCCAGCTGCTCCGCTTGTGCGCGTGCGAGGATCAAATCGGTGTCGAGACTCTCGCATCGTTGCTCGACCGCCTCGAGATGGTCGAGCAGCGTCTGCAGCCCGGCCGCCCTTTCGCTGTCGATTCTCGGACGGGACTGCGCATCTTGAATCCGGGTGAACAAGTCGGCCACGTCCAGATAGGCCTGGCCGGCTCCGGTTGCGGCCCAGGCGTCGAGGCCGAGGAGCTCGGCCAGGCCGTCGGTCTGTACCAGCAGCCGTCTGACGTCCTTCAGGAGGTCGGCCCGCTGCCCGGCCAGGAAGGAAATATGGTGAGTCCATTGCCCCAGCTCGCCGGTGGGCGGTTGCTCCCACTCCGCGAATCCCGGCAGCGGCTCGACAGCGGCCGTTTCATGGCTGCGAGGGGTGGCACCGTACCTTTCGGCGTGTTGACGTTCCACGAGCCGGGCCAGCTCATCGAACGCGCAGAGCCTCCGGCCGTCGCGTCCGGTAACCACCATAAGCGTGTCCGCGGCTTCGAGGGCCCTTTGCTCGTCGGGACGCATATCGCGCCATTTCCGCGCCAACCGCGCCAACACGCCATCCGGTGACGTGCTCGGGTGGAAGCCGGATGCCGCGGGGACCGGCTCGCGGTCGTTCGCCCGGTCGGTGCGAATCCGCACCTCCCGCCAGACCTGTGCCAGCGGGATGCCCCGCAGGAGTGCCTGCAATACGTAGACCGGATGTGTGAAATCCTTCGGCGCGCTCTTGCCGAATGCATTGTTGGCCTCGGCCAGGGCTTCCGTCGGGTTGAAAACCGCTTTCCCGCCCAGGCCGAGGTCTACCGTGCCCAGGTTCAGCTGGGTGGGTTGTTGTCCATAGTCCTCACCCGCCAAGATTCGGCTACGGGTATCGCTGTCGAGCTGGCCGAGCCAGGTGTCGTATACGGATTTCAGATCGACCCAGCCCGTGCCGTCGGTGTCCGCATCCCATGGACCCTGATAGGTCCGTCGCCGCGCGCGGGCAGCCCCGCCATCGTCGCTCCGGGAGAGTCCGGACTGTCGTAGCCATTCATCGAAAGCCGCTCGACTCTCGAATTCGTTCAACCAGAGGTCGAATGCCGCGAACAGGCGGTCTCCATCGCGCCGCGTCTGTACGACGCGGCTGTAGCCATTGAGCTGTCCCAACCAATCGTCGAATCGGGTCAGCGGCGGTAGCGCACCGGCCCTCCGGAACTCGATGAAATGCTGATACAGAAACCCGAATGCCTTCGCGTCCAACCAGTCGGTGTAGTCATGCCTCCGGTCGAAGCGGGAATCCCCAGGCAGGGCGCCTGCCTGCCGCCGCTCCGCGAGGTGCTCGTACCGGAAGTTTCCGTCCTCCCGCGGAGTGTCTTTCGGCGCCCGTAAGTGCGCGAGCTCGTGCCGGACGATATCGTAGACCGGGTCTCCGGTCGGCGCGTTGAGTCGGCCGGATCGGTAATTTCGTTCGAACAGCTCTCGAATATATTCCGGATTCCCGAAGTAGGTTTCGTTGAGCAACACATAGTTCTCTGGTTCGTCACCGAAAATCCGCCCAGCGGCAGCGAACGTATCACTCTCCAGAGGCAGGACCACCACCGCGTCGGGGCAGATGGCGTCGGCTTCCTCCAACTCGTCGAATATCGCTTTCCGAACCGACATCGCCATATCGACGGAAAGTTTCTCCAGGCCCAGCACCTCGATGCCGTAGGTAGAGTAGAGATCTCCGGCAATCGCCTGTTTCACGCCGCGTTCCGCATCCGAAGCGGTGCTCAGTGCACGGGATTCGGGCAGGGCAGCGGCGGAATAATTCTTCCACGCGGTGGCCGGACCGGACTTCCACACTCTTGCCCGGCCCAAGGGATTTCTTTCCGCCGTCGGCGACGGTGCCCTTGGGGCGGCCGTCGCGGCGACTGTCGACGGTGGCTCGGGACTGCTCGGGCCGTCCGGCTCGTCAGCCATACCGAATTCGTCGGCGAATGCCGCTCGGATCCTCTCCTCCGCCTCGGCAAGGTATTGATCGACGAGCTGCGTTGTTATCCCCAACTTGGCGGCAGCCTGATCGGTCGACAAATCGGCCGAGCGGACCAGGTGCACAATGCGTTTGGCCAGGCCGGGATTCTCCATGCCCGACAATGCTCGGTCGAACTTGTCGGCGAATTCCACATCGGTGAACTGAGGCTCATCCGTCTGATTTATATCGCCCGGTCCGGACCTGCCCTCGACCGGAGCATCCTTCGATATCTGTCGGAGGAGCGGAAGGGCGGTGATCACCTCCTCGCGGGTGAGATTCAGTGCCGAGCTGATCTCGGCAATGTCGGGATTGCCGGTACCGACGCGATTCGCGCGAATGTATTTGTCCACCTTCGCGAGAATGCTTTGAGCTTGCGGCTTCATGCCCGGATAGCGCAACTCCAGGCGCGTCCGGATAACGGAGTAATGAGCGGCCATCAAGGCGGCTGGAAAGAAGCTGCCAGGTGGGACGAAGTTCCGGGTGGCCAGCAGAATTGCTACGGCTGCCTGTTGGGCGTACTCGTTGCGGTGTTCGGCCGGGATGGACCGGCGGGCAGCGACCTCGTCCGCGAGCCGAATGTATCGTTCGAATATCTTGTTTCGAATACTCTTTTCCTCGGCGGAACCCGGTCGCGTTGCAATCAGATCCCAGAAGAGCCGCTCTTCCTCTGGATCGCGCTCCTCGGCGTCCGTGCGCGAGTAGTAGGTCATCAGTGCTGATACGAGTGTGTCATTGGGGATTTCGAGTGCATCCCGGATTCGCCGGAGATCTTCGACGCCAGGCTTGTGGTTGTCTTCGGTGAATCCAACCCAGGCGTCAGATCTTCCAATTCTCCTGGCCAGCTCGAGCGGTGGGATTCCTCGGAAGATTCGGACGCTTCGAATCCAATCGTGTATGGAATCGAAGTCGGTGGGATGGGGAACCGATCCACTGTCGAGGTCCGGAAGGTGGTGCAATCCCCATGCGGTGGCGACATCACTCCAGCGGCCGGCGCGATGCAAGGCGCGACGGTAGATCCGCACCACGGTGAGGTCGAGTGGATCTCGCACCCCGGTCTCCAGGCTCTGGACCGCACCGGCGGAGATGCCGAATATGTTCCCGACTTCCGACCAGGACAGCCTGTTCACGTGCCGGAAATGGCGCAAATACGCGCCGAGAGATTCCGAGTCGAATGGGCTGGGATAAAGAATTGTACCTCTTGGTAGATGTGGGTAGCACTCCGAGATCTCGTCGTAAAGCACATCTTCTTCGGTCGCTGTGGCCTCGAGTAGTGCAACTATGTCATCTTTTGCTGGTCTGCTCTCTCCGGATTCCCAGCGGGAGACCGTGTTTTTCCCCTTCATCAATCGGCCGGCAAGCTGTGACCGCCTCAGATTGTGGGATGTTCGACGGAATACTACATAGTCGCCGATGCGGGCATACCCCTCGGGATACGCGGGCGCTCCATCCGTGGTGAGCAGAGCAGGATAGAGCCGGGCGACATCGCGGTACAGTGCGCGAGCACCGGGAATCCGGCGCAGGGCTGCTCGAACATGCCGGACTTCGAGGTCGCGTTCCCCCCGTTCTGCCGCCTCCCAGGTGCCGGAGGCGGCGCCGACCAACTCGTCCATCCGGGCCGGTGTTGTTGCAAGGAACCGGCGCAACTCGATGTGCCACGTTGTGGTGTCCCCATCGGGTTGCGGAACAGTCCCCACCGGCGCTGTGTCATGCCCGTTCGGGTCGATTCCGGCATATTCGAGCCAGCGGTGCAGCTGTGCCGGCTCGAGGAAATTCATCTCGGCGTAATCGGTGAGACTTTGGATCGGTCGACCGGATCCGTCGGCACGTCGTGCTCGATACCACTCCAGGAACTCGTGCTCGCTGCTGGAAAGAGCGACCCACGGAAGGTCACCATTCTTTTCGGCAATTGCGGCGAGCTGGGCTCGTGAACCACGACCGTACACCTCGCGGGCATTATCCAGATGTGCTTTCACGGTCTGCCCCGTGATGCCGAGGATCGCCGCGATCTCCCGAGTCGTTCGACCGGCGGCCACCAGCGCCAGTATGTCCAGTTGGCGGGCCGTCGGTGCGGGCCGCTTCGCTCTCGGCTCCTCCGAGGGCTTTTCGTCCGGATCCTGGGCGGTCCAGTTGTGCTGCTCTGCGGATTCCCCGGCTCGAGGAAGGGCGCCTTCCTTTTCGGCGACGGCGGCAAGCCGCGCGCGGGAACCGGACCCGTACAGCTTGCGGAGGTTGTCCAGATGCTTTTCCACGGTCCGCTTCGATATGTCGAGAGCGGTGGCGATTTCGTGGTTCGTCAGGCCGGCGTCGACGAGTGCGAGTATCTGTTGCTGGCGGGCCGTCGGCGCATTGACGTTGGCCGGGGGCACCGGGGGCTCCGACGCTCGATGATCCTGGCTGGTGGATTGCGGCTTTCGCGCGGGTCGTGCGGTGAGAGGAATGGCACCGTCCTGTTCGGCGGCCGAGACCAGGTGCCACCGCGATCCTGGCCCGTAGACGGTGCGGAGGTTGTCCAGGTGCTTCTCCACGGTCCGCACCGAGATGCCGAGGAGCGTTGCGATTTCTTGGTTCGTTCGTCCGGCGGCGACCAGGACGAGTATCTCCCGCTGGCGGTCGGTCAGAGCGGCGCGGGGTGATGCCGAATCCCGGCTCGACCGATGCGTGGGGAATTCGGTGCTGCCGTGCCTGCCTGTCCGGGATTCCACCGATTCCGAGTCGAGTGCGTCGGGGTCGCCGAGGTCGATCGCGACAGGGTCGGGACCGGACGCGCGACCGGTGGTTGGCGCGAGTGGATCCAGGCGGGACAGAAGCTTGTTGAGCAGGTCGATTTCGACTTCGCTGATGCCTGACGCGGCGGCCCTTCGTTCCTCCTCGGCCTCACGACGACCGCGCTCGAAGGCGGTTTCGCCGGGTGGTGCCTGGGCGACTGCGCTGCGTCCAGCCGTATGCCGCTCACGCCCGAATGGCATCGCGCCACTCGAGTGTGCGTCACTCGGCGGTGCGGAGACGGGTATTCCGGCCAGGTGCTCTCCGAGTTGCCGGAGTGCGTTCATCACGAACGACTTGGCTGTCGCCTCATCCCGATAACCGAGACCGGACACCATGGTTTCGACCGACAGCCTGCGCGTGAAGACAGCGCGGATGATCTTCCGTTGCCGGTCTGTGAGCGTGCCGAGTGCTTCCTCCAGTTGGTCGGGGGTAGCCTCGGCGAGGAGCCGTGCCAGTTGGATGTCCGACGTGTGCTGCTCGACGACGAGAATCGAAGTCAGACGTCGAGCGGCGGCGACGGCCGGACGGACGGACGGATCCCGCGGAATTGGTTGTCTCGAGCGGAGTTCCGCCAGCAATTGCCGCTCGGCGGAGGATAGCTGGCGACTGGCCTGCGCGATCTGATCGGCAGTGGCCTCGGCCAGCACCGCGGCAGATCCCAGCTCCCTGGTCCTTGCCGCCAAGGCATGTGCCAGTGCGGAGCGGTAGGCGTCGAATCGTGCGGCGCCGTCGTCGCGGGGCCGGTCACGCCCGGGGGTGGCCGGGCTGTCGGCGTACACATCGATCCCTCTGCGCCGTGCCACCTCCAGCATTTCCGCCCAGTGCGGGGTTCCCAACTTCACCGCGATCGAACGGACGGCGGCGCCGACCTGGCGATCCGAAAGTGCCAGCACGGTGGCGATGTCGCGGTGGGAACGACCTTTCGCGACGAGGGTGAGCACGGCGATCTCGTGCTCGGTGATGCCGGGATGGGCTGTACCGGAGTTGGTTTCGGCCACGGTCGACGTTTCGGGTTCCTCCCGGCCGGTCCGCGAGGCTCCGGAGGCGATCTGTGGCGAGGCGTCCGGCAGCGGTGGCGAGACTTCCTCCGCACGCGTGATATCTGCGATCCGCAGCACACTGTTCTTTTCCTGCCGCGACAACGAACCTATGTCCCGGCCGTGATGCAGACCGTCCGCCAGCTCGAGAAACACCCAGCGCGTAGTGACACCGATCTGGTCGAGGTAACTGCGGAGTTCGGTGACCGTCAATTCGGCGAGACGACCGTACCTGGGGTCCGATTCGGTGATGCCATCGGAGCGCAGCACTGCCAGCATCTTCGCGCGGAGAGGGTGGAACCACTTCTGCTCCAGTAGCTCCCGCGCAGATTCGCGCAGGCGTTGAGCGATGTCGCCGCCCGATCTCGAGTCCGAGAGCCGGAATACATCGTCATTGATCTCCAATGCCAGCCGCACGGCGCGCGCGAGCCGTTCGCTTCGCCGCCCGCCCCTCGCTGATACCCCGAGCAGCGATAGCACGTGTCCGAACGTGTCGAGCCCGTACTGTTCCCTCAATTCCGCCGGGTTTGCGGGAGGGGCGGGAGCCGC
This sequence comes from Nocardia sp. NPDC019219, assembly GCF_040632645.1. Classification (NCBI taxonomy): domain Bacteria; kingdom Bacillati; phylum Actinomycetota; class Actinomycetes; order Mycobacteriales; family Nocardiaceae; genus Nocardia; species Nocardia sp. NPDC019219. The sequence continues at coordinate 35,006 of NZ_JBEYCG010000022.1, read as the reverse complement.
TTCGACCGTGTCCGCGCCGGGCAGAATGCCGGCGCGGAGAGCCACTGCCACCGTCTGCGGCCGGTTGCGGGTGCCGAGTTTGTCGCGAATAAGGGCGAGCGCCTTGTCGACCGCGCTCGACGAAATCTGGAGGTCGTCCGCGATATCGGCGTTCGTATCGCCGTTCGCGATCCGCGTGAGCAGATCGATCTCGGCGGTAGTCCATCCGGGAACTTCCACAGCGGCTCGGGTGGTCTCCGGCAAGAGTCCGGTGCGGATGGCGACGGCTATCATCGCCGCCCGGTTGTGCACGCGGAGTTTTCGGCAGACACGCATCAGGTACTCGTCCACGGTGAGCGAGGACATGCCCAGCGCCTGCGCGATGTCTTTGCTGGTCTCACCGTTCGCGATCCGGGTGACCACGTTGGTTTCGTAATCTGCCAGCCATATTCGGCCGGTGCCCGGGACGGCGTCGGCAGGGTCGGCGAGCGGGAGATCGCCGATTCTTACGGCGGCAGCCACGATGCCAGGACGGTTGCGAGCGCCCAGTCTCCGGCCGACTCGACCCACCAACTGGTCCACGCTTTTCGGAGAGATCTCGAGGTCTTGAGCGATGTCGTCGCTGGTGTCACCGTTCGCGATCCGCGCGAGTACGTGGATTTCGCGACTGGTCAGCCGGAGATCTTCGCGACCAGGTGTCTCGCCGTCGGCGCGGGGACTACCGGGGAGGATGCCTGTGCTCAGTGCGATGTACACCGCTTCCGCCCGGGTACGGGCACCGAGCTTCTGGCGAACCTGGGTCGCGTAGATGCTCACGGTCCCCGGGGACAACCCCAGCTCCTCCGCGATCTCAGGGCTCGTCATACCCGCGGCTATCAACTCGAGCACCGTGAACTGACGGTTGGTGAGCCCACTATCCGTCTGCTGTGACGAGTCGGTCGCGTGCGTTTCGGCGTCTGTTATAACCTGCTCGCCGGCGTCGACCAATCTGTTGAGCGCACCTCTTTGCACCAAGCTGATCGCTGCACCACGCCGCATTGCGTCCACCGCCTCGGTGACGTGTTTGCGCTGCGTGGCATTCAACTCGAACCAGCCGTCTACCAGACCTCCCACGATGCTGTGCAGCCATTCGCTGGGCTTCGTGCCCGCATCGGCACGCCATCGGTGCGCCTCCGCGATCCCGAACGCCATGCGGTTGAGCTCCTGTGCCACCTGCAGAAGCGGCCGGAAGTCGCGGCCGACCGGCGAAGCCGGAACACCTAGCCGGGCAAGCACTTCCCGGAGTGAGGCCCGGCCGTATCGCTCGCGCAGCTCGTTGAACGCCGTCGCATCCCCCTGCCGCGCGCGCTGCACAGCGGTGTCCGGCTCGTCGGAATCACCGAGGTCGATGGCGACAGGATCGATGCGGGTGCCGGATGTCGTCGCCCGGTCGCCCTCCGACAGGGTGCTTGCGTCGACTGCCCCCATCGGCCCGTCCGGGTGATACCAGAACCCGATCTCGTCGGCCGCACTGCGCACCAGCCGCAGGTCATCGGGCGTGCCCGAGCCTTTCACCGCATCACGGACCGTGGCTTTGGCCGTGCCCGCCGCCTCGGCCAACTTGTCGCGAGGCGGCTGCGGCTTGATATGCGCGGGGACGAACTCGTTGCCGATCCAGCGCGCCGGACGAACGCGCCGCGTCACGAAGTTCGGATCGGTGAGGGCCGCGATGTCCGCGCGGTCCGGCGGTACGCCCAACTGGTGAGCCGCGGCCAGGACGCGTTGCGTAGTCTCGCCGTGCCACGGCTTCTTCGCGCCGAACCGTCCGTTGAACACACTGCTGACGTACGAGTCTCCTACACCCGCCAGCCGGGCGATATCGGCACGGTTCGGTTTCTGCTCGGTTCGGCTCGGGAGCAGGGTGAGGTAGCGCTCCGCCAGACGGCGGGTCTGTGGCGCAACGGTCTCGTCGGCGGCCAGCACCTCGGCGTGCGTGCGGGTCAGTTCGTCGTCGGCGACGCCCACCTGCCGCGCCAGCTGGTTGCGCAGCGTGTGGATCTGGACCGTGTCCAGCGGGACTGCCGCCGGCGGTTCGAGAGTGGCGCACAAGAAGGTCTCACTCGCGGCGACAAGGTGTTCCAGCTCCGGCGAGTCCGTCAGGCTCGTGATCCAGTACAGCTCGGCCAGCACCTCGCCGGTGGTCATCGGCTGGGGTGGGCTCAGGTCTCGCAACCCCAGCAGTGCCCGCAATTCCTGGTCGAGGGCCCGGCGCCGGTTGTCGAAACCGTTCTGGTCCAGCGGATCAGCCTCAGGGTCGGCGGCATCCCGGAGACCGGATTCTTCGCCGTCGCGCCGCTCCAGCTCGGCGAGCGCCCCCTCGTGAGTGGCCGCTTCCTGATCCGCATGCAGTTCGAGCTGGGACCGGATCCATCGACGCATCGCCTGACCGTCGATGCCGGTCACGGCGGTGGGCATGGCGTGTGTCTGTTCCGCGACGAGGGCGAGGGCCAGGCGCACAGCTCCCCGTGTCACCGCACCCGGTGGCAGCCCGAGGTGCTCGGCCAGCGCGGTCTGGGCCGGGTCCGAGGCCGCTTCGGCGGGCTTGGCCGATTGTGTCTCGCCGGATCCGTCGAGGTCGGCGGGGATGGGCGAGGCCTCGTGGGAGCCGGGTGTTGCCCGCCGCAGCGCGTCCGTGACGCGCGCCTGCAACTCCGGGTCCGGGACGTCCGCGGGATCGTCGACGGCGATACCGCTGTGCAGCGCCCAGGCGACCAGCCCGGCGGTGTCGTCGATACCGAGTTTTGCACGTAGGCCGCGCCGGATGTACTTCACCAACGGCACCGAGAGGCCCAGCTCTGCCGCGATAGCCGGGTTCGAGAACCTCCGGGCCACCAGGCGCAGGACCTCGGTTTCCTGCGATGTCAGACTGACATCGGCCGTTGGTTCGGGTATCGGTTCCGGGTGGTCGGCCGACCATGCCCGCTGCGCCGCCATCAGGAGCACGGCCCGATCCGGGGTGCCGAGCTTCACCGCGATGCTGTCGAGCTCGTTGATCACGGTGGCGTGCGATCCGCCCAACGTCCGAGCGATCGCTTTGAGTGACAGGCCTTGTGCGGCCAGCCGCAGCACCTCGGGTTCACGCCCGGTCAGTTCGGACGGGTGGGTGGCGATCCGGGATCGGAAGGCGCGCACCGTGGCCCACGACACCACTGCCGGATCCCGGCTCGTGCCCGGCAGCGACTCGGAGAGCGCCTCCAGCCTCTCACGCTGCGATGACGGTTCCTGCCGCTGCGCCGACACCCGAATCGTGCCGCGCGTGCCGATCTTGTCGGCCAGCCGTGCCAGTACGGGATACAACCCACTGTTCGGCAAGCCGAGCGCTGCTGCGAGGGTCTCGTGTGGCACGCCCTTCGTGACCAGGTGCAGGAGCAGCGCTTCGGACTCGGTCAGCTGCACAGTCCGTGCCGTCGCGGCCGACGACTCCAGGCTGCGCGCCCGGGCCGCTAGTTCCTCGTGATCCGAGGTTCCCAGCTTGGCCTGTAGCTGGATCCGATAGCCTCGCGCTGTAGCTGCTGTAACTCCTAGCTGGTCACCGATCGCCTGATCCGTGCGACCGGCCGCAACCAGGTCGAGAACCTCGCGTTCGCGGGGAGACAGGTCGACGTGCTTCCGCGTTGCCGCGGAGTGGGGATCGCCCGGCTGGAACGCCCCCTGCCGCTGTGCCGCCAGCAGACCGGGCAGCCTGCCCTCGACACCCAACCGGCCGGGGAGCGCGGCCATGAACGTCCGCACTCGATACCGCGTCGTCGCCAGCTCGGTAGCGATTTCGCGATTGTCCAGGCCGTTCGCCGCCAGCTGGAGGATGGCGACCTCGTCCGGAGCGAATTCGGCGTCGATGTGCGGGCCGGATGGTTCGTCCAGCCATCCCTCCCGATCTGCCGCGAGGACCGCGGGAATCACACTCGGGCAGCGGAGTTTGGCACACGCATGCCGGGCGTAACTCTGGACGGTTTTGTGCGAGATCCCCATCAGAGGGCCGATTTCGGGGTACGACAGGCCGCGCGCACTCAGGCGCAATACCTCGAGCTCCCGGGGAGTCAGCCCGCCTCTGTCGGGGATCGAAGCGTCGGATTCGGTCCGATCTGGTTCCTGAACCACCTGTGCGGGAGATTCCCCGGATGCCCGGACGCGAGCGACTGCCGAGGCGAATTTGCGAATCGGAGCCCACAGCAGAGGGTCCATGTCCTCGCCGGGAGCCGGTAGCACCGCTGCGGCCGTCCGGTCCGACTGGCCCGGCCAGAACTGGCGGAGTACCCGCTGCTGGTTCGGGTCGAGCCCGGCCTCGCGGAGAGCACGCCGCAGATCCTCGGGCGCGGCGTCGGCCAGGGCGCGGGCTACCGCGTCGCTCCGTTCGGTCGACGGACCGGCGACGTAGATCGCCATGATCTGCCGCCGGAAGCTGTCGAAAGCGGCACGCCCCGACGCCTGGACCGAGCGAGGCGAGTCGGGGTCGGGTTGCGTCCGGCGCGGCTGCGCGTCGTCGGGGTCGCCGAGGTGGATCGGGGCCGGGACAGGTGCCCGCGCGTGGGACTCACTGTGCTGCTGCCAGAACTCCGGTGGGAACGCCGACCTGCCGTCAGATCGTCCGGGCACCGCACGTGATGAGTCCGTTTGGGGCCCGGGCTGTCCGGGCGTCTGCGCGGTGCGATCCCGGGTGGATGCGACCATGGCGCGGTACTGGGCCTGGAGCCGGGCCAACTCGTCGAGCACGAAACCGGTGTCGGGGTTCAAGTACGCGATTTGCTGTTCCGCGTAGTCGGCGCGGGCGGTGAGGGACATGGCGCGCCATCGCGCGGCCAGGGATGCGGACGGTCCATTCGAGGCGATGCTCGTGCCGAACCCGGACGCAGCCGGGACCGGACCGCGATAGTCCGCCTGCGCCAAGGCATTGCGCTGTTCGGCCTCCCGCAACACCTGGAAATACGGAATGTCTCGAAGCAGGGCTTGCAGGACGTACGCGGGGTGTGTGCGATCGGCCGGTGCGGTTCTGCCGAACGCATTGTTCGCCTCGGCCAGTGCTTCTGCCGGATTGAATACCGCGAGGTCACCCATTTTGGGCTCGTAAGGGCCTATTTCCGTTCCCTGCGACTCTTCACCCGCAAGTATTCGGTTGTATTCCTCTGCCTGTTTCAGCTTCTTCCTGCTGCTGCTGTACGAATCGAGCTGGCCCAGCCAATCGTCGAAATCGAGGTCCGGTGGCAGCATGCCGGCTTTTTTGAACTCAGCGAAGTGGGTGTACAGGAATCCGAATGCTCGTGCCTCTTTGGAGTCTTCGTAGTCCTTTCCCTGGACGGCTCCGTCTCGTAGATGGGCAATCGGCTTTTCGTCGTAGAGCCCCTTCCGCGCGGCTCGATCCTGCAGATGGCCCATCTCGTGACTGACGGCGTCGTATGCGGGATCGCCGGTCGGGGCCATCAGGCGGCCTGCCTGCACCGCCTTGCGCATGGTGTTCCGGAATCTCTCCGGGTCACCGAAGAGGTTCTCGTTCAGGACCATGAAGGTCGGGGCGTCCTTTTCGATGCCTTCGGGAGTCCAGATGCAGGCACCGGTATTGCCGACCATGGGGGCGACCAGTACGACGTCGAGCTCGATCTCCTGCCCTGCCGCGAAACCGTCGACTATCGCATTCCTGATCGACAGAGCCGTGTCCACGGTGATCCCCGGCTTGTCCAGGCCGAGCACCTCGATGTCGAACGTCTCGAACAGCTGCCGGGCGATGGCCTGCTTGGTTTTTCGGTCGGCCTCGGCCGTCCTCGCGGAGTTCGCACGGTCGCGGCTCTCGGCCGAGGGTTTCCGTTGCCGGGCCGCCGAATCGGCCGCCCCTATTGCGATCTCCTGCGCGACCCAACCGAACAGGGTGACCTGAGCGTCGGTGAGGTCGTCGCTGCGGGATCTGGGATCGAGCGCTTCGTTGACGAGTCGGCGTACGGCGGGATTCAGGTGATTGAGGCTGTCGAGCCACGTGTTTCGCGCTCGGCCGAGCAGCCAGTCGCCGATGTCGACGCCCGGGGGGACTTGCCAGCCATCGGCTTCGGCGGCGCCGAGCGTGGCCCGGGCGACGGCGTGCGCCAGGAGCTGGATGCGCGTTGGTGGGGTGCCGTGCTCCGCATTCCCGCTGAGTACGGCACACATGGCCTGGGCGGTGGCGGGGCCGAAATGGCGGTCCAGGGCCTGCGCTGCGGACCGGTCGCCCTGCTGCGCGCGCTGCAGTATCTCGGTGCGGTCGCCGGCAGGCAGCTGGTCGAACGGGACGGTGGTGTCCGCGGCGGCCGCGAGGACAGGCTGGGCGGTCGGTACCTGCGCGACCAACTGGGCGACGGCTGCGGTGTGCGCGTCGTCGAGCCTGCGTCCTTGTTGCAGCATCGTCCCGGCGTCGGTGACGAGTTGACGCTGCGCCGGATCGAGTTGATCCAGGCTCCTCTGCAACAGATTCCGCGCGGTCTCGCGCACGTGGTCGGCGACGTCGGCGCCGATGGGGAGCCCTTGCGACTCGACCTGATCGAATGCCGCGTCGCGGACGGCCTGCGCCACCGGCAGCAACGGTGCGGCCGCCTGTCCGCCAGGTGCGTCCAGCACCTGCAGGAGGTGGCGGAGGGTGCTGTCGCCGTGCTCGTCACGCAGGGCGGGTGCGACCGGTGGGTTACCGGAATCCAGGTTGGATGCCGCCCCGGCGGCGAGGCCGGCGGCGGTCGGAAGGGGGGCGCCGTTGTGGGTGGCGGCAGGCGCGTGCGGCGTCGCATGCGGAGCCGTGGTCCCTGCGGATCGGGGAGGGGGTTGCTGGGGTTGCCGGTGCGCGGTGCCATGTGCGTCCGCGGGTGGGGCGTTGGCTTGGTTGGCGCTCGCGTACTTGGAGGCGAGCTGATTCTGCTCGACGGCGTCCTTCATCGCCGGGACGGCATGCTTCCACAGGTCGGACTCGGCGTTTCGCAGCGCCGTTTCGGTCCTGTTGAGTTCGATGCGCGTCGCCTCGGTGTTGAGGGCCTCGTGCTGTTCCTGGGCGGCGCGGTGAGCCTGGACGGCTTCCGTGTATTGGACGATCTGCCGCGTGACGCCGTGGTCGGTGACCCGGCCCAGGAAGTCCTCGGGGGAGACGTAGTGCACCGCCGAACCCGGGGTGCCACCGTGCTCCCGGTCGTCGCCGGATCCGCCACGGGCGCCACGACCATCGACCTGGTCGTTCACCCGCTCGGAGTACGACGGACCGCCGCTGACCTTGACGTCGACACCGCCGAGATCGATCACCTCCTGCGACGGCGTCGGGTCGGCGCCGCGGCCGCCGTCCTTGTTGGTGATGTAGATGGTGCCCTTGTCGCCGAATTCCTCGATCTTCTGCCTGACCAGGGCCTCCGCGCCGGCATTGCTGCCGCCGTGCTCGGCGTAGAATTCCGCGTCGACCACCTCGAACTTCAGCTCGAATGCCTCGCCGTGTTCTTCCTTCGCCGCTGTGCGAAGCAGGTCGATCAGTCCGATCCGCCCGGCATCCGGGTCCCCCCGGATCTCGCCGTTGTCCATGCACACGACCCACTGCGCACGGCCCGTTTGCTCCCCGTCGACAACATGGGCATCCCGCACGATGTCACGGGCCAGCTGGGTGAGTTTCGCGTGCGTGTTCTCGTAGAATTTCGGCGGTTCCACGACCCGTTGCGAGGTATAGAAAGTCGGAAGCTCCGGCACCGGCCCTACGCCGTACAGGTCGTAGGTGATGCCCTCCACGCCCTTCATGGTCCCGGACAAACCAGACGGATCGAACAGCAATTTGCTGCCGATCAACTGCTGATCCGACATGCGCAGCGAATGTTCCTGATTCGCCCGGACCGGCAGCCCTTCCTTGAGGTCGACGAACTGACCGACGTCCTGCCAGCGCACCTCGGTCGACTTCGTCCTGTCCCACATCGCCTTGTCGTTGGTCTCGTGAGCGAGGATGCCGATCTTCGCGCCCTCGCCGTCGTCCGCCCGGGTGATGTAGTGCGTGCCCTTCTCCAACCCCCAGCGGGCGTTGGCGGCATCGGCGTACAGCTTCAGCTCCGAGTCGGTGACCGGTCCACCCGCCACCTTCTCCAGCTTGGCGACCGCCGCCGGGGTCGTTTCCGCGGCCCACATCCCCCGGGTGTTCTCCGGCCGCTTGAAATCCGCTGCCGTCAAACCGTGTTCGCGCTCTGCGGTCGTCAGCCGATTCCAGATTCCCTGCAGTTCGGCGACCACCTCGGGTGTGGCCTCCTTCGCCGCCCCGGGGGAAAGTACGCATTCGGAATTGCCGTCGAAGATGGTGTCGAATTCGTCGATGGTGAGCTTGCCCGCCGGGAACGGGTCGTACCGGAGGTCGAGGCCGTGGTCGGATGCCGCGGTATCCAGCCTCTCCTTGATCAGATCGATCGATGGTTTCGTGTTGAGGAATTCTCGCAGTGCCGTCACCTCCTGGTGCGACATGCCACTGGCCACGAGCTCGTTCATCATCGAATCCGCGACCTTCAACGCGCGGAACAGGTAGTCCTCTTTGGTGCCCACGACGATCCGGCTACGGCCGGGTACCGGATCCGGCAGCGGACCGTCCTGATTCATCCGGACCACATCGATCCCGGTATCCGACTCCGGCCGCACCACGAATGCGTCCAACTCAGCGGCCAGCTCACCGGCCAGCAGATCACTACTGGTCCACGCGTGTGCGGTGCCGTGATCGATGGCGTCGGACACCTTCTTCATCACCATGACAATGGTCTTGCCCTCACCGGTCTTCATATCGACCGGACCGTGCTCGAGCAGCAGGAACGCCGCGGCCTGCGTCTCACGCACCAGCCGATGCCGGTCGTCACCCCGGCGAATCCATTCCGTCATCGCCGCGACGCGTTCCTCCCTGGATCCCCGCACCATCGTGTCGGCCAACGCCTCCGGTGATGCGTTCTCCAACGGGCTCCTACCGTCGGCCGTACTGCCCGGCTTCCGCAACTCCCCGATCGCGCGACCGGCATCCAGTGCCGCGCGTACCCGATCCTGGGCAACCACCTCGAACACGGCCTCGCGATCGGTGAGCCTTCCGGCCTTGTAGTCGTTCATCAGCGAAACACCCGCGTTGTCCGAGATTTCGACCAGGTCACGGGCTCTAGCGTGGGCCGCGGCGTCATGCTGGGCTACCGCCGCCTCGTACGCATCCCGGCACTCGGCCAACTCCGCCTGAGCCTGCCGGAGCTGTTCCTGAGCGGCACGCGCGGCTTCGACGGCCACCCGATCCTCCGCCGTGCCCCGCCCGAACAGATCGCGCATCTCGTCGCCGAAGCCGACGCGGGTGGCCCGCTCATGCTCCTCCGCCACCCGTACGGCCTTCTCCTGCCGCTGCAGCTCGGCAAGGGCGGCCCGCTCGCGCTCGGCCGCCGCTTCGACACGCTGCCGGTGGTGTTCGCGCACCAGCTCGTTCTGCTGCCGCTCGGCCGCATTACGCTGCTCTACTTCGGCTCTCGCCCTCGCACGCGCGTCCGCGGCGGGGTCCTCATCGCGAGCGGTGGGCGGCGAATCCGAATCATTCTGTGTGCGAGAGGTCTCGGACTCGGGCGATCGCGCGTCCGTGTCGTCGGGGTGATCGGATTTCGTCTTCGCTTGCTGCTCACCCGCGGCATCGTCGCCCGCACGACCGCCGGGGACATCGTCTCCGCTGGTATCGGACTCGCCGGGCTTCGGTTGCGATGTTCCCGCCTCGTCGACTACATCGGGATGATCCTTGGCCTGTGGCCCATTCACGTTGTCGTCGGCCGCGCGTGCGTGCTCCGGTGCCTTCACCTCATCCGGTTGCGTGGCTCGCGCGGTTTCATCGCCTGTGGTGCCGTCAGCTGTGCGACCATGCTCCGACTCCGGTTCGGCGGAGCCGTGCGGTGTGTTCCGGTTGTCATTGTCGTGGGCGGTCGCCGACCTGGAGGGGTTGTGGCCGTCCTCGGCCGGCCCGCGCGGTCCTTCGACCGGTTCGACGGCCGGAGGGCGCTCCGCGGCGGCAGTCTTCGGGGCCGACACACGTGGCGGCCGATTGCCTCCGGCTGCAGCGGGCGAACCACCGGCAACGGGTGCGCCGGGCTGGCCGCCTGCGGCCGGTCGCGCCGGGCCACCCGACGGCTGCGCGGTCTGCCGCTGCTGCCCGCCCGAGTCCACGAGCCTGTCCCCGCCGGGGGAGCGCGGACCGGAATCACCGCGCTGTGGAGCGGGCGACGGGTCGACGATGATCGTCGCAGTCGGGGACACGTCGTGGTCCGATGACAGGCCGTCGGCCGAATCCTTTTGTGCCACCGTCGGTACCAGCTCGGACACGGCCGGTTCGGGATCGGTGGCCCCGTCGGCAACCCGGGGTGCCCCCCGACCCTCGGTCGCCGGCGCAGTCGGGCTCTGTTGCGCCGATGCGTCGTGCGGATCGGCCGCGACGGGTCGCGGACCGGAGTCCTCGTCCGCTGCGACACCTCGTTGCCGAACCGATGACGACGGCCCGGCCGCCGGATCGTCGCCTCGGGCCTCCGCGATGGCGCGGCCTCGCCCGGCTGCCGGATCGTCGCCGCGGGCATCGGCGACGGCGCGGCCTCGCCCGGCCGGCCCCTCGCCCGCCGTGTCCCGGCCGCCGGGGTGCGGTCGGGCCGTGGCGGCGGCGTTGTCCGGCACCGCGGCGTGCTCCGGCGTGGAACGCGGTGCCGACGAGGTGCTTTCGGAGCCGACTCGGTTGCCGTGAGCCGACCCGGGCGTGGCATCGGCCGGTCGAGCGCTGCCCTCGCCCGTATCCATGGGGCGTGGCCGCACCGAGTGGTCGGGCCCGGCCGCAGGGTGATCATGTTCGGTGGTCTGCCGTGCGGCGCCCGCGTTCTCGGCGGTGCTGTTATCCGAGTCGTGCGGTGCTGGAGGCAGTTCCCCCTCGGCAGGAACCTTTGCGGTGCCATTGACCTCGGAATCTGCCTGTGCGGCAGGAGCCTTTGCGGCGCCACCGATCTCGGAATCCGACTGGGCGGCAGGAACATTCCGTGACCCAGGCGCCTCCGCCGACGTCGGATCCGTCCCGATGTTCGGCACGCCGACCGGGTTGACAGTGGACGCGATGGCGGCCGCGGGGAAGGTGACCGTCTTGACGGGATTGACGTTGTCGATCAGGGCGCCGGGCATGCCTGCGGGTGCTTCCCAATCCATGCTGTTGTTCGGCACGGAGAACGGCTGCTCCGGAGCCGGCTTGAACTCCTTCGGCGGCGACACATCGGGTGGTTGATTGCCTCCGTCAGCCTTCGGCGTTGTCCCTGCGGGGGTCGGATCCGCGGGTGTGGCAACGGCGTCGGAGGGTGGCTTGACGGACTTGGCCGGGTTGAGGTTGTCGGCCAACCCATTCGGCAGATTCGCGGGCTGCCAGTCGGCATTGTTCAATGGGAGTGTGGGACGGGCTGGCGCGTCCGCGGTGGCCCCAGCTTGGCTCAGCAGCGCCACAAGATTGTCGATTTGTTGTTGCTGATGGGTGGGGGAGGGGTTGTTCGGATCGAAGTCGGCGGTGACGATGCCATGCGAGCGCAGTGCGTCGACGAGCGAAGCAGGCGACGCTTCAGCCGTGGCATCCGGTGCGGCGGCGGGGACGGCGGTCGTGTCGGGAAGTGGTGCCCGGCTGCGCATTCCCTGTGCCGCGAAGCCTGCCGCGCCGATGAATCCGCTGCCGATACCGGGGATCAGGCCCTCGGTGAAGGCCTTGCGGCTGAACGGCTGGTCCGACAGCGCAAGCGAGACGGCGGTGCCGCCGAGAGCGCCGACGGCTCCGGCTCCGGCGCCGACCATGGTGGTGCCGGCGAGCTGCAGGGCCACCCGTCCGGCGGTGCTGTTGGCGTTTGCGCCGATGGTGGCGACCTTCGGCCCTGCCCAGAGTCCGAACATCATGCCGAGCAAGCCACCGGCAGCGCCGGCGGCCGTTGCCACGCCGACCGACGTCCAATCCATCTGTTCGCGATCGCCCTTGGCGACCTGAACCGCCTGGGCGCCGGCTTGGGTGCCGCCGCCCAGGGCCACCCCCATCACGATTCCGTTGCGCAGCAGCACCATCGAGCCGCGTTCCGCGGCCAGTTCCGCACCGCGTCCGGAAAGGAATGCCACGAATCTCATCCACGCGCGCTGCGCCGCGGTTCGGGTCGCCATCTGCGCTATGGCGGCCTGGATCGGACCACCGGCCGCGAACATCAGTGCGCACCGGGCCAGCTGGATGGCCAGGATCACGGCCATGCTGATGATGACCATCTTCTGCAGCTCGGTGGCGTTGGCGCTCTCGTAGAGCTGCCTGGCGAGGCTGTCGCAATTGGTGGCCAGCTGTCGGAAGCGTTCGGCCGTGCTCCGGTGCTTGTCAGCGATCGCGGTGACGGTGGCGCCGTGTTGGCCCTCGGGCGGCTTTGCCTTGGCTTCGTGATATTCGGCCTGCCCACGACACCATTCGGCCTGATCCGACCAGGCATCGGCGGCGCGTCGTTCCGCGTCCTCGTCGCCCAGCGGGAAGTGCCCGGCGACACACATCACTACGACCGGGGGGAGCCAGTCCGGCAAACGCAGCGTCATGTGTGCTCGCGTCCGTCGATGCGTATCCGGCAAGCGGCTCCGTGAACGCTACTGCTGCCGCCGTCGCACGGTCGCACCCGAATCCCATGCCCTTCCGCCGGTGGGAAGTTCCACTGCGGTCGTCGGCAGGTACGCAGTATCGTCTGCACTACGCGCCCCGGTGCTACCTCGGGGAGTCTTTGTTGTCCCCGCGGAAGAAGGCGCGAATCTCGTTGAGGCTGGGAGCGCCCGGGGAGATATCGGGCAGGTCGGGCAGGTCGTCGAAGTCGGCGTCGAGGGGTGCGGCGAGGGTCTCGGCCTGCTGCTGCGCCCGGTGCGCCGCGGCCCGAGTGGCGTCCACGATCGCGCTGCTCAACTGCTCCGGTGTCTGGCGCATTGCCGCGGCCGTGAGGCGCAGGTCCGTCAGCACGCCCGCGGCGTCCACGGTCACCTCTACCGATTGGTCGGGAGAACTCGCCTGCGTGCGGGCATTGTCCAATTCTCGGAACACATCGGCGAGCCGGCCCTGCTGACGTTCGAAGGAGTCGAGGAGATGTTCGAGCTGGTTGCGCATGCCGTTGTTGGCCGAGCGTAGGCCTTCGCGCTCCCATCGATCCATGCCACAACCTTCCGACTCGAAATCGTCAGCGGGCAGCGACGACCGCGGACCTCCGAACGTGCCCATAATGATGACCGACAGGTGCGTGGCAACTTTCACCGCTGGTGGGAAGGGGGAAGGGCCAGACGGCGTCCGCCCAGGCGGCAACGGGTCTCATTGCCGGTCCGGCAACGCCGCACGCGACATCACCACCAGCAGCCGACCCAGCACCTTCTGCGGTCCGTTGGCCTCGTCCTCACTCGATTCGACCGCGGCGAATCCCTCGGCCAGCGCTCTGCCCGGAACGAACAGACCCTGCTCGAAACAGGTGTCGCCGAGCTGCGCCCGCCATCGCTTGTAGCCGGCGACCACCCGGCTCAGCGTCTGGCCTCGGGGGTCGTTGATCCGCACGTATTCGGTGATGAGCGCGCGTTGCGCCTCCTTGTGTGCCCGGAACCCGCCGGTGAGGTCGATCGCGGCGCCGAGTTCCCGCAGGATCGCGGCATACATCGGACGCCGTGGAGGACCGGATTGGGTCGTCGCCCGGTAACCGCCCGCCAACTTCCGAGGATCGATCACAGCAGCCTGAGCCAGCACGATCCACGGCGCCACCTCCCCTGATTGCTTTTCCGTGCCGCGATCCTCGACGGCAGAGAGCGAATCCGGCGCGTCCCGGATCTCGATTCCGCGCACGACCGGGATCCGCGGAAGGACGGTGTCGACAGCATCGGCGATGTCCTGGACCGTTGCCGCGGCGATCCCCGCCGCGTCGAATCCGACGATTTCGATGTTGTGCCGAGCGGCCATCTCCCGCGCGATCCGCATGGCCTCGGCATCGGTTGCTCGGCCCGTCCGCACGTCCGCAGGTTTCGGGGCCCGTTTCCGCGGGGGCCGAGCTCGCTCCGGCTTCTTGCCCGCGGGCGGGCGGTCCGGGGTGCGTGGAGGAGATACCCGAGGCGGGGTTTCGTTCGCCGGCGCGCCCGAAGGGCTCGGCGCCTTTGCCCAAGGGGTGCCCGACCCGTTGCGCGTCCACGGCGTATTCGCCGACGGCTTGCCAGAGTCGTTGCGGCCGCCCGGCATCGTCTGTGGACCCGCCTGCTGCCTGGTCGGTGTATCCGCCGGCGCTCCCTGTCGCTCTACGCTGTTACGGGGCGTCGTCGGCGATCCGGTCTCGGCTGCCGGGGGTTGGTCACCGGATTTCTCCCTGGAGGATTCGGTTTCTGGGGAATTGCTCGTCGAGTCGTCCTGCTGTCCGGATTCCGGAGGTTGCTGTCCGGACTCCGCGGGCTGCTGGCCTGATGATGGGGGCTGCTGGCCGGATATCGGGGGTTGCTGGCCCGATGTCCGGGGTTGCTGTGTATCGACGCTGCCGCGGTCGATCGGGGCGCCCGGCTGCGGACGGGCGGAGTCTCGGTTCGCCGGGCGATCGGACGTGCCCGGCGCCCGTGCGGCATCGTCTGTGTGGCCGAGGGATTCGCTGGGCGCCTGCGGAATGGGTCCTGCCGGCCGGTTCTGGCTCGGTGCGTTCGGGTACGGGATGCCATCGTCGGCCGAGTTCCGGATGTTCTGCCTGCCGTAGTGGTCCCCGTCCTCGAACGCATCGGCCGCATGCTTCATCGCGGAACTCATCGCGCGGATGTCCGCGACGAGGTCGTCGAACCCCTCCAACGTACGGTCGGCACCGGGCTTGTAGGTGTGGGCGAACGTCTCGCCGGCTTCGTCGTCACCCCAGAACTCACCCTCGTCGGCGAGTGCCGCCTTCAGTTCGTTCGCCATCCGTTCGGCGTCTTCGGCCGCCTGCCGCAGCTCCGCCGCCGATTCGCGCAGCTGGGCCAGGTCGACCGACAGCGATTCGGCCACGCAACCCCCTAGGTCGATATCGAGACGGCCCGGCCCTCTCCGGCTGCTGCACGGGCCGTCGCGCATCGGTGAACCGCCACGCGCTAGGCCGACCCGAGCCGAAGCATAAGCGAGGTTCGCCGGTGTTCCCGTCGGCGGGAACGTGACGGCCGCTCGCCTCGTCCGACGTTCGTGCCCCCGGGCAGCGCCAGACGCCTTCGACGTCGTTGAGGATGTCGAGGCGTTCGCGGGCGCCTTTGTCGCGGCTGTCGAAGATGAAGCGGTGGGCGTTCATATTCGCGGCCGGGTCGAAGTAGGCTCCAGTACGCAGGGGCAAGGCATGGGGCTGCTGCCCTGTAGATGGTCGTATGTGTATACGGTCGAACCGTGGCCCGGACGCAGTGGACAATCCACGGTGAGCACGTCGTGGACGAGAATCGCCATATCAAGTTGTCGACCGTCGATGTCGAGCTACCGGATGGAGTGCAGTTCACGCAGTACGTGGCGCGTATGCCGCGGTGCGCGATGACGTTGGTGCTCAACGAAAGACGCGAGGCGCTGCTCATGTACCGCCACCGCTTCATCATCGACCGTTGGGTGTGGGAACTACCGGGCGGCTATGTGGATCATGCCGAGGACGTCGCCGCCGCTGCGGCGCGGGAGGTGGAAGAAGAGACGGGTTGGCGTCCACGGTCAATGGAACGGCTGGTTACCTATCAGCCTGCGATTGGCACCTTGGATCAGCCGCAGGAGGTCTACCTTGCGCGCGGTGCCGACCTGACCGACACCGAACCAGATATCAACGAGGCCGAGGACATTCTCTGGATTCCACTCGAAGAAGCGAGCGCGATGATCGATCGCGGCGAGATCGTCGGCGCGGCGACAGTGGTGGCAGTGTACCGGGCGCTCAGTATGCCGCCTAACGACCGAGAGCACCTGCTGGGAATTACCAGCGATCCTGAGTGCTAGCAGAAGATGAATGCCGAGAGTTTTCGGCGAACGAGCGGAGTAGCCGCAGCAATCCGGGTTTCCGGTTATAGCGCCTCCCACCGCCATGGCCGCGTTACTTTTCCGCGCAGGCACGCGATCCGATGCTCGGCCTGTTGTGCAGCTGACTTGCTAGCTCCGGCTTGTCCTAGGGCAAAGCCCGCCCACCGAAGTTCCTGGAGGTCGGCGAAGAGTCGGAAGGTCGGCCATGTCGTGACGTCGTAGCCGCCATAGGCGTGCACGAAAGACAGGTAATCGGCTTCGGAGACTCGTGCGAAGTCCGCGTAATCGACGGCGAGTTGAATGAGATCCCATTCCGGTCGGCCAAGCGACACCTTGTCCAGATCCAGCACCGTAGGAATGCCCGTGGGTGGCACGACCAGGTTGCCCTGCCAGGCATCGCCATGAATCACCGTGAGTCGCGGGGGCTCCGGTAGCTCATCATATCGCCGCCGTAGCTCGTCGTAGCGCATCAGCAGCCATGTCCGGTCATCTTCGTTCACCGTGTCCGCAGTCGCCAACCGCATGCGAAGATCACCGAATGGGGCATATCTCGGCAAGCCGGGGTCGGTCGGTGGCGTCAACGAATGGAGAGCTCGCAGCATGGCTCCGAGTTCGGCGGGTGTAGCTGGCCGATGGTCGGGGATCAGATGCCACCAGGTGACAGGTCGGTCGTCCACCAGAATCGGCTGAGCCAGTTCCGATACCGCCTTGACTGTGGGAATGCCACAACTGTTCAGCCATTGCGACACACGCAGTTCCCGCTCGGCATCGTTCAGGCTGCCGGGCTCTCCGATCCGTGCCACGACATCGCCAGCCCGGTAAATCGCATGGGATCCTTCGCGGATCATTTCTTGGTCAGTCAGTTCGAGGTCGGCTCGTCGAGCGGCTTCCGCCAGTATCGCCTCGGATGACGTTGCTGCGGTCATAACGCTGCTTCCGCCGCAGAACGGCGGGTGATGACTTCGCGCAGTGCCACGACGTCGCTCATTCGCCGGTGACGTGACGAAGCAGCGGCCAATCGTTGAAGTTCGTTCTGGATACGATGGGAATCGAGCCGGCTGGCCTGCGTGGCTGCGCGAATCCCAAGGACAGCTGCTTCCTTCGGATCGCCGATCTGCATAGTCAGGGTAGCCAGGCGCGTGAGCGAAAAGGTCTGCGAACGAGGGTATTCCGCAGCCTGGGGATCAACGGCTCGCCGGATTCTCAAGGCCGCCAACTCGATGCGGTGCCGCCTCTGTGCGATTGGGGTCAGGGCCTTGCCGGTGCTGCCAAAGTGTTCCGCCTCGTCGTAGAAGCACAGCCACGGGGCGTCGGTGGCGGGATTGCGCTCAGCAAATTGCTCATCGGCGCGTGCAACCTCGGAGAGCGCTTCGTCCGGTCGTTCCATAGCAGCCAAGTATTGGGCTCGCAGGGCACTCAGCATGGCGCGGGTGGTGGCGGACAGCCGGTCGGACCGCACCTGGGCCAGTTCGATGAGCGACAATCCGCCATCAGCGTTACCAATATATGCCGTCTTGCGTGCCATATCGGCGAGCGCGCTGGCGCGAAGCTCCCAGGATCCGGCGGTGTCGGCGCACCATAGGGCGAGCCGGAATCTCCGCTCAGCCGCCGTGTAATCGCCGATATCGAAAGCGGCGTACCCAGCGACGCTGGCGAAGTTGCCGATCGCTTCGAGCAGGGCCCGGCGGGTGCCAGGCGACGCCTTTCCATCGAGTAGCCGCACGAAGCGGCCGAGTTGTCTGCCCGCGACAAGGCTGATCGAGCCGCCGCCACGCAGGTTCTCCACCGATGCGATTGTGCGCGTGGCTGTTTGGATGTCGATGACCTCGGTAGTGCCGACACGGCTGATCGGCTTGTCGTCTGTGCTCGGGCCGAAAAAGTGGGCAGGACCGACGTTTGGATCGAAAGGGCTGAGCAGGTTGATCGCGAGCGTGCCGTCCGACATTGCCGACGCTTTGCGGCGTTGACGATTCGGTACGAAGCCCAGTTCACGATCGGTGGCGTGCAGGATGGCGCGGAAGGCTTCGCGGTACAGATCGTTGGGCCAGCGGACAGTGCCGCGCTCGTAGCGTGCGATGGTGCGGGCATCTAGTTCGCGCCGCTGACCGTGCTGTCGCCAGATGTAGGCATTGACGGCTTCTGCCAGCTCGGCGCGGCTCATCGTCTGACCAGACGTCATCCGCGACGGTGTGGCTTCCCGTCGCTGCTGGAGTTGCACGTTCGGTTGCATGCGTCCCCTCATCGGTATCGGTCGGTTCAGTCTATCCAGCGCCGCCGATGCTGGGTCGCGGCCGAATTATCTGCCCCGTAACTTGCCCTCTTTCGGAAGCGCTGCATGCATGAGGCTGGAACCACGGCGCCGATGTCCGGGGCTGTCGTGCAAAACGTAATCAGTCGGGGGAGTCGATGAGACCACTTGAATCCGTCCGAGGTGCTCTCGGCGCGGCGCGCCTTACTGACAACGGTATGCGAGCGGTCTTTTGAAAAGGTTCAGCGTCGTTCGGCTCTACCCACGGTAGTAGACCACAATGCCCACACAATACCCGAGGTCAGTCATGCACCCATTTGTCCCTATTTTGGTCGTCACGATCCTCGCCACTGTCGCCGCCTTTTGTCTGGGTTTGCGTTACCTCGAACGAGAGGATCAACCCTCTGCTGCAATGGAACGAATTCCGGACGTCTTTCCTCGTGTTTCCGTCGCGGAAGCGCACCGGATCATGCAGCAGTATCGCGATTGCCCGGCCGAAACCTGTGACATCAAGCGGCTTGCCTACTGGACTTTGGTTGACGCCGGACACATCACGCCGTCGCTGCGGGCGGAACGGATCGCCCGATGACCATCACCTTGGCCGACGCCGAACAGTGGCGCCATTTTCATCGCAACTGTTTCGTGGAGGGCGCTTTTCGTTCCCTCGATGAGGCTAGGTTCGTCCTCAATGCTCATTCGGGGCACGGCTCGAACTGCCTGCAATACCTCGCGGCAGCGGCGTACAGCAGCGGCTTGGCGGACGAGGCGCTGGCATGACCCGCATCGGTTGGCTGCGTTGGGATGACGGGACCTGGGCTGCGGTCGACGAGTACGGGGTGCCGCATCCGATCGGCGTCGACGACTCGGAAGCTGTCGAAGATTGCGACGCAGCAGGGGATTGCCTGCCACCTCGGGTGCTAGCAGAAGATGAGGGCCGACGATTTCCGGCGAACGAGCGGCCGTGATGAATGGGGTCCGCCAGAAACCACGAAGGCCGCCTTCATCGCCATGATGAAGGCGGCCTTCGTTCTCGACTGAGCCGAGAAATCAACGGGTGAACAGAAGCGCTCGTTTGACTTCTTGGATCGCCTTGGTGACCTCGATGCCGCGGGGGCAGGCGTCGGTGCAGTTGAAGGTGGTGCGGCAGCGCCAGACGCCTTCGACGTCGTTGAGGATGTCGAGGCGCTCGCGGGCGCCTTCGTCGCGGCTGTCGAAGATGAAGCGGTGGGCGTTCACGATCGCGGCCGGGCCGAAGTAGCTGCCGTCGCTCCAGTACACGGGGCAGGAGGTGGTGCAGCAGGCGCACAGGATGCACTTGGTGGTGTCGTCGAACCGGGCGCGGTCGGCCTGGCTCTGGATACGTTCGCGGGTGGGCTCGTTACCCGAGGTCATCAGGTAGGGCTTCACCGCGCGGAAGGCGTCGAAGAACGGCTCCATGTTCACCACGAGGTCCTTCTCCACGGGCAGGCCGCGGATCGGCTCGACGGTGACGGTGATCGACTTGCCGCCCTTGGGCAGCATGTCCTTCATCAGCACCTTGCAGGCCAGCCGGTTGACGCCGTTGATCCGCATCGCGTCCGAACCGCACACGCCGTGCGCGCAGGACCGGCGGAAGGTGAGCGTGCCGTCCAGGTAGGACTTGATGTAGATCAGCACGTTCAGGAAGCGGTCGGTCGGCAGGACCGGCACCTGGAACGACTCCCAGTGCGCGCCCTTGTCGTCCTCCGGGTTGAACCGGGCCACCTTGACGGTGATCATCACCGAGCCCTCGGGGACCGGAGCGGGCTTCTGCGAAGAGGGTGCTTCGGCAACAGCAGTCATCAGTACTTACGCTCCATCGGCTCGTAACGGGTCTGCACCACCGGCTTGAAGTCGAGGCGGATGTCCGAAAGGAGCTCCGAGCCGTCCTTGTAGGCCATGGTGTGGCGCATGAAGTTCACGTCGTCGCGGTCCGGGTAGTCCTCGCGGGCGTGGCCGCCACGCGACTCCTTGCGGTTGAGCGCGCCGACCACGGTGACCTCGGCCAGTTCGAGCAGGAAGCCGAGCTCGACGGCCTCGAGCAGGTCGCTGTTGTAGCGCTTGCCCTTGTCCTGCACGGTGATCCGCGCGTAACGCTCCTTGAGCGCGTGGATGTCGGTGAGCGCCTGCTTGAGCGTGTCCTCGGTGCGGAACACCGAAGCGTTGTTGTCCATCGAACGCTGCAACTCGGTGCGGATGTCGGCGACCCGCTCGTCGCCGTGCTCGCTCAGCAGCTGGGCCAGCCAGTCCTGCACCATCTGCGCCGGGTTCTCCGGCAACTCGACGAACTCGCTGCGCTGCGCGTACTCCGCGGCGGCGATGCCGGCGCGGCGGCCGAACACGTTGATGTCCAGCAGCGAGTTGGTGCCCAGACGGTTGGCGCCGTGCACCGAGACGCACGCGCACTCGCCCGCGGCGTACAGACCGGGGACGATGTCGCTGTTGTTGCGCAGCACCTCGCCGCGGATACGGGTGGGGATGCCGCCCATCACGTAGTGACAGGTCGGGAACACCGGCACCAGTTCCTTCACCGGGTCCACACCCAGGTAGGTGCGGGAGAACTCGGTGATGTCGGGCAGCTTCTCCTCGAGCACGTCCTCGCCGAGGTGGGTCACGTCGATGTAGACGTAGTCCTTGTTCGGTCCCGCGCCGCGGCCCTCCAGCACCTCGAGCACCATCGAGCGGGCGACGATGTCGCGCGGCGCGAGGTCCTTGATGGTGGGAGCGTAGCGCTCCATGAACCGCTCGCCATCGGCGTTGCGCAGGATGCCGCCCTCGCCGCGGACGGCCTCGGAGATGAGGATGCCGAGCCCGGCCAGGCCCGTCGGATGGAACTGGTGGAACTCCATGTCCTCCAGCGGCAGGCCCTTGCGGAACACGATCGCCATGCCGTCGCCGGTGAGGGTGTGCGCGTTCGAGGTGGTCTTGTACATCCGACCCGAGCCGCCGGTGGCGAACACGATCGACTTGGCGTGGAAGACGTGCAGTTCGCCGGTGGCCAGCTCGTAGGCGACCACGCCGGTCGCGACCGGGCCGCGATCGGTCTCGCTGAGCACCAGGTCCAGTACGTAGAACTCGTTGAAGAACTCCACGTCGTGCTTGACGCAGTTCTGGTACAGCGTCTGCAGGATCATGTGGCCGGTGCGGTCGGCGGCGTAGCAGGCCCGGCGGACCGGGGCCTTGCCGTGATCGCGGGTGTGGCCGCCGAAGCGCCGCTGGTCGATCTTGCCTTCGGGGGTCCGGTTGAACGGCAGGCCCATCTTCTCCAGGTCGAGCACGGCGTCGATGGCCTCTTTGGCCATGATCTCCGCGGCGTCCTGGTCGACCAGGTAGTCACCACCCTTGACGGTGTCGAAGGTGTGCCATTCCCAGTTGTCCTCTTCGACGTTGGCCAGCGCGGCGCACATGCCGCCCTGGGCCGCGCCGGTGTGGCTGCGGGTCGGGTACAGCTTGGTCAGCACCGCCGTCCGAGCACGCGGGCCGGCCTCGATCGCGGCGCGCATGCCCGCGCCACCCGCGCCGACGATGACGACGTCGTAGCGGTGCTCCTGGACAGGACGAGATTCACTCATGCGAGGGGGCCTGTTCCTAACTGATGTTGGGGTCGAAGGTGAAGATGACGTAGGTGCCCACGCCCATGATCAGAATCATCGAGACGGCCAGCAGGGTCTTGAGCCAGAAGCGGGTCGAGTCCTTGCGGGAGTAGTCGTCGATGACCGTGCGCAGGCCGTTGCCGCCGTGCAACTGCGCCAGCCACAGCATGGTCAGGTCCCAGAACTGCCAGAACGGGCTGGACCAGCGGCCCGCGACGAAGGCGAAGTTGAGCCGCTTCACGCCGCCGTCGAGCAGCAGCATGATCGCCATGTGGCCGAGCACCAGCACGATCAGCAGCAGGCCGGAGAAGCGCATGAACAACCAGGCGTACTTCTCGAAGTTGTTGTTCGAGCGCGCGCGCGGCGAGCGCGGCAGGTCCAGGCTGGCCGGACGGTCGTACGACTTTCCGATGACAGGTGCGCTCATGCCTGCACCTCGCTGGCGCTCGGCTCCGGCATGACCGCACTGGCGGCTGTGTTCATGGGTCGCTCGCTTCGCTCGCTCATTGTCAGTGCTCCGTGAACAGGTAGAAGAACTGGCGCCCGATCGCCGGAACGGCCAGCAGGAACCAGACCGCGAGGATGATCCAGAGCATCAGGCGCTGGTACTTCGGGCCCTTGGACCAGAAGTCCACCAGGATCACGCGGACGCCGTTGAGCGCGTGGAACAGGACGACGACGACCAGGCCCATCTCCATCAACGCCACGATGGGCGTCTTGTAGGTCTCGATCGCTTCGTTGTAGGTGTCCGGGCTCACGCGCACCAGGGCGGTGTCCAGCACGTGGACGAAGAGGAAGAAGAAGATGGTGACGCCGGTGATCCGGTGCAGCGCCCACGACCACATTCCGGGGTCGCCTCGGTACAGCGTCTTCCGCTTCGGCTGGGCCGGAGCTTCAATCGTGGTCATAGAGTGCGGTGCCTCCAACGTCGTTGATGGACCCGGTCGCAGGTCCGACGCCGACGGCGTGGCGGGCGAATGCCCAGGTGGCTGTACTCCGGCCCGTCGCAGGAACCTGAACCGATCTGTTCTGGACTCTAATCCTCCAGCAATCGCGGAACTAATTCGGCGTACCGTGCGTTGCGCGACAGTCGATCGGGTTAGGCTTACCTTTCTTGATGGGTGCGGGGTTCCGTCGTGGCCCTCGCGCGGCCGTGATCGGGTCGGTGGGAGAGAGGTTCCCTGTGCCGGAAATCGACTGGAAATTGTTGCGTGACAACGCATTTCGAGTTATGCGAAATGCCTATGCGCCGTACTCGCGGTTTCCGGTCGGCGCCGCCGCTCTCAGCGCCGATGGCCGCGTGGTGAGCGGTTGCAATGTGGAAAATGTCTCATACGGATTGGGCCTGTGTGCCGAATGTGTACTCATCGGTAACTATATTTCGGGCGGCGGAGGCCGTCTGGTGGCCGTGTCGGTGGCGGATTCGCGCGGGGAGATCCTCATGCCCTGCGGGCGCTGCCGCCAACTGCTCCACGAGCACGGCGGGGGCGATCTCCTGGTCGATCACAAGTCCGGGCCGGTGCCCTTGCGCGCGCTGCTGCCGGACGCGTTCGGCCCCGACGACCTGGATGCCGCGCAGGTGTAGCGATTCCCCTTCAGCTGCGTCCCATCGGCGAGAACCCGGTGCGCGGCGGCGCGTGCCAGACTTGGCGACCGTGACGGCTCTGGACGCGGTTTCGATCATCACCACCAAGCGCGACGGCGGGGAACTGTCGGACGCGCAGATCGACTGGGTGGTCGACGGGTTCACCCGCGGCGCGGTGGCCGACGAGCAGATGTCCGCGCTGGCCATGGCGATCTTCTGGCGCGGGATGACCCGCCGTGAGACGGCGCGGTGGACCGCGGCGATGATCGCCTCCGGGCGGCGCATGGACCTCACCGACCTGCCCCGCCCGACCGTGGACAAGCACTCGACCGGTGGGGTGGGCGACAAGATCACGCTCCCGCTGGCCCCGCTGGTCGCCGCGTGCGGCGCCGCGGTACCGCAATTGTCCGGGCGCGGTCTCGGCCACACCGGCGGCACCCTGGACAAGCTGGAGTCCATTCCCGGCTGGCAGGCGGACGTGCCGACGTCCCGGATGCGGGATCTGCTGACCGACCCTGCCATCGGCGCCGTGATCTGCGCGGCGGGCGCCGATCTGGCGCCCGCGGACCGGCGGCTCTACGCCTTGCGCGACGTCACCGGCACGGTCGAGTCGATCCCGCTGATCGCCAGCTCGATCATGAGCAAGAAGATCGCCGAGGGCACCGCCGCGCTGTTGCTCGACGTCAAGGTGGGCTCCGGCGCGTTCTTGAAGACCATCGACGGCGCCCGCGCCCTGGCGACCGCCATGGTCGAACTCGGCGACGACGCGGGAGTGCGCACGGTCGCGCTGCTCACCGCCATGGACACCCCGCTCGGCCGCACCGCGGGCAACGCCCTGGAAGTCGCGGAATCCGTCGACGTGCTCGCGGGCGGCGGTCCCGACGACGTCGTGGAGCTGACCATCGCCTTGGCCCGGGAAATGGTCGCGCTGGCCGGGCTCGACGTCGATCCCGCCGACGCGCTGGCCGACGGCCGGGCCATGGACCACTGGCGCGCGATGATCCGCGCCCAAGGCGGCGACCCGGACGCGCCCCTGCCCACCGCGAAACACGCCGAGACCGTGCGCGCCGACGCCGACGGCGTGCTGACCCGGCTCGACGCGCTGGGTGTCGGTGTCGCCGCGTGGCGGCTCGGTGCGGGCCGGGCCCGTCAGGGCGATCCCGTTCAGTTCGGCGCGGGCATCGAGATGCACGCGAAGCCGGGCGATGCCGTGACAGCGGGGCAGCCGCTGCTCACCCTGCACACCGACACCCCCCAGGCCTTCCCCGGAGCCATCGCGGCCTTGCGTGACGCCGTCACCATCGGAACCGATGCCGCGCCCGCTCCGGATCCGCTGATTCTCGACCGCATCGTGTCCTGAGCGATCCGCGAGCGCAGGGTTCAGCGCTGTCGCGGGAATCGTGGCTGCTTCGCCGCCCTTCTCGGCTGGATGCCTGCTCGTATGCCGCCTGCTCGGTCGTGCTGTCCGCCGCCGTCGCCGGGCATGGCGTCGATAGTGTCCGTGTGCGCCGGTCTCCCGGCATCGAGGCAGCGCACGCCTTCCGACTACGGTTCGCCGCCCCGGCCCGCGACTCGCCCGGCGCGATGGGCGGACGGTGATCACGGCGCCAGGTCCAGGCATCGCACCGCGCGGGATGTTCGGGGACGACCGCGGTCGCCGCGTCGCACCGGGTGGTTGAGCGAGCCGAGCGGGCGGCGAGCCTCCGGTCGACGACCGAGTCGCGAAGCCGTGCGCGTCCCACGAGTGCCGGAGCGGCTCGCTGGTGGTGCAGCAACCTGCCGGTGTCCGGTGGTGGACCGGCCCGCATCCGGCGGGCGACGAGATGGTTGTTACGACCGGACTAGGCTGCCGTTTCGGCGCGCTGCGGCTACCGTCGATACATGACTGGACCGATGCCTCTGACTCTCGCCTCGATCCGCCAAGCGCCGAAAGCGCTGCTGCACGACCACCTCGATGGTGGTCTGCGGCCCGCTACGGTGCTCGAACTGGCCGCGCACAGCGGCTACGACGACCTACCCGCCACCGACGAGGCGTCCCTGGCCGCCTGGTTTCGCGACGCGGCCGACAGCGGATCGCTGGAGCGGTACCTGGAGACCTTCGCCCACACCGTGGCCGTGATGCAGACACCCGAGGGCCTGCGCCGGGTCGCCCGCGAATGCGCCGAGGATCTGGCCGCCGACGGCGTGGTGTACGCGGAGGTGCGTTTCGCGCCCGAACAGCACTTGGAACGCGGGCTGACGCTGGACGAGGTGGTCGAGCACACGCTGGCCGGATTCCGCGAAGGCGAGGCGCTCGCCGCGGAGGGGGGGCACCCGATCGTGGTGACCTGTCTGCTCACCGCGATGCGGCACGCGGCGCGCTCGCGGGAGATCGCGGAACTGACGGTGCGCTTCCGTGATCGCGGGGTCGGCGGCTTCGACATCGCGGGTGCGGAAGCCGGTTACCCGCCGAGCAGGCACCTCGACGCGTTCGAATACATGCGCGCGAACAGCGCGCACTTCACCATCCACGCCGGCGAGGCTTTCGGCCTGCCCTCGATTCACGAGGCGCTCGCCTTCTGCGGCTGCGACCGGCTCGGCCACGGCGTGCGGATCACCGACGACATCAGCGTGCCCGGCGCGGTCGAGGACGCAGAGCTCGGGCTGGTCGCCAACTATGTCCGGGACATGCGCATCCCGCTGGAGCTGTGTCCGTCGTCGAACGTGCAGACCGGCGCCGTGCCCTCGCTGGACAAGCACCCGTTCGACCTGCTGGCCCGCCTGCGCTTCCGGGTCACGGTCAACACCGACAACCGGCTGATGAGCGACACCAGCATGAGTCAGGAGATGCTCAAGCTGGTCGAGACGTTCGGCTACGGCTGGAGTGACCTGGAACGGTTCACTATCAACGCCATGAAGTCGGCGTTCATCCCGTTCCCGGAGCGGTTGCGGATCATCGACGACATCATCAAACCCGGATACGCGGTGCTCATCGGATAGCGGTCACGCTCGAGAGTGGCGGTGGCGAAGCACCGGGCGGCAACGGCAGCGGTCGGCTGTGCGGTTCCACAGCCGGTCGGCAAACGGTTCGCTAGCGTGGCGATCATGGCGACTTTGCGCATCCCCCGCCGTTTCAACGGTCCGCCCGACTCCGGCAACGGCGGTTACGTGGCCGGTCTGCTCGCCGACCAGCGCGACGAGCAGACCGTCACCGTGATCCTGCGCAGTCCACCGCCGCTGGAGACGCCGCTCGCCGTGCGGGATGAACGGCTCTACGACGGGGACAGGCTGATCGCCGAGTCCAAGAGCGGAGAACTCGAACGCGACGCACCGCATCCTGTCGCGTTCGACGACGCGGTCCAGGCGACGCGCAGCTACACGAGCATCGAGATGTTCGCGTCCTGCTTCGTCTGCGGCAGCGGCCGGGCGGACGGGCTGCGCATCGAACCCGGCCGGGTCGACGAGCGCCGAGTGGCCGCGCCGTGGGTGCCCGACGACACCGTGCCGCTGGGGCCGCCGCTGCTCTGGGCCGCGATGGACTGCCCCGGCGGCTGGTCGCTCCCCGGCATGCTCGAGCGTCCCGCACTCCTCGGCTCGATGACCGCCACCGTGCACGGCATCCCCGAGGTCGAGGAGCGCTGCGTCGTCGTGGGCGAGTTCCACGGCGAGCAGGGCCGCAAATGCTGGGCCTCGACCGCGGTCTACGGCGCCGACGAACGCCTGCTCGGGCAGGCCGAGCAGGTCTGGATCCGGCTGAGCTAGTTACTGCTTGTCGAGCCGGGACTCCAAGTTGCGTTCCAGTTCGCGCCAGGCCTGCGCCTCGGCGGTGAACGGCGGGTTCGGCGCCAACCGGGTGGGGTCGGGATTCAGCAGGTAGGAGACGTACCAGCCCAGCGGGGTGGATTGCGCCAAGGCTTGCTCCACCGTGGCGTCGTCGGCGTAGTCGGCGGCGTCGGTGAACAACTCGACCGCCAAGTCGAGTTGCTCGATGTCGACTGCTTCCGGGCCCTCGGCCAAGTCCTCGGCCAGACCGGGCAGCACGTAGACGTTCTCGTCGGTGACCTCGACCTCCAGCGAGCCGTCCACCGCCGCGGTCTGCACGTCGGCGAAAGTGCTCACCCGGGCCAAGTCGTGCTCGTGATCGTCGGCGAGGTAGCGGGCCAGCGCGCGCTCGGAGGAGAACACCGTGATCGAGCCTTTGGAGCCGAGGAAGATCGGCTCGTCGTCGAGGTAACAGCGCAGCGTGAAGACGCTGCCCTCGGACGTGACGATCTTGACCGGGTCGATGCCGACCTCGTGCCAGAACGACTCGTCCTCGTCCTCGTCTTCCTCGACGTCGTCTTCCTCATCGTCGTCCAGGTCGACGGGCTCGAACTCCTCGTCCTCGTCGCTGTCGGCCGCGTCGTCGGCGTCGACCACGTTCTCCTCGGCCGCCAGCAACTCGGCCTCGGCGACCGCGACCGCCTCGGCGTCGACCTCGGGCGTCTGCACGACGGAGTCGATGGCGTCCAGCACGTCGTCCCAGCCTTTGGCGATGGCCGCGCCGATCTGGTCCCACAACTCCTCGCCGTCGCGCCCCACGAACGCGCTGACGCCGCCCGGCAGCGCGCCGAGCACCGGATGGGAACCGAAGAACTTGGTGACGGTCTCTAGTTCGCACACCTCGCCGATGTTGCGCACCATGCCGAGCGTGTCCTCCAGCTCGGCGATGGTGTCGACGTCGGGATCGCCCGCCGCCAGCTCCGGCACCGCGACCAAGTCGAAGGTGAAGTTCTCCTCCGGCTCCAGTTCGACCGCGGAGAGACCGGCGACGACCTTCCACGCCGGATGGTCCACGAGGTCGTTGTCGGCGTTGGTGCGGATGAACGCGGCCAGCTCCGCCACGGACTCGAAACCGTAGAGGGCGTCCTCGTGACCGAGGAACGCCTCCCACTCGTCGTCACCGTCTCGCCAGCGCGGTGCCCACAGGGTGACGAGATCGCCGTCGGTCAGGCCGAGCTCGATCGGGACGATGTCTCCAGAAGCCATGTGCGGAAGCCTATCGACCTTCCGCGTCAGGCACTATCCGGCCCGCCCCCATTCGTGCCCGCGGGCGGCTGCCCGGCCGGGACGAACGACTCGTTCAGTGTCGCAACGACCTTGGATCGCTGCGCGCCGGCGTCCTCCGCGGCCTGCCTGCACGCCCAGACGATCAGCTGTCCGACCTCGGCCGGCGGCAGCGACGTGACCGATTCCGCCAAGGTCAGGCCGACCAGAGCGCCGTCACTGTTCACCTCGACGCTCACCGCGCCGTCCTCGGAGGTCCACCGTCCGCGCACCTGCTTCAGCCCGTACAGCGCGGCTTCCAGCGCCTCCAGTTTCTGGGTGGCCGACGCGACCAGGGCGTCCATTTCCGCACTCATACCGGCCTCATCCAGCTCGTCGGTCCCGTGTCCGCGTCATCGATCCGGTCGAGCTCGTCCACCGCCTGCTGGCGGGTGGGCAGGCCGAGCCGGTCGAGGATGTCCGAGGGCATGCCCGCCTCGGCGAGCAGCTCACGCCGTCGCGCCCGCGCCGCGATCGCGGACCGCTGGGTCAGCCGCAGGATCTCCTTCGCGAGCGACTGTGCGCCGTAGCGGTATTCGCTGCGCTCGAACTTGATCTCCACCGGCATGCCCTGATCGGTCGCGCGCACCGAGATGGTGCCCGAGCGGTTGCTGCTGGCGGCCACCGTGACGTTGGGGACTTGGGGTCGGGTCATGCCGTTGGCCTGTAGAAACCGTAGAAGTCCATGCCTGAGTTCTCCGTTCGAATCGAGCTGATCTGGACCGGGTCACCCGCCTCGACCAACTGTCCGTTGCCGATCACCATGGCCACGTGGCCGTCCCAGATCGCCAGGTCGCCTGGCATCAGGTCACCGGCCGACACCGGTGTGGCCCCGTTGCCCTGGTCGCACGCGAGCCGGGGCAGGTCGACGCCCGCCTCGCCGTAGGCGTACTTGGTGAGCCCGCTGCAATCCAATCCCGAGCCTGGGCTGTTGCCGCCCCAGACGTAAGGCGTGCCGACGGCCCCGATCGCCGACCGGACCGCCGTGGCCGCCTGCTCGTTGGGCGCCTCCACGACGCTGCCGTCGGGCAGCGTGATCTTCACGCCCTTGCCGTCGTCGGGCGCTCCCGACGAACCGGTGTCCGGTTTGGGCGTACCCGTCGTGCCGGGCGTGCCACTGGAACTGCGCGAGGACCGCGAGGACGTCGACTGCAGCGGCGTGGCCATCACGGTGCTCAGCAACGAGCCCGCACCGTTGAGCACGCCGGACGCGGCGGACGCCGCCTGCTGCACGCCCGCAGCGGGCACGCCGGCGAGCGAGGGAGTGGTCGGCGGCGGGGTCAGGTCGTTCATGGACGCGGTGTGCGTCTGCAATTCGTTCTGGACGCGGCCGACGACGGTGAGCGCTTGGTTGAGATGGTCGATCGCGGAGCCGACGAGCACCGTCAGACCTTCCGGCGTCGCCAGGACCGGACCCATGCTCGCCGCGGTGTTCATGAAGGACTGCGCGATGTCGCTGAGATCCTTCTGTCCCGTCTCGACCTCGCCCGCGGCCTGGTTGACGACCGTCGCCATCTCGTTGCCGCGATCGGAAATGGTGGCCGCGGAGGTCTGCACGCGCAGCGCCTTGGCGGTGGCCGCGTCGGCCGCGCTTCCGTCCCATGCCGTGTTCATCGCGTTGATGCTGTCGCGGCCCATCTGGTGGATCTGGTCCACCACGGACGAAGTGCTGCGCAGCGCGTCGGTGGGACCGCCCGCGGGCAGCACACCGCTGCCGAAGCTGGCGAGCAGATCCAGGATCGGTTGGGCCAGCGCGTTGACATCGATCACGAGCTCACTCCAGTTCGCCGGCGGCGTTCCGCAGCGCGCTCGCGTGGGTGGCGTCGGTCTCGGTGAGGACGGCCGCCGCACCGGTGGCCGCGCCGCCCATGCTGGTCAGCACCGCCGACAGCTGGCCGATCGCGGCAACGTGACCGGCGTGCGCCGCGGCGTAGGCGGCCATGAAGTCGCCACCGATCAACCCCATGATCGGGCCGAGCAACGCGGGCTCCGCCGCCGCGGCGCTCGCCCCGGCCGCCGCCATCTCACCCGCCATGACGTGGGCGGTCGCGCCGTAGGCCGCAATGCCTTCGGTGTCCGCCGACATCTTTCGCATCAGAGCTTCCCCCATCTGTTGTTCCCAGGCAGAGTACGTCATCCACTTGGTTCGACGCGCGCTGTTCCGTTTCGGTTCCGCCGCTTCGGAAAAAAGTCCGGTGGCGTCCGGCGGCGCACCCGCGACCGACCTTATCGTTCCCTCATGCGCACCCACACCGTGGACCATCCACTCGTCGCCGCCCTGCTCACCACGATGCGGGACGAGCGAACGCCGAATCCGGCTTTCCGTGCCGCACTGCGTGATCTGACCGGGATCCTGATCTACGAGGCGCTGCGCGACGCGGAGGTGGAGCGTTTCGAGATCGTCACGCCGGTCGCACCCACCGAGGGCATCCGGCTGGCCCGGCCGCCTTTGCTGGTCCCCGTACTGCGCGCCGGACTCGGCATGATCGACGCGGCTGCCGAGCTGATCCCCGACGCCAGAATCGGGTTCGTCGGTCTCGCCCGGGACGAGGACACCCACCTGCCGGTGCCCTACATGGAATCGCTGCCCGCCGATCTCGCCGGGCTGCCGGTCTTCGTGCTCGACCCGATGCTGGCCACGGGCGGCTCGATGCGGCACACCCTGCAGCTGCTCGCGGCGCGCGGAGCCACCGACATCACCGCGGTGTGCGTCGTCGCGGCACCGGAAGGTATTGCGACACTGGCGGACTCCGGTCTGCCCGTGCGGCTGGTCACCGCCGTCGTCGACACGGGCCTGAACGAGAACGCCTACATCGTGCCCGGCCTCGGCGACGCGGGCGACCGGCAGTTCGGCCCGCGCTGAATCTTTCGCGTAGCCGGGTCAGAACTTGTGGCAGTAATCGCGCAGCGCCGAGAGGCGTTCGTGTGCGGCGGCTCGCGCGGCCGGAAGGCCGGCCCGCGAGCCGACCGGCTCGACCACCTCCAGATAACACTTGAGCTTCGGCTCCGTCCCGGACGGGCGGATCACCACGCGAGACGAAATGCCCTCGAAGATCAGCGCGTCGGTGCGCAAACGGCCGCGCACCCGGAGTTGATCGGTGTATTCGACCGGCTCGCCGGCGATCTCGTGCGGCGGGTCCGCGCGCAACCGCTCGACCACCGCGGCCGCGTCGGCCGCCGAGGCGAGCCGCAGCGACACCTGGTCGCCCGCGTGCAAGCCGAATTCGACCGCGTAGCCGTCGAGTTCGTCGTTCAGATCGCGGCCCGCGGCTTTCAGCCGGGCTACCAGGTCGGCCACCAGCACGGCGGCGGAGATGCCGTCCTTGTCCCGGACCGCCGCGGGGTCGACGCAGTGGCCGATCGCCTCCTCGTAGGCGTAGACCAAACCGTCGCCCGCGCGGGCCAGCCACTTGAAGCCCGTGAGCGTTTCCGCGTAGCGGCCGCCGCGCGCGGGCGCCAGCTTCGACAGCAGCCGCGACGACACGATGGTCGTCGCCACCAGCGCGTCGTCCGGGGCGGTGCGCAGCACGCAGTCGCCAAGGAGCACGCCGGTCTCGTCGCCGCGCAGCATCCGCCAGGCACCGTCCGGCCCTCGGACGCCCACCGCGCACCGGTCGGCATCCGGATCCAGTGCGATCGCCACGTCGGCGCCGACCCGGGCCGCCGTCGCGAGCAGCAGGTCGGCCGCACCGGGTTCCTCCGGGTTCGGGAACGCGACGGTGGGGAAGTCGGGGTCCGGTGCGAACTGCTCGTCGACCACATGGACGTCGGGAAAGCCCGCCGCGCGCAGTGCTTCGACGGCGAGTTCACCGCCGACGCCGTGCAGCGGCGTGAGTGCGATCCGGATACCGGCGCGTTCGCCCGATCCGCCGATGCGAGTCGGTATTCCGGCGACCCGGCGTAGGTAGCGCCGCACCACGTCGTCATCGGCGGGGGTGACCGGCACGCGGTCGATCGGCTCGGCGACCGCCTCGATACAGCGCTCGATCTCGGAGTCGGCCGGGGCGATCAACTGCGACCCGCCGTCGAGATAGACCTTGTAGCCGTTGTCGGCGGCCGGATTGTGCGAGGCGGTGATCTGCACACCCGCGACCGCGCCCAGCTCACGCACCGCGTACGCGACCACCGGCGTGGGCAGCGGACGTGGCAGCAGCGTGACCCGGAAGCCCGCCGCCGCGAAGATCTCCGCCGTCGCCGTGGCGAACTCGGCGGAACCGTGCCTGGCGTCGCGTCCGACGACCACCGCGCCGCCGCCGAGACAACGATCGCGCAGCCACGCCACGATCCCGGCCGTCGCCCGGCTCACCGTGGTGACGTTCATGCCGTCCGGACCGTCGCGCAGCGGCCCCCGCAGGCCGGCCGTGCCGAAACGCAGCATCTACACCCGTTCCAGGACGCCGCGCAGCAGTTTGCCGAGCCGGGGAGCGGCGGCGTGCCCTTCGGCGAGCACTTCCGCATGGGACAGATGCGCGCCGGTGACCCCCGCGGCCAGATTGGTGACCAGCGAAATGCCCAGCAGTCGCGCACCGAGCGCACGGCAGGCGATGGCTTCCAGCACGGTGGACATGCCGACCAGATCCGCGCCGATCGTGCGCAGCATCCGGATCTCGGCGGGCGTCTCGTACTGCGGCCCGGTGAGCCCCGCGTAGACGCCCTCGGTCAGGCTCGGGTCGATCTCCCTGGCCAGCGCGCGCAGGTCGGGATCCCAGGCGTCCACCAGGTCGACGAAGGTCGCGCCGGCCAGCGGCGTGCGACCGGTCAAGTTGAGGTGATCGCTGATCAGCACCGGCTCACCTACCCGGAGGCCGGATCGGATACCGCCCGCGGCGTTGGTCAGCACCACGATCTCCGCGCCCGCCGCCACGGCCGCCGACACCGGATGCACCACATCGGCGGGCTGGTACCCCTCGTACAGATGCTGACGGCCCATCAGCAGCAGCACGGGATTGTCGTCGACCTGGACCGAATGGATCACGCCGACATGGCCCTGCGCGGTCGGCGTCCCGAACCCGGGCAGCTCCGGCATCGGCACCGACGCCCGCGGCGCCCCGATCTCCGCGGCCGCGTCCTGCCAGCCGGACCCCAGCACCACCGCGACCCGATGGCGTGACACTCCCGTACGTTCGGCGATCGCCTCGGCGGCCTGTTCGGCAAGCATGATCGTCACGATAGTGGATCTCCAGCGCCTTCGGCGCTGGGTGTTCGCGGCCCTCTCGTGGTTTGGACGGCGGCGAACGGTGGATGCTGTTCGCGCCGGCTTCGACCCGGGTCGTTTGCACGGGAGTCTCGCGCTCCTGGTCTCCCTTCCCGTGGTAGGGCGATTGTGGCCGGTGGGAGGGTGTCGTCACGAGAGTGCTACCCGTGAGTAGGGGATCGGCCGCGGCCCGTTACGCTGCACCGCATGCCGTATCTGGAACGCCAAGGGGAAGTGTTCGTCGTCTACCTCGGCGGTGAGGGACAGACGGACAGCGAGAATCGCTTCCACCCAGACTGGATCGACGCGTTCCACGGGCTGCTGGACGAGGTCGAGAGCTCCGAGGGCCCTGCGGCGCTGGTGACGACCGCCACGGGGAAGTTCTTCAGCAACGGCCTGGACACCGACTGGCTGTTCGGAAATCTGGACAAGATGCACGGCTACCTCGACCGCGTGCACTCGCTCTACACCCGCCTGCTCGCCTTCCCGCTGCCGACCGTCGCGGCGATCAACGGTCATGCCTTCGGAGCGGGCGCCATGCTGGCCACCTCGCACGACTTCCGGGTGATGCGCGCCGACCGCGGCTTCTACTGCCTGCCCGAGGTGCACTTGGGCATGCCGTTCACCATCGGGATGAACGCCTTGCTCACCGAGCGGCTGACCAACCAGGTCTGCGTGCAGGCGATGACCACCGGCCACCGCTACCCGGCCGACGAGGCGATCGCCGTCGGCATCGTGGACGCGAAGGCGGACGCCGCCGAGTTGCTCGCGACCGCCGTCGAGCGGGCAGCCGCACTGGCGAGCAACCGCAAGCCCAACCTCCCGGTGATCAAGCGCGCCCTCCACGCGAAGGCGCTGGCCGGCCTCGCCGTCCCGACCACCCCGGAAAACCTGGCCTTCGCCACGAGCTGACCGCCAACGGCCCACCCCGCTCGCGCACCGCGCCGCTACGTCGGCGAGGAGCCGCCGCGTCACCCCGCCCCGCCCCGGGTCCACGATGCAGCGAGGAGTGCATCCCACTCGCATCGAGGGCACACGACGAACACGCGAAAGCCGCTGGCGACCCGCCATCCCGAATCGGGCCTACATCGCGGGCGGCCGACGCTTACGGATATGGCAGCTGCCCCACCCGCTGAAGTCTTCCGAGACGGCGTGCCACGGGCGTGACGCTCGGCCCGTGACGCGCCCAGCGCACCGCAACCACGTCTTTCGAGCGAAGCGAGACCGAGCATGCGCCGTTCGCGGCCCGGCTCGCGTTTGCGTGGCCGCCGCGTAGGCGACGAAGGAGCAAGCGGCGGCCGCGCAAACGCGAGCCACAAGAGGGCCGCGAACACCCAGCGCCG
>NZ_JBEYCG010000021.1:0-156592 GCF_040632645.1 Nocardia sp. NPDC019219 | reverse complement strand
AACCCCCAACAGCGGATCGAACTCCCCACACAACTCATCGAAAACCGCAGCAAACACCGGAAACGCCGCATACAACCCCGCCCCCATACCCACCCACTGCGCACCCTGACCCGTGAACAAGAACGCCGTCTTCCCCGGTAAGCCGACACCGTCGAGCGCACCACCTGCGGCGCCGGCCGCCAGCTCCGCCAATCCGGACAGCAACTGGTCTCGATCGCCGCCGACCACCGCGGCGCGGCGGTTCCATTGCGCCCTGGTCTCGATCAGCGCGGACGCCACGCTCCACGGGTCGGCGTCCGGATGTCCGAGCAGCCACTCGTGCAACCGGGCTGCCTGGGCGCGCAGCGCCTCCTCTGTCTTAGCCGACACGAGCAACGGCACGGCGTCGGCCGCGCAAGCGGGCCCGGCGTCGCGGTCCGCCGGCTCGTCGCCGGATACCGGCGCGGGCGCTTCCTCCACGATCACATGCGCGTTCGTCCCACTGATCCCGAACGACGAGACACCCGCCCGGCGCACCCGTTCTCCGGCAGGCCACCGCTCCGCCTGCGTCAACAACCGCACCGAACCCGCCGACCAATCCACGTGCGGCGACGGCGCGTCCACGTGCAAGGTCTTCGGCAACGTCTCGTGCCGCAGCGCCTGCACCATCTTGATCACGCCGCCGACACCCGCCGCCGCCTGCGAATGACCGATGTTCGACTTCAGCGAGCCGATGCGCAGCGGCTCGTCGCGCTGCTGTCCGTACGCGGCGATCAGTGCCTGCGCCTCGATCGGATCGCCGAGCGAGGTGCCCGTGCCGTGTGCCTCCACCGCGTCCACGTCCGTGGGCGTCAGCCCGGCCGCGGCCAGCGCGGCCGCGATCACCCGCTCCTGCGACGGACCGTTCGGCGCGGTCAAACCATTGCTCGCACCGTCCTGATTCACCGCCGAACCGCGAATCACCGCCAGCACCTCGTGCCCCGCGCGCCGCGCGTCCGACAAACGCTCCAGCACCAGCACACCCACGCCCTCGCCCCAGCCCACGCCGTCCGCCGACGCCGAGAACGCCTTACAGCGCCCGTCCGCCGACAACCCGCGCTGCCGGGAGAATTCGATGAACAGGAACGGCGTCGACATCACCGTGACGCCACCGGCCAGCACGAGGGATGTCTCGCCGCGGCGCAGGGCCTGGCAGGCCAGGTGGATGGCCACCAGCGACGACGAACACGCCGTATCCACCGACACGGCGGGGCCTTCCAGGCCCAGCGTGTAGGCCACCCGGCCGGAGACCACGCTGCCCGTCGAACCGATTCCCGCGTAGCCCTCCGCGATGGGTCCGGCCGCTCTGGCGGTGTGCTCGTAGTCCTCGTACATCACGCCCGCGAATACGCCGGTATCGCTGCCGCGCAGCGAGGTCGGGGCGATACCGGCGTTCTCCAGCGCTTCCCAGGAAGCCTCCAGCAGCAGCCGCTGCTGCGGGTCGGTCGCCGCCGCCTCCCGGGGACCGATGCCGAAGAATCCCGCGTCGAAGTCGCCCGCGTCCCGCAGGAAGCCACCCGAACGCGTGTACACCTTTCCGAAGCGGTCCGGGTCCGGGTCGAACAGCCCCTCCAGATCCCAGCCCCGGTCGGCCGGGAACTCGCCCACGGCGTCCACTTCCGCCGCGACCAGCTCCCACAACTGCTCCGGCGACGCGGCCCCGCCCGGATACCGGCAGCTCATGCCGACGATCGCGATCGGTTCGTCGATCTTCTCCCGCAGCTGGGTCAGATCGTCGCGCGTCGTCATGAGTTCGACGGTGACCTTCTTCAGGTACTCCAACATGCGGTCGGACGAGTCGCCAGCGCCGTTGTCCACGTTTCACATCCCGGGTATCGCAGGGTCGACAAAGAAACCCGGCGGCGCGAGCAGCGGCGCGGGTTCGCAAGAACTACCGAGTGGTTCGGTCAGGTATCGGTGCCGAAGCAGCCGGTCGAGGCGCCCGCGAGCGGCAGACGAGGCCGGCGCGCGTCGCGACCGCGTATTTCCACGGAGGAATGTTTCTCCGCGGTTATCGAGATGGACATCTCGACGTCACCCTCAGTGACGGAAAAGCCGACACAGCGGAACATCCTGTGTACCACGGATCTTTATCCGAGGCGAGCACCTTACTTCCCAGAGCTGAGAAGACGAATCCATAGCACATTTGCAATCTTTCTTCGGCAGGCAAAGCGCCAGGACAAGCGTCCAGTCGCGTGCTGAGCGTTAGCCTGCCAGCCGTTCCGCTTTCCCGCAAGTGATCCGCGAACCCCTCGTTCGCGCAAAGATCCGGCGCGCGTTCCCAGGCCCCCGAGGTCGAATCAGGGACACCCCTGCGGCCTCGAAGCGGCCGCGCGAATGCACCGCACCGGACCGATTGCCGCCATGGCATGTGCGAACGCCGAGCGTGCACGCCACTTCACCGGACGAGCAAACCACGGACCAGAACCCCCGCGGCGCTGCGGATCAGCGGCCTGAGCCGTGCCGCGTCCGAGCGAAGCACACCGGCCGACTCCGGCCCGCGCCGCGCAGCGATGCGACAGAACCGTTTGCTGAAAACCTCGACTACTCGGCTCTCACCGAGGGCCCCGATAGGAAACACTGCGAAATCGACTTCT
This sequence comes from Nocardia sp. NPDC019219, assembly GCF_040632645.1. Lineage (NCBI taxonomy): Bacteria > Bacillati > Actinomycetota > Actinomycetes > Mycobacteriales > Nocardiaceae > Nocardia > Nocardia sp. NPDC019219. The sequence continues at coordinate 153,977 of NZ_JBEYCG010000021.1, read as the reverse complement.
CGGCGAATACCTGAAAAACACGCCGCAATACGGTTGCGGCCGCCCGTCCGGGCGAAAATTCGCTTGAGTGCAGATACCGGCGCAGCGAGATTCAACCCATCTCGACCGCACTTCGCGCTTGCAAACCGATCCGCAACGGATACAGCGCACAGTTCTGCACCTAGCCGGTTTACCGTCATTTTATAACGATCATTTTGTTCACGCCATTGAACAAAACTCTATTCGGCTTATTCTACGAATATTCGGCAGAGGCGAACGGTTGGCGTCCCGGAGAATTTCGGCAACGGGTCGGATGCCATACCGGACTACCGGGCGAGCCGGCAGTTCCGATCGAGGGCGTGCCCCTCGGCGGATGCGCTCACCCACCGGGGGCGCACCCGGCTCGAGAAGATCTCGGATCCAGCCGACCCACGCCGGACCAACTGCGGCCCCGAACCGTTCGGAGACACGGCGCTGTGCAGGCAACGGCTGCGTGCAGGCGGAAACAACGACGAGCGGATCGGCGGCGGCGGCGAAGCCACCGGAGCACTTCCTTCGGCTGCCCTCGAAAAAGTCTGAGCCGGTGGACTTCTCGGCTCGTCACAGCAGACAGCGCCGACATCCGGGACCCGTGGCGGTCCCGGATGTCGGCACTGAAAAGGTCCAGAAACCCCGATGCCCACCGAGCAGCGGGTGCGAGGAGCCGCTCGGTGGGCATACCGCCCGCGCAGGGGACGTGCGCGCCGGACAGAGGCGGGTTGAGGGATCCCGTCCGGCGGGCAGCACGCGTGGCGGTCGGTGCTCCCGTCGAGCGGCGGACGGAGTCGGGGCACGAGCCACGCCGCTCGACGGGAGCAGGTCATTCGGTGATCACAGCGAGCCTCCGCCGCCGAGCAACCACGGGTTGAAGGTGCAATCCAGATTCGGATGTCCGGCCGGGTCCAGTGCGCGCAGCGCGATGGACAACGCCCGCGGCGAATACATCATCGTGAGGTGGTCGGACACGTCTTGTTCGCATCCGTCCTGCAGCGTGATGTTCTGCACCGTCACACCGGGCGCCGGCTTCAGGAAGGTCAAATCGTAGGGATTGGTGATTTCGTCATAACGGGTGCCGACGACGGTGTAGTCGACACCGGAAATGGTGTCGCCGCCCTCGTTGAGTTTGTTGACGAAGTCCGAGCCGATCGTCTGCTGGATGCCGGCGTGGCCGACGAAGATCTCGATGAAGCCGAGGATGTCGATACCGAAGTTGTTGATCGCCCGGCCCAGCGCACCGATGCCGTCCAGACTGGTGCCGTGATGCGTGGCGCCGTAGGTGATCAGGTTCTTCACCTTGGCCGCGCCGCCCTCGAACTTCGTGTACCAGTTCGACATCGACCCGCCCTGGGAATGCGCGACGAGGTCCACCTCCGACGCCCCGGTAGCGGCCAGCACCCGATCGACGAAGGTGGCCAGCTGCTTGGCCGAGTCCTGGATGTACCCGGTGCCCATCACGCCCGGCAGCACCGAGCCGAGACCACCGCCCTCGAGCAGGTTGGACCGGCCGTAGTTGAAGGTGAAGGTGCAGAAGCCCGCGTCCTTGATGGGCTGCCCCATGAAGGCGAAGCCGTTGTAGGCGTTCATCCAGGTGCCGTGCACCAGCACCACCGGGCGCGGATGCTCGGCAGTCGGCTTGCAGTTCCAGTCGTTGGCCCCCGGCGGCGCGACGTCCGGATGGGTGAGCCCGTAGCCGAACGCGGCCAGCCACGAGGTCATCGGCGGACCGTAGCCGACGGTGTCGCTGGCGTAACCGCCGGAGGACCCGGAGCTGCTGCCCGACCCGCCGTAGCAGTCGCCGGAACCGTTGCCCGAGCCCGCGCCACTGCCCGAGGTGCATGCCGAGCCGGTGCCCGCGCTGCCCGAATCGGCCACCGGCGCCACCTTGCGGCCCGCCGCGATGTAGTCGGCCAGCTGTTGTTCGGTGGGTTTCGCCTCCGGCGCCGCGTTGGCGCCCGAGGCGCCGACGGCGAGCACCGACACGCTCAACAGCACCGCCGCCAACGACGAGCGCCCGTAGGTACTTCGTTTCATGAGTTGCCTTCCTGCAGAACCACGGTGTTCGACCACCGGCGCCGTTTTCGCTGGTCATCGGCACCGAAGCTGCGCCAACGCTAAAACCGCCGAACGCGGCGTCCTATGCGGAACGGCTGGGTCTGGAGAGCTCACGAATGCGATTTGTCCCGGCTAGGGATGCGACACAAAGGGCGCGTAAAGGGCGATCCCGCAATTCCTCCGATAGGGCAGACGGCACAAGCGGGCGGTGCGGGAACGGTGAATTATCCAGATCACCAGGCGATTACGGTTCCGCAACGACCGGCGGCCGCATCATGGATGGACGCTGCACCCCAGCCATCGGTGGCCATCCGATGGCTAACCGCTTGGAGATCCCTTGTCCGCCAATCCGGTTCCCCTCGCCCGCGCCGTGCTGGGCGCGCTCGCGGTCACCGCCGTGCTGATCCACCTGCCGCACGCCCACGCGGACAACTCGGGATCCGCCGACGCCGAGCCCGCGAGCGCCGCGCCCTTCGCCCTCCTCCCCGGGCCGTCGCCCACGGTGCACGGGCCGGTTACCGCCATCGTCGTGCTCGGCTACGGGCTGCTGCCCGACGGCGGCATGCGCCCGGAGCTGATCGACCGGCTGCGCGCCGGATACCTGCAGGCCCTGCTGGCCCCGGTCTCGCCCGTCATCGTCACCGGCGGCAACGCGCGCAACGGCATCACCGAGGCACGGGCCATGGCCGACTGGCTGATCGCCCGCGGCATCCCGGCGGCGCGGATCCACCTCGAGCCGGAGGCCGACACCACCGCGCAGAACGCGGCGCGCTCGGCCACGATCATGCGCGCGATCGGCGCGCACGACGCCGTGGTGATCACCTCCGCCGACCACGTCGACCGGGCGGTGGGCACCTTTCACGACGCCGGGGTGGACGTCGTCGGCACCGTCACTCCCGAGCAGGTGCCGTCCCGGATCTGGCGGTTCGGTCCCTTCGCGTGAGCGCGAGCCCACAGCGATCCACCGTTTTCGCAATACAGGAGCAATCATGAACGACATCGCGGTGCATCCGGCCGATCAGGCGAGGTCGCTGGTCGACCACCGTTACCGTTCCACCTTTCGCTATGAAGTGGAACGGGAAAAGATCCGCGAATTCGCCCGTGCCGTCCAGGATTCCCATCCGGCACACCGGAGCGAGGCCGCCGCGGCCGAACTCGGCTTTCCCGGACTGATCGCGCCCGCGACGTTCAGCGCGATCATCCTGACCAGAGTGCACCGCGAAATTCTGGACACGCTGATCACCGGTTACGACCCCACCCGGATCCTGCACGCGGACCAAGTTTTCGACTTCGGCAGGCCGTTGGTCGCGGGCGACCGCCTGACCTGTGACATCTACTTCGAATCGTTCCGGCACTTCGGCGATTACGACGTCCTCGCGATCAAGAGCGTGCTGATCGACCAGCACGGCGCGGTGGTGCAGACCGGCTCCAGCGCGCTGCTCGCGCGCGTCGGCGGGCGCGATCCGGGGTTGGCCGACGCCGTCCGGAAAGTCGCCATGGGACAGCGCTTCCCGGACGCGACGGCCCGCGGCAGCGCGGTGGTCCCGGCCGCGGCGGACCATCTCACGCCGTCACCGGCCCGCCGCACCCCACGGCCGCGCATAGCGTTCGCCGACTTGTCGGTCGGCACGGAACTGCCCGTCCGCACCATGCGCCTGTCCCGGGGCGACTTGGTGAACTACGCCGGAGTGACGGGCGAGTCCAATCCGGTGCTGTTCGACGAACGGGTCGCCGTCGCCAGCGGCCTGCCGACCGTGGTCGCGCCCGGCATGCTGAAACTCGGCATGGCCACCTCGTTCCTCAGTTCCTGGCTCGGTGACCCCGCCGCGGTCACCCGTTTTCGTGCGCAGTTCGCGCACAACACCCACCACCTGCGCATTCCACCGCTGGGGGTGGGCACGATCCAATTCCGCGGCCGGGTCACCTCGATCGATCCGCGCAAGCGGCGGGCGACCATCGCGGTCGACGCCCGCGCCGAGGGACGCAGGCTGTTCGGCTACGCCGCCGCCGAGGTGCTTTTCCCGTAGCCGGCGGCCGTCAAGCGGCGGTACCGGCGCGCGCCCCGGCTCGATCGCCAGCGCCGCCACGCGGCAAGCCGGCGAGCAGTGCCAGGCGGCGATGCGATTCCAGCCGCGCGGCTCGATCGTAGGTGCTGGTGTGCACGAGGATCTCGTCGGCGCCGGTCCGGCGCACCAGCCGGGCCAGTTGTCCGGCGACCTCGTCCTCGGTGCCGTACAGCTGGCCGCGCAGCCCGTCGTCGACGAGCCCGCGCTCCCGATCGGTCATGCCGTGCGCCTCGATCTCCGCGGGCGGCAGCAGGGGCGGGAACTCCCCACGGGTACGCGCGTACGCGGCCGACCACGCCTCCGGCAGCAAGAGCCGATAGGCCTGCGCGGTGGTGTCGGCGATGACGACCGAACCGGACACTACGACGTAAGGGGTGGCGCCCGCCGGACCGGGGCGGAACTCGGCACGATAGCGCTCGATGGCCTCGACCATGCGGTCCTCGTCGCCGACCGCGGCGATCACCAGCGGCAACCCGAACCGGGCCGCCCGCTCGGCGCCGGACCCGGTCGCCAGCAGGAAAGCGGGAACACGCAGCCCCTGCGCGGGCCAGGCGTGCACACCCCGCCTGCCTTCGCCGAAGTACGCCAGGAGTTCGGCGAGCTGGGCGTCGAAGTCCTCCGCGTCGCCCTTGTCGTGCCCGAGCGCGCGCCGCACCCCGTCGGTGAATCCGACCGAGCGGCCCAAGCCCATGTCGATGCGTCCCGGGTACAGCGATTCCAGCACGCCGAACTGTTCGGCGACCACCAAAGGCTGGTGGTTGGGCAGCATCACGCCGCCCGTGCCGACCCGGATCCGCGCGGTGGCCGCCGCCACCGCGGCCGCCAGCACGGTCGGCGCCGACCCGGCCACTCCCGGCACACTGTGATGCTCGGAGACCCAGAAGCGGTGATAACCCCATTCCTCGCTGAGCCGCGCGAACTCGACCGTCTCGCGCAATGCGGCCGGATGGCTCTGACCGCGCCGGACGCGCGAGCGATCGAGGACGGAGAACCGGACAGTGGACAGCGCCGAGGTCATATCGGTGTCAACGCGAGCGCGCCGCGCTGATTCCGCCCGCGGTCAGGAGGACGCGGGCACCCCCAGCGCCTGCGCCAGCACCCGCCACGCCCGCGGCAGCTGCGCCTGGAAATCCGGCCACGTGTGCATGCCCTCCGCGGTGTACTCCACGGTGGCGGGAACGCCCAGTTCCGACAGCCGGCCGGCGAACCGCTCGGTGCAGGCCCGAGCGCCCGCCTCCAGCGCCGCGCCGCCGCCCGCGGTGCGCAGCGCCTCCGCGACCGTCGGGGAATTCGCGACCGCCACCAGGTCGGCGCCGGTCGGCAGACCGGCGGCCGCCGAGAGGTAGATCGCGGTGTCGCGCAGGCGTTCGGCGTGCAGCAGGCTGTCGTGCGCGGCCCATTCCGGCGAGCTCGGCGGGCCCCAGAGGTTCTCGACGTTGCCGCCGCGTGAGGCGACCGTGATGGTGGTGACCGCGTGCCCGAGCGGGTCGGCCGTGGAATAGCACCCGCTCATCCCGGCGACGGCGCGATACCAGCCGGGGTGGCGCTGGGCGAGCATCATCGCCGCCTGCGCGCCCATCGAGACCCCTGCGATGGCCCGGCGCCCGTCGGTGCGCAGCAGCGATTCCACGATCGGCGGGAGCTCGGTGGTGAGAAAGGTCTCCCAGCGGTTGAGCCCCAGCGCGGCGTCCTGCCGCATCCAGTCGCTGTACATGCTGCCGGTACCGCCGCCGGTGAGCACCACGTCGACCGGTTTGCCCGCGAAGAATTCGGCGGCACCGCCCTTGGTCAGCCACGCCGACGTGGCGTCGCCGTCGACGCCGTCGAGCAGATACAGCACCGGACGCGGCCCGTCGCCGCTGCCGCGCAGCACATCGACGGTGATGATCCTGCGCATCGCCGCGGAGGCGATCGACAGGCGTTCATGACCGGCCCCGGCCTGCTCGATCGAGAGCAGCCCGGTCCGCGTCATGGCCGGGTCCACCGCGGGTGGCGGGGTCGCGGGCACCGGATCGGCGAGCACGGGCGCGGCGCCGACGGCGGCGATGAGGGCCATCGCCGCCGCGGTCATCGGCACACGCGGGCTCATCCTGCCGCGGCGGCCCGCTCCGCCTGTCTGGCCGCCGCGCGTTCGCGCTGCTCCTCGAACCGCCGCGCCCGGATCTCGAGCTCGGTGAGATAGGTGTGCAGTTCGTCGCGCGCGCGTTCGCCGTCGCCGGTCAGATCGGTGCGTTCGAAGACCTGCCACGCGCGCAGCACCGGACGCACCACCACGTCGAGATGCTGGCGCAGGTCGTAGATGCCGTGCTTGGCCAGCAGCACCGCGTTGCGCCGGAAGTTCGGCTGGGTCGCCCCGGGCATCTGGAAGCGGGTGACCACGGAGGTGATCGCGCGCAGCGCTTCGTTCGGCACCAGGTCCAAGGCCGCGGCGCTGATGTTCCGGTAGAAGATCATGTGCAGGTTCTCGTCGGCGGCAACTCGCTGCAGCATACGCTCGGCGAGCGGTTCCTCGCAGGCCGCTCCGGTATTCCGGTGGCTGATCCTGGTCGCCAGCTCCTGCAAGGTGACGTAAGCCACCGAACGCAGGAACTGCTGTTCGCTATCGGGTTTGGCGAACCCGGTCGTCATGTGCGCCATCCTCGCCTGCTCCAGCGACACCGGATCGACCGCGCGGGTGACCACCAGATAGTCGCGCATCACGATGGCGTGGCGGTTCTCTTCGGCGGTCCACCTGCCCACCCAGGTACCCCACACGCCGTCCCGCGAGAACGAGTCCGAGATCTCCCGGTGATACGACGGCAGATTGTCCTCGGTGAGCAAATTGGTGATCATCGCGGTCTGCGCGACCTCGGACAGACGGGATTGGCCCGGCTCCCAATCGATTCCGCCGAGGGCGGCGAAATTGCGGCCGTCGTCCCACGGCACGTAGTCATGGGGATTCCATGATTTCGCCTTGCGCAGATGGTCATTGAGCAGGCGTTCGGCAGTCGGCTCGAGTTCGCGCAGAATATCGCGATCGGACAATGCGGTGGTCACTCGCACTCCTTTGCTCACCCTCGACATCAGGGCACACTCGACGATAGCGGGGGAAAATCAGGCCGAACGACCGATCACGCGATCGTTGGGCGAGGTGACGATGGCCATATGGCCCGGCTGGGGCAGTTCACAACCCGGCGTCTCCCCTGCGTCGGCCACCCGATACAGCCCTGGAGCCCTGCCCGCCGCGCGCACCCGGTCCAGCAGGTCGTGGGCACGACCAGCCAGTTCCGGGATGCGCGCGGTGCGCCCGGTAGCCACCGCCGCGGTCAACGGCACCTCGGCGGCCGCACCGACGATGGCCAGCACATCGTCGGTCATGGTGAAGGTCCCAGTGCGGGCGGGCACGTCGTCGAGCGGGACCAGCACCGTGCCGCCCGCGGCGGAGAGCACCGACAACGCGCGTGAGCCGAGCGGATCGGCCAGCGCGGCCTGCACGCGGCGCAGCTTGCGCCGGGCCGCCTCGGTGCCCGTGTGGGGTCTTCGCTCGTCCGGATGCGCCGGAATGCCCAGCGCCACGACCTGGTAGGACCGGGCGATCGGAATGCCGGTGGCCCGGGCGAGCTCGCCGACGGCGTGGCCGCCCAGCAGCGCGGAGACCAGCGTCTGCGCGGCGGTCTGATGTTCCCGCGCGACCGCGCGATGCTCGTCCACGTAAGCCGTGGACGCCGCGACGGTCACCATTTCCAGCACGTGGACCGCGAGCCGCGCACCCGCGAGAAAATGATCGGCCCGCTCGTCGGTGGCCTCGTCGGCGAGAAATTCCAAACCGTCGCGTATTTCGTCGTGATACGCGCCGAGCACCGTTTCCAGCGCAATGCCCTCCCGTGCCCAGCGCGAGGCGGAACCGGCGATTTCCGGGGGTCGCGACGCGGGGGTCGCCCGTCGCGGAACCAGCCGTTCGACGGCGGCCGCCAAACAGTTACGCGCGGTGGTCGCCACATCACCGGACGTGTCGTGACCGGAACGCTCGGCCAGATGTTCGACGAGTTTCGACGCCCACGTCTCGGTACTCGTTCTGGGCTGCCTGTCCATCATGCCTCCCAAAGGCTAGCGACGGATCGTGATGGAATCGAGATATGGCGCCCCGCATCGGGTAAGTCATCAGCGGCCGCCCGGCTCGTTGGGCGCGATCACAAGCGTTCGAAGGGATTTGGCGACAGCGGCAGGCTGCTACGGCGAGCACGGCCGCGCCATCCTGGGCGGAACCCGCCGGCGCCGGCGCGGGGCCGCCGATTTCCGGAATATGTGACGCAGCGCCGTCCGCGCATTTCCGGCGCTGCGTCGAGATCACCCTAGATCCGTGGGCGCCGCCTGAGAAGACCTCCTCGGTGCTGTGAGGACGGTTCAGCGCCGGCCGCGGCCACGATTGGGACGTCGCACAGTTCGTGTCGTCGCAGTGGACCGGACCGACGCGTGCTATGAACCCAGGAATCGAAACGCAAACCTGTGAGCTGTTCCATGACATATTCCGAACCGCTGTGCCGCGGATCGCGGCGCCGATAGCATCGAGCGCCGCGTTGCCGTACGGCGTCGCGACGAGTATCTAGGGGCTACACCACATATGAGCGGTACCCGAGAAAAACTGGACGAGCTGCGGGGGATCTTGGCGCTGGCCGAGGAGCCCGCAGGCGAGAACGGCATCGCGAAGCGCAAGAGCAAGGGCATTCCCAGCGCGCGGGAGCGGGTGCGGGCCCTTCTCGACCCTGGGAGTTTCGTCGAGATCGGCGCGCTGGTGCGCCAGCCGGGCACTCCCGGAGCGATGTACGGCGACGGCGTGATCACCGGGCGCGGCCGGATCGACGGCAGGCCGGTCGTGGTGATCGCGCATGATCAGACCGTCTTCGGTGGCTCGGTGGGTGAGATGTTCGGCCGCAAAGTCGCCGCCGCACTGGATTTCGCCACCACGAACGCCTGCCCGGTCGTCGCGATCAACGACTCCGGCGGCGCCCGCATCCAGGACGCGGTCACCTCGCTGGCCTGGTACGCGCTGATGAGCCGCCGCCAGGAACGGCTGTCGGGCTTCGTACCACAGGTCTCGATCATGCTGGGCAAATGCGCGGCGGGGGCGGTCTACGCACCGGTGAACACCGACGTCCTGATCGCGACCGAAAAGTCGTACATGTTCGTCACCGGTCCCGAGGTGATCAAGGAGGTCACCGGCGAGGAGGTGACCATGGAGGAACTGGGTGGCGCGCAGGCGCAGGCGGCCACCGGCACGGTCCACCATGTCTCCGCCACCGAGCAGGACGCCTTCGACTGGGCGAGGACCTATCTGAGCTATCTGCCGTCGAGTTGCCTGGAGCCGGGCCCGGTCGTCAACCCGGGCCTGGAGCCGCACATCACGCCGCACGATCTGGAGCTGGACACGATCGTTCCCGATTCCGATCGGCAGGGCTACGACATGCACGAGATCTTGCTGCGCCTGTTCGACGACGGCGACTTCCACGAGATCAGTGCGGCCACCGCGCAGAACCTGATCACCGGCTTCGCCAGGGTGGACGGGCGCAGCGTCGGGGTGATCGCGAACCAGCCCTTGGTGCTCGGCGGCGCGATCGACGCCAAATGCTCGGACAAGGCGACGCATTTCATCCGATTGTGCGATGTCTTCGGGTTGCCGCTGATCTTCGTCGTGGACACCCCCGGCGTGCTGCCCGGCGTGGAGGAGGAACGCAGCGGGGTGATCAAACGCGGCGGGCGGTTCTTCCGCGCGGTGATCGAGTCGACCGTCCCGATCGTCACCGTCGTGGTCCGCAAGGCTTACGGCGGCGGTTACGCCGTGATGGGCTGCAAGCAACTCGGCGCCGACGTCAGCCTGGCCTGGCCGACGGCGCGTATCGCCGTGATGGGCGCGGAGAGCGCGGTGAGCATCGTCGCCAAACGTCAGCTCGCCCAAGTGCCCCCGGAGCAACGGGCGGCGTTGCGCGACTCCATGATCGAGCAGTACAACGCCACGGTGGCCACGCCGTGGATCGCCGCCGAGCGCGGTTACATCGACGCGGTGATCGAGCCCTCGCGGACCAGACTGGAGATCCGCCGGGCGCTGCGCCTGCTGCGCGAGAAGGAGGCGAGCGCTCAGCCCAACCCGCGCAAGCACAGCCTGTTTCCGGTCTGAGGCGATCTCCGACTCGGGTTATGGTGTGTCACAACGTAACCGGATCTATGTGGTGGGATCTCCGGCGATCGGCGCCGAATCCGGCCGCCCGGCACGCCGATGCCTTACTCTCGGGTCAGTGCCGGGTCGCTTCGTTCGCCGCGTCGCGCCGGCACGCGACGTGCCCGCTGCGCCTGTTCCCTACCCTCGCCCGGCGGGCACGCCGCACCACTCGGCTCAGCCGTGGCCCCAGGTGAGATCCGCAGCGATCCATTCGGTCTCCCATCGGCGCAGCCGCCGGCGATCCAGTCCGCGCCGCACCAGCAAGTAGCTGCCCGCGAACACGACCGAGACGCCGAGCACCGCGCCCGCGGTGAGCATCACCGCCTTGCTGGCGGGCTGGCTCGCCGAGGGCGGCTCCACGATCGCACCGCGCTCGTTCAGCCAGATCGGCACGGTGGAGCCCGGCTCCACCACCGTGGTCGACTGATAATCGCCGGTGTGGGCTACGCCGTCGGCGTCCTTCCAGGACACCCGGGCCGGCACCACCGGCGCGTACAGCGGCGCCTTCCCGGTCTCGACGACGGTGGCGTCCACCTGACGCAATCGCGCCGTCTCGGCTTGCACCGCGGCCGTTTCGGTGCGGTACACCCGGCCGCCGACGGTCACCGCCAGCACGGGCACGACGATCAGGAAGACCAGGGCCAGCAGCACCGCGACTCCGGTCTGCACTCGGTCTTCCCTGCGGCGCAGCGGGTTTCGATCCAGGCCGACGCGTCGGCACGTCCGGTGGTACATGTTCACCGACCCGGTAGACATGACGGTGACTCCTCGGTGCGGAATTCGGTGGTGAGGGTGACGAGGGTGTCGAAGAACTCTTCGACGAGGCCGGGCAGGCCCATGGGATCCGGGCCCGCCGCCCAGCTCTGCAGCGCCGCGAGCAGCATGCCCGCGCCCGCGCCCACGGCGGCGGCCGGACGCGGATCGGTCAGTGGATCCACCCCCAGGCGCGCCGCGATGATCCGGACCGATTCGCGCTGCCCGTCGATGCGAATGCGCTGATAACCGGCGAACAGCCCGGGCTCGTCCTCGAAGCGCTGGAACAGGACCCAGCGGCGGGCCAGCAGTGCGGCGCGTGCGCCGCCGTACTCGGCGGCGAGCCAGTCGTGGACGGCGTTGCGGTAGGCGATCAGGGGCGACTCCGCGGGCGGGCGACGGCACAGCGCCTCGTTGAACAGGTGGACGTCCTGATCGACATCGCCCAGGATCGCCTCCTCGATGGAGGCGAAATGCCTGCTGAACGTGCGCCGGGTGACCCCGGCCCGCACCGCGATGTCCTCGACGGCCACCGCCTCGAGCCCCCGCTCGGTGAACAGGTCGAACGCCGCGCGCGACAACGCCTCGCGGCTGCGCCGAGTGCGCAGCCGACGGCCGTCCAGACCGACACCGTCGTCGCTCATACCCAGAGCATACGCCCTATTGTCCCAATGGGACAATACATCGCCCTTCCCCGGCATACGGATCACCTCGCACAGGAGATGCCCGATTCGGGCGCACTGAATCGCCGTTCAGATCAGGCGGAGGGGAGCCGGGCCGCATGCCCGGTCCCCGGGGATGCGCGGCCGTGTCCAGCCGCGCGGGAGCCGGTCACCGGCTCGGGCGGTCCACCGGTTCGTCGACGGTCGGCGGGACGCCGTCGCGCAACACCTCGATCAGCCGGCGGGAATGCGCAGGCGAGGGAGCGAGCAGCGAGAGCTGGTTCAGCACCGCGTAGTACACGTCCAGGTCGGCGATTTTGTCCAGGTACAGCGCGCTGGTGAGCTGCTGGAGGTAGACGATGTCGGGCAGATCCGCTTCGGCGAAACGCAAGATCGTGAACGCACCATCGGTGAGCGCCGGGCCGCCCACCGGATCGGCCAACACCTGAATGGTGACGTTCGGCTGCGCCGCCACGCGCAGCACATGGTCGAGCTGGGCACGCCAGACGGTCGAGCCGCCGATCCTGCGGCGCAGCGCGGCTTCTTCGATGATCATCCACAACTGGGGCGGGCGCGGACCGGCGAGGATGTCCTGCCTGCGCATGCGCAGCGCGACACGGCGCTCGATCGCTTCCTCCGGCTCGCCCGGATGCGAGAGGGTGAGCAGCGCACGAGCGTACTCCGGGGTCTGCAGCAGTTCGGGGACGGCCCGCGGCTCGTAACTGCGGATCAGCCGCGCCGCCTGTTCCAGCCCGAGGTAGGTGTCGAACCACTTGGGCAGCCAGTCGTTGTCCCGCGCCCACCAGCCCGACGCACTGGCTTGCCTGGCCAATTCCAGATACCGCTCGCGTTCCGCGGGATCGGTCACCTCGTAGAGGTCGAGCAGGTCCACCAGGTCACGTTCCCGGCAGCCGGTGCGCCCGAGCTCCAACCGGCTGATCTTCGAATGCGACCCGCGGATGGCCTCGCCCGCCGCTTCGCGAGTGATACCACGGGCCTCCCGGAGACGACGAAGCTTGCCGCCGAGCACCATACGAAGGACCGTCGGACCGCCGCCGGACACCGGATCAGCACCGAGTCCGGGCGCGTCGGCAGGCTGTCGTACGTTCGAAGGACGCATGCCCCGAGTCTGCCATGACGACCCGATCGTGATCTACGGCCGAAAGTCCCTGTACACCCGGCTATTCATGGTCGCCCGGGTACGGCAGGGCGTCAGGCGGAGCCCGAGGGCAGGTCCACGATCCGCGGCTCGCGCTCGCGCAGCGCCGCGACGAGGTCGCGGGTGTACTCGGGCGGCGCGGCGTGCACCGACAGCAGATTCGCCACCGCCCGGTAGGCCGCGAGATCGGCGTCCTTGTCCAGGTACAGCGCGCCGGTGAGCTGCTGGAGATACACGATGTCGGGCAGATCCGCCTCGGCGAAGCGCAGCATGGTGAACGCGCCGTCGGCCAGCGCCGGGCCGCCGACATGATCGGCGAGCACCTGCACCGTGATGTTCGGCGCGTCCGCGGCCCGCAGCATGTGCTCGAGCTGGTCCAGCCACACCTGCGATCCCCCGATCCTGCGCCGTAGCGCCGCCTCCTCGACGATCAGCCACATCTGCGGCGGATCGGGCCTGGTCAGTATTTCCTGGCGGCGCATCCGCAGGGCCACCCGCCGCTCGATCGCCTCCTCGTCCTCGTGCGGATGCGCGAGCACGAACAGCGCGCGGGCGTAGTCGGGCGTCTGCAGCAGCTCCGGGACGACTCGCGGCTCGTAAGAGCGGATCAGCTGCGCGGCCTGTTCCAGCCCGAGGTAGGTGTCGAACCACTTCGGCAGCCAGTCGGTGTCGTGATGCCACCACCCCGACGTGTTCGCCTGCTGGGCCAGCCGCTTGAACTCCGCGCACTCCGCCTCGTCCGTGACGCCGTACAGCGCGAGCAGATCCACCAGGTCTCGCTCGCGAAAGCCGGTCCGTCCCAATTCCAGACGGCTGATCTTGGAGTGCGACCCGCGGATGGCCTCGCCCGCTTCCTCGAGCGAGATGCCGCATGCCTCCCGCAGCCGCCGCATCCGCCCGCCGAGGATCATCCGCAAGGCGGTCGGGCCGCCCTCAGCGGCGGGAGCCGTTCCACGAGCGATGGATTCGTTGTGAGGCCGCACTACCGAAGCACGCATGCTCCGAGTCTCGCACGAGCATCCCGCACACTCCAGCACCGAGCCCCGCCCAGCGCCGCGAATGCGCAGGTGTAAGCACATCCGCAAGATCGTTCCCGGGGTAGCCGGGGCCGCTCTTTCGAGCACAGGACGGCCGTCGCGCGAAACGACGCGGTTCAGGACGGATCGGCGCACCGCGCCTGGCGGTACGCGGCTCCGGGATCGACCGCGAAACGCCCCGCGACGCAAGCGAAAGCCGCAGTCGCGGGAACCTCCCGGCGACGAGGGGTCGCCGACGGCGGGGCACCGTTCGCGCCGTGAGCGGCGCTCGCTTCAGCGCAGCAGTACGTCCGCCGTCGCGCGACCGAACAGCTTGCGCTCCCCGCAGGTCGCCGTCAACGCGATGGTCGCGGCGCGGCGATCCGGATCCAATTGCTTGACCCGGCCCCGGAATTCGATCTCGCTCGCCTTGGTGGCCGGCACCGGGGCGAACCCGGCGAACCGCACCCCGTACCGGGTGACGGCGGCCGGATCACCGAGCCATGAGCTGAGATACCCGGCGCCGAGACCCATCGTCAGCAGTCCGTGCGACACCACGTCGGGCAATCCGGCGCTGCGCGCGACCACGTCGCTGAAGTGGATCGGATTCGAATCGCCCGACACACCGGCATAGTTCACCAGATCACCACGGGAGAGCAGCACCGTGCGCGGGGTGATCTCCATGCCGACGGACAAGTCCTCGAAAGCGGGAGCGGTGCGGGGTGTTCGGGGCTCGTCCGATGTGTCCGGCCGCAATTCCTCGTCGAAGCTCTCGACCAATCCGCCGTCGTCACCGGCCTCGCGCGCGGCCGCCGCGTCGGTGCGGTCAGCGGCCGACTGCCCGGTCATGATCACGCCCTCGACCGCCGCACGCAGATCGGCGGCGAGATCGACCCCGGTCTGCGCCACCGCCGTGGTGTGCGCGGTCTGCAGCACTTCCTTGTACTGGTTGCTCAGCACGTTCCTGGTGACCATGAAATCCTTGTCACCGAACTGCCGGAACGACTCGATGTACGAGTCGCACCGCACCTCGTCGCCGGCGACGATCGGCCGGTGCACCTGGATCGACTGCTCGGTCTGCAGCACCTGGCCGAGGTCGTAGCCGGTGAGCACGGACTCGAACATCTTGCGCTGCACCAACATCAAGACGATGGAGGAGAACGTCAGCGGCGCGACGAGCCCGTCGAAGCCGAGTCCCGCGGCCGCGTCCTCGTACCGGTGCGCCGGATGACCGTCCTGCAGCGCTCGCGCGAATTCCCGGATCTTCTCGCGCCCGACCTCGTACGAATCGGTCAGGCGGTAATGCCGTCCCACCAGCGCCTTGGCTTGCTCGGACGCGGTGGTGGTGATGTCGTTCATGTGCCTCTCTCGCAATACGGGCGTCACCCGCCCGGACCGGCCCACCGTACCGAAGCCACGACCACGCCGCGGGAAGGCCCTCGCCAACTCTGGGCATACGGTCCGAAGGGGACACCGTCTTGATCGCGAACGCAGGCACACCGCGTTACCGGATCCGTTCCGGCGCCGTCCCCTGGTCAGCACTCGTCGGGCGCCTGGAATCCCCGCAGCCGGTCGTCCAGCCAGATCATGGCGTCCGGATAACCGAGCGCACCGGCGATGATGTGCTCACCGAGCACACTGCGGTACACCGCGGGCACCCCTAGCCTGCACTGCTCCCGGTAGAGATTGCGCGCGCCCTCGGCCGGGATCCAGAACTCCTGTTCCCCGTTGTAGATGAACAGCGACGTGGCCGACCTCATGCCGGCCATCTTGGTCACCCGATAGATGTCCGCGGCCAGCGCGGAATGCAGCGGATCGGGGAAATTCGCGGCGATGTCGATCGGGAGCATCAGCACGCCGATCGCTCCGAAGCTGCTGCCGCACATGTTCTTCACCGGCGACGTGGCCACCCACTGGGCCAGATTGTTCATCCCGGCCAGGATCTCCGGCCGCTCGCGTCCGATCCCGAACACCGCGCCCATGAATATCGCCGAGGCGAGGTTGCCGTTCATGCTGCGCGCCAGGATCTCGAAGTCGGCGGGCACGCCGCCCAGCGCGGCGCCGACGATCACGTCCGTCAATTCCGGTGCGTAGCCGTCGATCAGCTTCACCGCCCCGTGGGTGGCGATCGCGCCGCCGGAGTATCCCGCGAGCCCGAACCGCGCGGCGCCGAACTCCTCCGGCAGCAGGGCGCGCACCGCCCGGATCGAGTCGAGCACGGCGTGTCCGGCCACGATCGGTTCGGCGTAGGCCATCGAAGGGCCCTCGTGGTCCGGGATCAGCACGGCGTAACCGCGCAGCGCCGCCACGTGCGTCGTGGGCGGCAGGAAGTCGGTGGTGCTGGTGTCGGGGTTGAGGCCGTGCGCGAGGGTGTATCCCGGCGTGCAGGTACGGCCGAGGGCGTCGATGGGTAGGTTGTTCACCACCACCGGCCGCTGCCCTGGCCCCGGCCATGGTGCGGCGGGAACGATCAGCGTCGCAGTGGCGTACGACGGCGCACCGTGGGCATCCGTCGTCCGGTACTTCACCAGCAGCGCGCGCTCGATGGGCAGCAGCATCAACGGCGCTGCGGTCGGGCGCACGTCGCGGACCTCGATGACCTCACCCGCGGCCAGTTCGCCGAGATTCGCGGGCCATAGGTCGAACATCGGGTCGCCGGCGGGCGCGGGCAGCGTGGCCGTGCGCAGCGCCGCCAGCGACGGCGACAGCGTGGTCGCCTCGTGCGCGGGGAAAGCCGGCTCCGGCAGCGGCGCGATCGGCGGCGGCGGGATCACCTGATCGATGAGTTGTTGCAGCCCGGGCAACAGTCCGCCGGGCGGGAAGACGCCGGACACGCCGGCCGGCGGCGGGGCGGGCGGTGGCTCCGCGGCGGCGGGGACGGCCAGCACGGAGCCGGCGGCGAGCAATGCCACAGCAATGGCAGGCGAGATTCTCATGGCACACGCCTTCGGGTGCGGAACGGCAACGTCGTCTGGCACCCGGGCGCACTGGCCTCGACCCCCGAAATGTCCCCTGTCAGACCGGGAGCCAGGACGTCAGGCTACGTCAGCGCCCCGGACTGGACGCAGTAAAGCGTCCGAGTTGTGTTGTCGTGTATCCATATCGCAACAACCGGACCGAGACCCGTATCCGGACAACGGGTCCCGGTTCGGCCGTCCGCGTATCGTCGCTCAGCAGTTGCTCGGCGCGGGCTCCCCTCGGAAACGGGCGTCCAGCCAGTTCAGTGCCGCGGGAATGCCGAGCACCGCCGCGGTCAAATGGTCCGGAACCGGGATCTCCTCGGTCTGCACCCTGGCGCCCGCGGCACACCACCGCTTGTCGGTGTTGACCACCGCGTCGATCGGGATGAGGCCGTCGATCGGCGAGTGCCATTCGAACACCGGTGTCTTCGGCACGCCGTCGTAGAGTTCGAGGCTGTTCTCCTCGACCACGGCGCGCGCGGTGTCGTCGTTGATCATCGAGGTGGTCTTGGCGAAGTCCAGCGCGCCGCGGCCCGCTCCCGTGGCGAGGATGTCGTTGGTGCAGCTGTTGGCGATCTGCGCGCGAGCGGCCAGACCCCGCTCGTTCAGTTGATCGCTCAGCGGGAACCGAGTCGGATACTCCCGCTCCAGCCCGAATCCGGCGGCGAACGCCAGACCGAACACCGGATGCGGATTCAACCCCAGTCCCTCGAGCATCTTCACCAGGTTCATCGGCACGCCGCCCATGGCCGCGCCCGCGATGTCGAGTTCCGGCGCGTACTTCGGCTGCAGAGCCGCCGCCCACGCGGTGGCCATTCCGCCGCCGGAGTATCCGACCATCGCCACCGGGCTGCGCTGCACACCGAGTTCTGCGACCTGCTTCACCGCGCGGATCCCGTCGAGCGTGATCTGCCCGCCGAGTTTCGCGGCGCCGTAGGCGAAGTTCGGGCCGAGGTGGTCGGGCAGCGCGACGCTCCAGCCGCGGGCCAGCAGGACGTTCCAGCCGGGCGCTTCCCGCACGACCAGATTCGGATCACCGGTGTAGAGCACCCGAGAGACCGAGCACTCCGAGCCGAGCCCGTTGATGATGTGCTGGAACGACAGCAGCGGGCCGTCGGCGCGATGCGCCTTCGGCGTCAGCACCGTGGTGGTGGCCGCGATCGGTTTCCCCTCCGAACTCGTCGACCGGAACCGGATGACGGTCACCGTGGTCTCCGGGAAGATCGCCAGCGGCGGCATCACCTTGGTCGCGATGACGTCGCCGGGTTTGCGGTCGGCGATATCCGCGGGTGTCGCATAGAAGGGATCCGGATCGGGCTCGGGGTACAACGGCGTGCCGACCGCCGCGCCGGCCATGCTCGCGACCAGCACCAGGCCCGCGGCCATCGCTCCGATCGCACGTGCGAGACGTCGTCGCCCCACTCCCCTACCCAACGAACGTGGGCCCTGACTCATCGACGTGTGCCTCCTGAATCATTCAACGCTGTGCTCATCCTCGGCAACATCACCGCACCGGAACACCGCCCGCCGCGAACATGTTGACAATTCACAACTTTCGAGCGCCCGGACGGTGCCGGCCGTGCGCCTCGGCTGGTGACTGTACCCCACGGCGCGAGGTCCGTTCTGTGACATTTCCAGCCGATAACCTGGAACATGTTCTCAGCAGTGGCGGCCCCTTACCGTCAGACCTACCGGCGCGGCTGCCGCACCGGCAGGAAGGAGACGGTGGCATGGACGGCACTGCGCGCAGACTCGCCGACCGCGACGACATCCTGGATCCGCCGAACCAGCGGATCACCGTCTACTTCGACGGTCCCACCCCCGAGGACGCGCTGGTCCTCGAATACGCGGCGACCAGGACCGAGGCATGGGAGTTCACCTCGGCCGCTGCCCACGCCGGGCTCACCGTCACCGTCGACGGCCAGGTTCGTCCCGGCCTGCGCAGGCTACCGTGCCGATCGCTCTGGCGCTGAGTGAGCGGACTCAGGGCCGGTCGAGCACAGCCTGGAGGAACGCGAGCGCGTCGGGGAACGCTTCCCGCGCCGCACCCAGATGATCGCCGGGATACCAGCCCACCCGCAGATCGGTGCCGGAGGAGCGCAGTTCCGCGATCAGCTCGAGCGTCAGGGGCGCGGGCACTTCCAGATCGGTGAGGCCTTGACCGAGATACAGCGGCACGGTGTAGCCGCTCGTCGGCACCTTCAACATCGCGCGCACCGCGGCCAGCAGGGCGGGGTCGTCCAGCGGCCGCGACAGCATGGCGCCGATGCCGATCCCGGACACCTGGGCGTCCGCCTCGGTGGCGCAGTCCTGCTCCACGACGCGCAGCACGTCCCGGCCCACCGGCGTCAGATAGCTGTCGATGTCCAGCTCGGGCGCGCCGGCCCGCAATCCGGCCAGCAGCATGGCGAAGTAAGTCGTCGTCTTCTGCAACGGCAGCCGCGGCAACCAGGGGCCGGCCAGCGGGAACACCGCGTCCAGATTCGACGGCGTGCCGGTCGCGGCAGCACCGCGCAGATCGAGTTCCGGGGCGTCGCCGGGTGCGAGGTGGGCAGTGAACAACGCCGCGTGCCCACCCTGCGACTGACCGAACACCGCCCAGCGCGTACCCAGTGTGGGGGCGACCGCCCGCGCGGCGCGCACGCCGTCGATGATGCTGCGGGCCTGGGCGGGGCCGTCCAGATAGGGATGCACGCCGGGGGTGCCGAGTCCGACATAGTCGGAGATCACGACCGCGTATCCGGCGCGCAGCAGGTCCGGGTACACCGATGTCAGGTAGTAGTCCCGTGGTCGCAGCGTGAACGCGCATTCGTCGGCGATCCCGGAGGTGCCGTGCGCGTAGGCGACGATCGGCCAACCGCCCTCCGGCGGAGTGCCTTCGGGCAGGTACAGCACCCCGGTGCTCTGCATCGGCCCGCGCGGGCCACGCGACCAATACGTCAGCCGTTCGGCGGTCGTGGCCCCCTCCACATGCAGCCGCCCCGCCAGCTCCATCAGATCCGTCACGGTGCCGGGCGCTTCGCCCACCCGGGCGCCCGCGGGCCCGGCCAAGGCGACCGTCACCGAGACCACGACGCCTGCCGCCCCCACCATGATCCGTCCACATCGCACCGACCGACTATCCCCACCCCGGGCCCCACCGGCAAGCCACCACAATCGGTGGCCTCGCCGGGGGGAACCTCGCCGCGGCGGCGCGGGCTCGCTAGGCTCGGATGAGCACGCCGGAAAGCGGTGCCGAGGAGAACACAGGAGGTTCGACCGTGGCGCAGCGGTACCCGCAGGGCCTCCGCACCCGGCGGCGCGCGGCCGTTCTGCTCGCGGCCGGCCTGCTACCCGCGACGGTCGCCTGCGGAGCCGACGCGTCCGGGCCTCCGGCGGGCCCGACGACCACGACCTCCAGCGCGGCGCTGTCGCCGGTCTCCACGCCACTGGCCGCCATCCCGTCCGTCGACCCCTACGCGGGGCAGCCGCTGATCGATCACGTCACCTGGACCGAGACGATCGACGGGCCGCGACTGCTCGTCTTTCCCACGCAGGCCGGTCGGCGGACCACCTTTCCCGGCTCGGACGAACGGGCGTGGCAGGAGGTCGTCGACCGGTCGGCGGACGCCGAGGCTCCCGGCATGCGCGATCAGTTCGTCTGCCATTGGGCGTGGGCGCGGCTGGTCCAGCCGGACAAGCCGAGCTGGAACCTGGAACCGTGGCGCCCTGCGGTCGGCTACCAGGCCACCGTCGAGGCGCGCTGTAATCCCGGCGGCCCCGAGCGCTGAGCGCGGGCGCCGCCCCGACCGGAAGGAGCGATCCATGCGCGTCGTCATCGCAGGCGGACATGGGAAGATCGCCTTGCTGCTGGCCCCCTCGCTCACCGGGAGCGGCCACGAGGTCGCCGCCCTGATCCGCAATCCCGAGCACGCGGACGACGTGCGCGCCACCGGTGCCGAGCCGGTGCTGTGCGATCTGGAGAATGCGGGCGCCGACGAAGTGGCGGACGTGGTAAAAGGCTGCGACGCGGCGATTTTCGCCGCGGGCGCCGGGCAGGGCAGCGGTGCCGACCGCAAATACACCGTCGACCTGGGCGGCTCCGTCCGGCTGGCCGAGACGGCGGAGCGAACCGGGGTGCGCCGCTTCTTGCAGATCTCCACGATGGGCGCAGGCCGGCCCCCCGCTCCCGGTACCGACGAGGTGTGGGCCGCGTATATCGACGCCAAGACGCAAGCCGAAAACGACGTGCGGAGCCGGGATCTCGACTGGACCATCCTGCGGCCCGGCCGGCTGATCGACTCCCCTGGCACCGGGCTGGTGACGCTCGCCCCGCCCCCGGTCGGGCGCAGCGATGTCCCCCGCGCCGATGTCGCGGCGGTACTGGCCGGACTGCTGCCCGCCGTGCACACCTCCGGGCAGACCCTCGAACTTGTTTCGGGTCACACCCCGATTAGCCAGGCAATTGCGCAACTGGCCGACTGAGGCGCCGCGCAGCCCGTTACCACCCTTGCCGATCGACCGCAACGGTCACGATGGGAGAACAACCGTGTTCAGTCGAATCGTCTCGATGAAGATCCGCCCCGGCTCCCGCGCCGAGTTCCTGGCGGCCATATCCCGCAGCGCCGACGCCTCCGTACGGACCGAGCCCGGCTGTCTGCGCTTCGACGTCTGCGCAGATCGGGTGGACCCGCACCGCTTCTTCCTGTACCAGCTCTACACCGACGACGAGGCGGCGGAAGCGCATCGTTTCACCGAACATTTCCTCGCCTGGCGGGCCGCGGCGGACCAATTCGTCGAGCCCGGTACACAGATCGACTACAGCACGGACGTTCTCTTCGGCCGCGACTGAATATCCCGCGGCGGGCACCGCATCCGCAAACTTCCGGCCGCGAAATACGGCCTGCGCACGTGCAATCGATCGTGCAGATGTGCTTGCATGTGAAAGGTACAGCGGCATAAACTCGGTCCCGCAACGCTTTACAGGGGACCACCAGGGGAGGCCGCGTGGGCGAGCCGAAGGCCGAAGCCGCCATGGGTTTGCCGCCGCCAGACAAAGCAGGGGCGTTCGAATGGAACATCCACTTACCGGCGGTCGGTTCGGATCAACCGACACCGCACTGGCCGACCAGCCAGCGAACGGTAGACATATGAGCACATTACCGGCCCACAGCGGCCACACCGATACCGAATATTCCCGGGAAACCGCCGTGGCATACGTCATCGATGCCGTCGAATCCACCGGGGCGGCCACTCGGCACGATTTCGATATCGACCGGATCGTCACCACCGCGCACGCGATGGCCGACGACTGGGATTTCGAGGCATTGCAACCCGCTACATTCTGGCGAATCGCCTCCAGTTTCATCAAGCAGTAGACCGTCCCGCCGTCCGAGTCCGGCGGGGTCACTTAACACTTTGTGCCACGAGCACATTCTCCGCGTCATCCGACGCCGGTGGACAGCCACCACCATGCCGCCGACGTCGGGCGCCGACCGGAAAACCAGTATTTCCGGCGGTTACCCGCCGCCGAGCGATTAGACAGCAAAGTAAACCGAGCGGCCCCCTCCGATATCGGAGGGGGCCGCTCGGTTCGTATCACGCGATCTCAGTGCCCGTCGGCGTACTTCTGCATGATCTCGATCGACTTTTCCGGACGCTCGGCCTGCACGCTGAGCCGGTCCATCACCGACAGGTACAGCGCCAGATCCTGCCTCCGCTCGAGATACAGCGCGCTGGTCAATTGTTCGAGGTACACGATGTCCGGCAGTTCCTGCTCGGCGAAGCGCAGGATGCTGAAAGAACTCCCCGCCGCGGCGTGCTCACCCGCGGTGAACGGCAGCACCTGGATCGTCACGTTCGGGAGCTTCGCCAGCCGGACCAGGTGCAGCATCTGCTCTCGATGCACCTGCGGGCCGCCGACGGGCCGCACCAGCGCGGCTTCGTCGAGCACCGCCCAGACCACCGGCGGGTCCGGGCGGAAGAGGATCTCCTGCCTGCGCTGACGTACCGCGACCCGCCGATCCATGTCGCCGTCCTCGTACCCGAGCGCCACGACGGCCCTGGCGTATTCGGGTGTTTGCAGCAGGCCGGGAACAAGATGCGACTCGTAGGTGCGGATCTTGCTCGCGGCCTGCTCCAGACCCAGGTAAGTACCGAACCAGTGGGGCAGCAAGTCGCTGTAGCGATGCCACCAGCCGGGCTCGTTGGCCTGCCTGGCCAGTTCGAGGAACGACTCGCGCTCCTCCGGATCGTGGACGCCGTACAGGGTCAGCAGGTCGCGGATGTCACGTTCTTTGAAGCCGGTACGGCCCAGTTCGAGACGACTGATCTTGGCGTGCGATCCGCGGATCGCCTCGCCTGCCGCCTCGCGGGTGATGTTCTTCTTCTCCCGGAGCTTGCGCAGCTGGCCGCCCAATGCGATGCGTAGCACGGTCGGACCACGTTCCGCGACAACGGATTGCACATGACCATCGTCATCGGGTTCAGCGATCATCGAGTTCGTCTCCGATACTCCGGGGGTTGCCCACAGTGTGTCACAACCACCTGTTGCGAAACACACCGCACCGACCGCCAATGTTACCGCTCAGCTAGTCAAATAGTCGAACTCCCCGGCCTTCGCGCCACGGACGAACGCATCGATCTCCGGACGGGTGTAGATCAGGACCCCGCCTTCCGGGTCCCGCGAGTTACGCACTGCTACCTGGCCGTTGGCCGTTTCGGCCACCTCGACGCAGTTGCCGCTCGCATTACTGAAGGAACTCTTGCGCCAAGTTCCGACGATCTCGTTGGTGGATGTATCCGACATCTTCCCCACTCCTCGGTTACCGCAGTTAGGCGATTCGGTTCGTGCAGATGCACGTTCAAACGTTCTTGCATCTGCACCAACACCGGACGATAGCACGAAGTTCGCCCTCCGTGCGGCCGCCGATCACGACCGGCGGGCCGAGGATGTGAAACACGCCCGCCTCGCCTGGAGAACACCGAGATCAGCTCACCGATCCAGCCCGCTGGACACGAGTGAATCTTGTACTGTCACAGTGCACATCGGATGTACCAGTCATTCGCGACGCACCCACGCACCCACCAGCACGGCAGTGTCGCGGACACATTTTTGCCGAGGAGTACAACCCCATGCCCGAAGACCACAGCCCTCTCATCCGGACCGACATCCCCCACTCCGCGCGCATCTGGAACTACTGGATGGGCGGCAAGGACTACTACGAGATCGACCGCATCGCAGGCGATGCCGGCATCGAAGTCGATCCGGACATCACCACCATGGCCGTACAGTCGCGCCAGTTCCTGATCCGCGCCGTGCGCTACCTCGCCGGCGAGGTCGGCATCCGCCAGTTCCTCGATATCGGGACCGGCCTGCCCACCATGCAGAACACCCACGAGGTCGCCCAGAGCGTGGCGCCGGAGTCCCGGATCGTCTACGTGGACAACGACCCCTTGGTGCTCACGCACGCGCGTGCGCTGCTCACCTCCACCACACCGGAAGGCGTCACCACCTACATCGACGCCGACTACCACGATCCCGAGCGGATCATCAACGACGCCAAGCACGTGCTGAACTTCAACGAGCCGATCGCCGTGATGTTCATGGGCGTGCTCGGCCACGCCAAGAGCTACGACGAACTGCTGCGGATCGTGCACACGGTGCTCGACGCCGTGCCCTCGGGCAGCCATCTGGTGATGTGGGACGGCACCGACGACAGCAAGGCGTACGTCACCCTGTGCGAGAACTACACCGGCACCGGCGGCACTCCTTATGTCCCCCGCCCGCAAGCGCAGATCAAGGCGGTCTTCGACGGCCTGGAGCTGGTGGAGCCGGGCTTCGTGTCCATCACGCAGTGGCGCGCGGGCGACGCGGAGGTGGGCGAGTCCCGGCCGATCTCCGCCTACGGCGCGGTCGCTCGCAAGCCGTAAGGCCCCTGGACACCAAACCGCAAGCGGCACAGCGGCGGTCGCCGGTCTCGCACCGGCGACCGCCGCCGCGTTTTCTAGCGGCCGATCGTGCAGATGTACTTGCATTTGCAAGCGACGGAGGCATAGACTCGAACTCGAAATCGGGGAGGTACGCAGGGAGTTCGAGCTTGCGTCGCCAGCACGTCGACCTCCTCGCCGCACGTCGGACGCGAGGGGTTGTCGAATGATCGAGCCATTTCGAACTTCCCCCCGGGTTGCCGTCATCGATGGCGGCGGCGCCGAACCTTTGCGCCAGTACCCGGCACCGGAGTTCGCCATGTCCGATTGCGGGGTCGAGCCCCGCGGCCTCACCTACCGGCAGGCGCGCGACATTCTCTCCGCGCACGAGGTCCACGGCCCGCAGTGCAGGCAATGGCTGGCGGCCGCCGCCTACTTGTCAGCCGGGCTGGACGACGAGTAGATCCACCCTTCGCTCGGCACAGAAGCATTCGGCGCAGCGCACATCCCCTTCATCGCAGTGACGGGACCGCGACATTTCGCCCCCTCGGCAGCTGCGCGAATCAGCTCGGTCGCGGCAAAGCGCCGAGTGCCGGACGATCTCACAGATCGCTCCCCCTGCACACGCCCCTTTCGTATAGTGATCGATCGACCCGGGCGCGATATCTCGCACGCCTGGCGTGGCATTGGGAGCGAACTCGTAATGACCTACTCCGCGTTGGATCTGTCCACCGACTCGTCCGACCCGGTGCTGGAAATCGGCGGACAGCCGGCTTCGGTGCCCCTGCAGAACACCGACAGCGTGGCCTCGCACATGGTCGGATACTTCGAGAACGTCATGGCTCCCTGCCGCACCCTGCCCGGCGAGCAATTACGCGGGGACGTCACGAAACTCACCCGCAGCTGCCTGAACCTCGCCGCCGAGATGTTCGACCGCCGCACCGTGCCGGACGAACGCCAGCTCGGCCCGGTACGCGCGGCGGCCGCCCGCTGGGCGCGGGAAGGCGTGCCGCTGAGCACCATCCTGCGCGCCTACCACGAAGGGCTGCGCATGGCCTTCGGTCTGGTCACCGCGCCGGCCGAGGCCGACGACGTGGAGGAGGTCCTGGTCGCCGCCGATCTACTGCTCGAACTGCTCGAGGCGATCACCGCGGCGGTGTCCGACGCCTACGTCGACGAGCAGCACCTGGTCGCCAAGGAGCACCAGACGGCGGCGCAGACGCTCGCCTCGGCGCTGCTCAGCGGTCGCGGCAGCTCGGCTCTGGCACGGCAGACCGGCATCCCGATCGCGGAGTCCTATCAGGTTGTCGCCCTGTCCATTCCGGAGCATCCGGACGAACGCGACCCGCGCGTCGACGGAAACGTCGCGGCACGCCGCAAGTTGCGGCGGCTGCAGTCCGAGCTGGCCACCGTGTTCGCCTCCCGCGCGCTCGCCCTGCTCAGCGCCAAGGGCGGCACACTGCTCATCCCGCTGGGCGAGGAGGCCGAGACCACCCTCACGGCCGCGACGCTCGAGCTGCTGGCCGACGCCGCCGAGGTCCCGCTCACCGCGACCGTCGTGCCGACCGACACCGATCAGATCCCCGAATCCGCCGACCAGGCGCACGAGCTGCTCAACCTCGTGCGCGTCGGCGTCCGGCCACCCGGTCTCTACCAGATGTCGGATCTGGCGGTGGAATACCAGCTCACCCGCAGCGGCCCGGCCACCCGGCGGATCGCGACCATCCTCGACCCGCTCGACGCCCATCCCGAGCTGTTCGACACCATGCGCGCGTATCTCGGCAACGACATGAACCGGCAGCTCACCGCCCGCCAGCTCTACGTGCACCCGAACACCGTCGACTACCGCCTGCGCCGCATCGCCCAATTGACCTCGATCGATCTGGCGACCTCGGCGGGCATCTCCCAGGCGGCGATCGCCCTGCTGGCCCGGGATCTGGACCGCAGTGTCGCGCGCCGCCTCTGACCTCCGCCCCGTGACCGAACCGCGACCTGTAACGGATTCGTGCTGGTCACCGGAGCGCTGACTTGCGATCCTGGTAGTGCCGCGACGTCTGGATGGTGAAATATGCGAATTTCGGAGATCCTGCGCAGGAAGGGCAGCGACGTGGCCACGGTCGCGCCCGAGACTACGGTACGCGCGCTGCTGGCCACCCTGGCCGAGCGGAACATCGGCGCGGTCGTCGTCTCTCCCGATGGGGCCACGATCGCGGGCATCGTCTCCGAGCGCGACGTGGTGCGCAGTCTGCACGCCCGCGGCGCGGAGCTGCTGGACACGCCGGTCTCGGCGATCATGACCGCCGCGGTGCGCACCTGCGCGCCGGAGGACCGGGTCGACGGACTGCGCCGCACCATGACCGAGCACCGCATCCGGCATCTGCCGGTCGTGGACGCGGGCAGGCTGGTCGGCATCGTCAGCATCGGCGACGTGGTCAAGAGCGCGATCTCCGAATTGGCGACCGAGCGCGAACACCTCGTCGACTACCTGCAGGGCAGGTACTAGAGCGTGCTCGGGTCGCCCAGATCGGCCGACAGCCAGTGCTCCGGCCGCAGGTAGACGGCGACCTGCTCACCGTAGGCCTCGGCCGCCTTCAGGTAGGCGTCCACCGATTCGGCCGGCAGGTACCGCGCGGCCATCTCGCGGTGCAGCTCCTCGGTCATCGGGGCGGTCCGGACGACCGGGCCCTCCACGCTCACGTACCGCACCGTGGGCTCGACCTGCTGCACCATCAGACTGAAACGACCGGTCTCCCGGAGGTAGCGCATCTTCTGCGACTCCGGTCCGGTCAGGAGCCATACCTCGCCCCCGGGGCGGTACTGATACCAGATCGGGACGGTGAGCGGGCCGCGGGCGGGGCCGGCGGCCACCGAGAATGCCGCGACATGCGGCTGCGCGAGGAACTCTTGACGCTCTTGCACGGTCAGAGGCATACGTTCCAGGTTAGTCGTGAAAGACCTTGTCCGCGACAAGCGTTCGAAGTCCGTACCGATAATGCGTATCGTGGGTGACGTCCGAGTTACCCGGTGAAGGGAGCGTCACGTTGCGGTCCCCTGCCCCGAGATCGCCGGTGACGCGGACGGCGGAGCCTTCCCGGTTCGCCCCGGCCGCGGTGCGGTCGATGTTCCCGGCGCTGGCCGGCGCCGCCGAGGTCTACCTGGACAGCGCCGCCACCACCCAGAAGCCGCTGCCGGTCATCGAGACCATCCACCGCTATCACAGCAACGGCACGGCCAACGTCGGCCGCGGCACCTACCCCTGGGCCACCGGCCTCACCGCGCGGATCGCCCGGATCCGGGAACGCACCGCCGCGTTCATCGGCGCCGAGCACCCGGACGAGGTGGTCTTCACCGCGGGCGCCACCGCCGCGCTCAACGCCGTCGCGCTGTCGTGGGGCCTGGCGGCGCTCGCGGACGGCGACGAGATCTTGTACAACGCAAGCGATCACGCGTCCAACGTCTATCCGTGGCAGCATCTGCGCGGACTGCTCGCCCGCTTCGGCCGACGCATCCACCTGATCCCCTACCGGGTGACCGCCGCCGGCGAGGCGGACACCGACGACATCCTCGCCAAGATCACCCCGCGCACCCGGCTGATCACGACCGGGCACCTGCATCACGTCTTCGGCGGCCTCAGCACGCTGGAGGAATTGCGCGGCCGGATCGACCCCGCCATCCTGTTGTGCTTCGACTGCTCGCAGAGCGGCGGGCATCTCCCGGTCGACGTGACCGCGCTGGGCGCGGATTTCGCCGTCTTCGCCGCGCACAAGATGTTCGGTGCGCCGGGCACCGGCATCCTGTACTGCCACCGGCGCGTGCACGACCGATTGGCGCCGTTCCTGCCCGGCGGCAATTCCGGCGTCGAGCCGGATCCGGACGGATTGCGGCCGGGGCCGATGCCCGCGCTGCTGGAAGGCGGCACGCCCGACATCCCCGGCATCCTCGCCCTCGGCAGTGCCATGGACGTACTGGAATCCTTCGGCCTCGACGTCGTCGCCGCGCACAACCGCGCCCTGACCCTGCGCCTGATCGAGGGATTGCGGCCGGTCCCCGGCCTGGAGTTCCTGCCAGGCCCGGCGCACGCGACGTGCGAGGTCGGCTACGGCATCGTCTCCTTCACCCTGGACGGGATCTCGGCCACCGACGCGGGATTCGTCCTCAGCGAACTGGGTTTCCTGGTGCGCACCGGCGCGCACTGCGTCCCCGCCGATACCGACGACGCGGGCTCGGTGCGGGTCAGCACGCACATCTACAACACGCCCGACGAGATCGACCGATTCGTCGCGTGCGTGCGAACCATCGCCGAGGAGGTCACGTGAGCAACGACATCCCCCGCTACGACCGGCGGGCCGCGTCCAGGGTGCTGGCCGACTTGGCGCAGCCGGGGTTGTTCACCGAGCCGGTCCCTCCGCCCCCACATCGCCGATTCGAATTCACCTGTGCCGCTTTGCGACCCGAGCCAGGGAGCCATCTCACCTACTCGCAGCGGCTGTATCTGGAGCGGTTCATGCGCCCGTGCCGCGCGGATCAGGTGACCAGTGCGACGCACCGGATCGCGTGGACCGACAGCGACGGTATCCCGAATACCGGGCACTTCCGCGCCGGCGGGCTGGGCCCGGTGGTGCCGATCGCGATGCGCGAGACCGTCCTGGCCCTGTGGCGCCAGCTGGACACCGACACCACCTTCGCCGCGCGGATCGCGGCACTCGGAGCGGACGAACGCGCCGTTCTGGCGGGCACGACCACCGACCACGATCCACGCGACATCTTCCGGGTCGGCATCGAGGCGGCGGGACGCGTGCTTGCCCAGCACGCGCTGCTGGCCGGCCAGACCCCGCACCGCGATGCCGCCGCGTTCGCCGAGGCCCTGCGCGCGTCCGGGATCTTCGCCGCGGTGGCCACGCGATGGTTCTGGGAGTTGCAGGCCTCGACCTATCGGCGGGGCATGATCCCGGTGACCCTCGCCGCGCAGCCCGACGGCACGCTGCGCTATTCGGCGGAGACGGTGGCCACCCTGCGCGCGATGAAGGAGGCCACCATCGCCGACGCGCACACCGTGATGGAGCGCGCCACGACCACCGAAGGACTGACGGTCGCCGAGGCGATCGCCAAATACCACGACGATCTCGACCTGATCTCCCGGCAGTACGCGCTGCTGCCCGCGGGCAGCCATCCGGCCTGCCCGGCGGCCACACCCCATCAGCTCGACAACGGGCACTTCAGCATCCTCCCGCTGTTGGTGGACCGATTCGTCGCGACGTTCACCGCGATCGTGGGCCGCTGCGCGGTCGCCGAGGTGAGCGCCGCACTCGACGAAGCCACCGCCGACCGGGCCGCCACCGCCGAGGATCAGGTGTTCTACGTCCCCGATATGACCTGCAAGCACTGCGTCCGCACGATCGGCGGAGTGCTGGAGTCGATGGACATCCGCGTGGTCGAGATCGACCTGGACAGCAAGCGTGTGGTGGCCGAGTTCCGCAGCCCGCGCAACCGGGCCCGGGCCTTCGAGGCGATCCGGGACGGCGGCTACAACCCGGTCGCGGAACGCCCCGACGACGCGACGCGAGCCGAGGTCACCGAGTCGTCGGAAGCCGTCGTATGACGCCGTGGCCGCCTGCGCTGCCCGCGAAGGTGCATCCGGCCGTCCGTGCCTTTCTCGACACCCCCGGTCTGGCGACAGAGACGCTGACGCGCTTCGGATCCCCGGCGCATCTGGTGTTTCCCGAGGTCTACTCGGAGAATCTGCTGGGTCTGCGCGCGGTGCTGGAGCGACGGGTTCCCGGGCACCGCATCTGCTACGCGCACAAGGTGAATCAGTCCAGCGCGTTCGTCCGCACCGCCGCACGCGAGGGCATCGCCATCGACGTCGCCTCGCCGCACGAACTGACCGGCGCGCTCGCCGCCGGGTTCGGTCCGCCACGCATCGAGGTCACCGGTCCGAAAGGCGAGGCATTCCTGCGCGACCTCGTCGACCGCGGGGTGACCATCAACGTGGACAACCTGTGGGAATTGGGCCGCATCGCGGAACTGGCCGCGCCGGGCGCGGAAGTTCCCGTGCTGCTGCGCCTTTCCGGTTTCGACGCCGGACAGGTGAGCCGGTTCGGAATGCCGCTCGCGCACGTGGGGCAGGCTTTCGATTTGTTGTCGGCACAGCGCGGGCGGGTCGCCTTCCTCGGGTTCGCCTTCCACCTCGACTCCGGTGACCTCGGCGAGCGCGTCCGGGCGATCGACTCCTGCCTGCGATTGATCGAGCGAGCCTACGAGCGCGGGCTCACCCCTTCGGTGCTCGACATCGGCGGCGGGTTCCGGCAGGTGTTCACCGCCGACGCCGAACGGTTCGACGCCTACGTGCTGGCGCTGCGCGAATCGCTGCTCGGCCGCGGCGAGTCGATGAGCTGGGGCAGCAACACCTTCGGCTATCACGTCGCGGGCGGCGCCGTGCACGGCACACCGGTGTTCCACAAGTACGGCAACACCGTCCCCGCCGACCGCATGCTCGCCGATCTGCTCGACGCCCCGCTGGAGCGGCACGGCGGGCGCACGGTGGCGCAGGTGACGGGCGACAATCTGCTGGAGTTGTGGCTGGAGCCGGGCAAGGCGCTGGTCGACCACGCGGGCATCACGCTGGCCACGGTCGAGTTCGTCAAGGAGGTCGCCGACGGCAGCGTGCTGGTGCACGTCGACCTCAGCCGCGATACGGTGACGCCCGCTGATCAAGAGGTCATGGTCGATCCGATCCTCCTGCCGTGCGCGGGCGACGGCCACGCGACCGGCCCGGTCGGCGTCTACCTGGCCGGACGGCTGTGCCTGGAACGCGACCTGATCACCAATCACAAGGTGTGGCTGCCCGCTCGACCCCAGCCGGGGGATACGGTGGTGTTTCCCAATACCGCCGCCTACCACATGGACCTGTCCGCGGCGACGGCCTCCATGCATCCGCTCCTGGCGAAATTCGCGGTCACCCGGGGGCCGGACGGATTCCGGATCGTCCCCGACGCGGAGTACGAACCCGACTTCCCCGTCGCGCCGCACGCCGCCCATGCTGCCACCGGCCCGATCCGATCCGTCGAGGCGCACTGAATGCGATACGACCACATCACCGAACTCATCGGCAACACCCCGCTGCTGCGGCTCGATCCCGCGGTGCACGGACTGCCGAACGTCGAGCTGTACGCGAAACTGGAGTCGCACAACCCTTTCGGCTCGGTCAAGGACCGGGTGGCCTGGGCGATGCTGCGCGATGACCTCGCGGAGATCCGCGCGGGCGGGCAGACACTCATCGAAGCGTCCAGTGGGAACACGGCCAAAGCGCTGCGCGTCCTCGGCGCGGTGTACGGCATCGACCTGCGCGCGGTCACCAACCGCATCAAGGTGAGCGAAGTCCGTGATCTGTTGCAGCTGTTGGGGACCGAGATCGTCGAACTGCCCGGGCTGTCCGAGTGCCCCGACCCGACCACGCCGAACGACGTCTACTCGGTGATCGAGTCGACCATGGCGCAACAGCCCGGCGCGTACCGGCATCTGTCGCAGTACACCAACGAGAAGAATATCGAGGCGCACCATTACGGCACCGGACGCGAGATCCACGAGGACCTGGCCGCCGACGGCATCACCAGGATCGACTATCTGATCGGCGGGCTCGGCACCACCGGCTCCACCAGGGGGACCGCCACCTACCTGCGCAAGCACAATCCCGAAATGCGCACTGTCGCCGTGGTTTCGGAGCGGTCCGACTTCGTTCCCGGCATCCGGTCGGAGACCGAGATGTGGGACGTGGGGCTGTTCCAGCCCGACTTCTACGACCGGATCGTCACCGTGTCGGCGGGCGATGCCGTGGACGCGACGCTACGCCTGGCCACCGGGTACGGCGTGCTGGCCGGACCGACCAGCGGGGCGGGCTACGCCGCCGCGCTGGAGACGCTCGCCGCGCTGGATCTGTCCGCGATCGATCCGGACGACCCGATCGTCGCGGTGTTCATCGTCTGCGATCGGCTCGAGCCCTACCTGTCCTACATCAAGAAGCGCAGACCGGAATTGTTCGGCCGCGCCGAGCGCGACGCGGCGCCGACCGAGGCCGAGCTGGCCGCGGTGCCGCGGCTGTCGCCCGAGCAGCTCGACGAACTGGACCGGACCGGCCGGCCGACCATCGTGGACAGCCGTGGCGCGATGGCCTACCGGATCGGGCATGTGCCCGGCGCGTTGAACATCCGCGACGACCAGCTCGACGACATGTTCGGTCACGGCATCCCGTTCCCGCGCTCGCGCCCCGTCGTCTTCGTCTGCCCCGTCGGGGAGCTGTCGGTGCGGTTCGCCGCACGCGCCCGCCGAGCCGGATACGACGCCGCGAGTCTGGCCGGGGGCGTCGTCGCCTGGCGCGACGCGGGACTGCCGCTGGAACGAGGTTGACGCCGGGATGTGCCGTCAGGTCCCCGGCTCGGCGGGAAAGCCCGACAGCAACGGAGCGACCGGACCGCGATAGCCGGTGGCGAGCAACCGGCGATTACCACACCGTGACGGCGCGGGATCCATTTCGGCACGACCCCGGGGGCCGGAGCGGGCGGCGTCGGGGGTGCCGCCAGGCATTATCGTGGGGCCGTGCAGACAGGTCAGGAAGCAGACGACGACGGGGGCCCGCGGATCTGGGGTGGGACCACGCTCACCGAGCGCAGGGAGACGCGGCGGGCGACGCTGCTGGAAGCGGCGCTCGACCTGATCGGGGAGTCGGGCGCGAGCGGGGTCACCATGCGGGCGGTGTGCCGCAAGGCCGGCCTCACCGACCGTTACTTCTACGAGAGCTTCGCCAGCCGCGACGAGTTGCTGGACGTGCTCTACCGCCAGGTCGCCGACGAATTCCTGGAGCCCATGACGGCCTTCGCGGCCACCGACGACCCGTCCCGCGACCGCGCGCTGTCGGAGATCCTGGTGGACAAGGTGCTCGCCGACCCGCGCAAATCGCGGCTGTTCCTGGTCGAGCCGTATTCCAGCACCGGACTCGGGCAGACCACCTTCGCGGTGATGCCGGTCTTCACCCGGGTCATGCAGGACCATCTGTTCGGCCACATCGACGACCCGGTCAAGCGCAGGCTGGCGGCCGTGACCATGGCCAGCGGGAACGCGGGCATGTTCTCGGCGTGGCTGAACGGCTCGCTGCGCGCCACCCGCGAGCAGATCATCGAGCACTGCCTCGCGATGCTCACCGTGTATCGCTCGCTCTACCGGTCCTGACTCCCACCGCGCACGGCCGAGCGGTCAGTCCCCGGCCTGGCCGCGCCAGTACGCCAGAGTGTTCTTGGTGCGGATGGTGGCGGCGTGATTGGGGCCCAGCGCACGCAACTCGGCGACCAGCAAGACCTCCAGTTCCGCGACCGCGCGGGTGAGGTCGCCATGCCGGGCGCGACAGCCCGCGAGTTCGTTGCGGGTGGCGAAGGTATCGGGATGATCCGGGCCGAGCACCCGCAACCGGTCGGCGAGCAGTTTCTCCCAGTCGCCGATCGCGCCAGCGAGGTCGCCGCTGTCGGCGCGGTATCCGGCCAACCGCCCGCGGGTGAGCAGCGTGTCGGGGTGGTCCGGGCCGAGCACCCGCAGGCGGTCGGCAAGCAGCCGGGTGAACTCCGCGCCTGCCCCGGCCAGATCCCCGCTGTGCGCGCGGAACGCCGCGAGGTTGTTGCGCGCGCCGAGTGTGTTCGGGTGGTCGGGGCCGAAGACGCGCAGATAGTCGGCCACCAATTGTTCGAACTCGGCGCGGGCGCCGGCGAGATCACCGCTGTCGGCCCGCCAGTACGCCAGGCTGTTGCGGGTGCGCAGGGTGTCCGGATGGTCGGCGCCCAGCACACGGGCCCGGTCGATAAGCAGCCGCTCGAATCGGGTGATCGCCCCGGCGAAATCGCCGACGTCGCCGCGGTTGGACGCCAGATTGTTCCTGGTGCGCAGGGTTTCGGGATGGTCGGGGCCGAGCAGGCGCAGCTGGTCGGTGAGCAGTTGCTCGAATTCCGCGCCTGCGCCGGAGTAATCACCGCAGCGGGCTCGGTAGCCGGCCAGGTTCTCGCGGGTGGCCAAGGTGACCGGGTCGTCGGCACCGAACACCCGCAACCGGTCGGCGAGCAAGTGCTCGAAATCGGCGACGGCGCCGACCAGGTCGCCGCTCTCGGCGCGGTGATAGGCCCGCCGCTGCCGCGTGGTGAAGGTGTCGGGATGGTCCGGCCCCAGCGCCTCGACGAAGTCGGGCGCCCACGCGGCCCACAGATCGCGATCGTCGGCCGACCTGCCGGTTTCCAGTTTCATCAGGAAGTCGATCGCCAAGGCGGAGTCACCGTAGGCCAGGCAGTGGCGCACGGCCGCGCCCCGCGCGTAATCGGCGGCCCGGTCGGTGTCGTCGGCCTGGATCGCCGCGACCAAGGCGCGGTGCGCGTCCGCGATGCGCACGCCGAGACGGTGGCATTCCGCGGCCAGCGCGGCCAGGAACGCGCTGTGGGTCACGCCGAGCGACTCGCGAACGGTACCGGGATGACTGCGGGTGACCAACGCGCCGAGATTCACCGCGATGTCGCGGATCCGGGCGGCGCTCAGGTCGACGCCCAGCGACGACAGCGCCGAGTCCAGCAACTCCAGCGGCAGCACGGGGCCGACACCCGCCGCGACCAGTAGTCCGAGCAGAGCCGCCGTGTCACTCGCGGTCGCGGGGTCCACCCCGCGCAGCGCGGTCTCGACCCGCAGCGCGATGACCCGGTCCAGGCCGATCCCGGAGGCAACCGCGCCGTCGGTCAACCCGGACGCGACCTCCAGCAGGATGCGCGCCACCAGCCAGCCGCCGGAGACCACGCGCGAACCGCTCGCGTCGGTCGGCGTCTCGGCCAGCAGCCGTTGGATCCAGCCGATCCAGTCGACCGGGCCGACCGGCGCCGTTCCGCGCGCCGAGTCCACCACGGCGGCGATGTCGTCGGCCGCCGGTTCGGCGACATCGATGCGGTACATGTGCGCCAGCCCCGGGTCGTCCTCGACGCCGGTCCCGGGCCGGATGCCGACGATCACCCGCACGTGCCGGAGGTCTTCGCGGCGGGTCAGATCGGCGATCGCCGCCACGAGCAACCGCCTGGTCCCCTCCTGCGGCTGATTGAGTCCGTCGAATACGAGCGTGACCCGGCGTCCGGCCGTGGACAGGCGCGCCAGGGGGCGGCGGACCAGGATGTCGAAGATGTCGAACTCGTCGCGGGGCCGATGCGCCCGCGCCGCGCGCGCCGCTTCCGGGAAGCCGGGCAGGCGCGCGTCGAGCTGTGCGGCCAGTTCCGCGGCGACCGACTCCACCGAGCTGTTGACCGTCAGGAACACCGCGGCGGTGATGTAGTCGGGGGTGACGGCGAGCCCGTCGACCAGGCTGGGACGGATCAGCATCGCCAGCAGCGTGGACTTCCCCACGCCCGCCGAGCCAAGCACCGCCCGCAGCCGGTGGCTGCCCGCGTCGACGATCGCGTCCAGATGCTCCCGCACATCGGGCGTCAGCAGCAGGCTCCGGGTGAGCTGGTCGACGAACCCGGCCGCGGAACGCCCGCTCACCGCGTCGCGATGCCGCGCGGTGTTCGGCACCAGCCACAGGCCGGGGTCGACGCCCTGCGTGGTGGACACCGCGCCGGAACTGAAGGACAGATGCTGCGGCTGTTGGTGGGTGCACTGCGCGGCGATCGGATCGACCAGGTCCGACGGCAGCAGGTTCTCGCCGCGCAGCGGCAGGCCCAGGTCGAAGGTGGCCAGCATGGTCCGGGTGAAACATCCGGAGTAGGCGGGCCCGTCACCCGAGGCGACCAGCAGCTCCATCCGGCCGCCCGACTGCGCCAGCAGATCGGTCCACCGGCGCGCGGCCCCCTGCACGCCCTGTCCGGCCTCGCAGGCGTCGACGAGCAGCACCAGCCCGTCCAGCGCGGCGCGGTCGAGCCGCTCGCGGATCTCCTGGGTCAGATGAAAGGCGTTGTGCGAGGTGGGATCCGCGGGGGAATCGTGGCCGAGCAGGTAGAAGTCCTCGGAGGTCGTCGCGACGCCGTGCCCGATGAAGCCGAGCAGCAGGGTCGCCTGCCGCTGCGACGCCGCCTCGAACGCGGCGTCCACGGCGGCGATCAGTTGCGGGACAGTCGGATTGAGCACCGGTCCGTCGAGGTCGATCGCGGGCCGCCAGCCGCCCGCTTCGGTCAGGCTTCCGTACAGACCCTGGGCGAGTTCGTCGGTGAAACCCAATTTCCCCAGCGCTGCGCATTCCGACCCCACCACCAGCGCCAGCCGACCTCCCATGCAAGAAACATACCCGCGCCGTCGCGGCCGTCCTCCCCGGCCGATATCGAAAGACGCTGTGCGGGACGTAGGGTGACGGTCGGGGAGCCGGAAGAAGGAGATCGCGGGATGACCGACCCCGTGGTGGGTTTGACGGGTACGCTCACATCGCCGATCCGAGGTGCCGGGACGCTGAGCGAGGTCCTGGTCGCGATTCGCGGGGGAACCGAGCTGTACATCGCACAGTCCACCGAGCCGATTCCGGCCGGTGCGGCCGTGCTGGTCATCGCGGTCCATCCGGGGCGCGTCGTCGACGTCGTCCCGTGGATTCCGCTCACCCCGGATCCGGCCGGAGAAACCTGAGACAGTAAGGGAGACAGACGTGCTGGGTTACCATGTGCCGGACCCGGACGAGGCGATGCTGGTCAGCGGCGGCAAGAGCCGGGACAACGCGCCGTTCAAGGTGATCATCGGGCGCGGCGCCTGGGTGGTTCCACTGTTCCGCAAGGTGCGCTACCTGTCGCTGGCGATGTTCGAATCCGAGATCAAGGAGCGGTGCGTCACCAAGCAGGCCATCCAGCTCGACGTGCGCGCGGTGATCGCGTTCAAGGTGGCCAACGACACCCAGTCCATCGTGAACGCCGCCCAGCGGTTCCTCTCCGAGCAGGAGCGGGAGATGTCGGTGCTGACCGGGCGCATCTTCTCCGGGCACCTGCGCTCGATCGTCGGCTCGATGACGGTCGAGGAGATCATCCGGGAGCGCCAGAAACTGGCCGACGAAGTGCTCGTCGCGTCGAAAGTGGAGATGAGCAATATCGGCCTGTGGGTGGATTCCTTCCAGATCCAGTCCATCGACGACGGCAACCTCGGCTATATCGCCGCCCTGGCCGCGCCGCACAATGCCGCCGTGCAGCGCGACGCGCAGATCGCGCAATCGCAGGCCGCGCAGGCGGCGGCGCAGGCCGAGCAGGAATCCCAGCGCAGGCAGGCGGAATATCAGCGCGAGACGGCGATCCTGCGCGCGCAATACCAGCGCGATATCGACAAGGCCAACGCCGAGGCCGCGCAGGCGGGCCCGCTCGCCGAGGCGATGGCGCTGCAGGAGGTGCTCACCGCCCAGGCCGAGCAGGCGCGCAAGGAGGCCGAGCTGCGGGAGCAGCAATTGCAGGCCGAGGTCGTGAAACCCGCTCAGGCCGAAGCGGATCGGGTGCGCATCCTGGCCGAGGCGGAGGCCGACCGCACCCGCATCCAGGCCGCGGCGGCCGCGTCGAACAATCGGATCGCGCTGGATCAGTTGTTGATCGAACAACTTCCCGAAATCGTGCGGCAGGCGTCGAACGGGTTGGCGAACGCGAATCTGACCGTGCTGAACGGACCCGACGGAGTGAGCGAACTGGTGAACGGAATGGTCGGTCAGGGACTGACCGTTTTCCATTCGTTGCAAAAGGCTCTTTCCTCCGACGACGGCGAAAACGCGAGTTAAAGTTGCCGGGTAGCGACGGCGACGAGGAGCGGGTGTTGGTGTCCATCGGGAAATTGGTGTCGTTCGACAGCTCTCGCGGATTCGGATTCATTCGGCCGGAGGACGGTGGGCCCGACGTGTTCGTCCACGTCAACGACATCGGCCTGGACGAGGACGAGTTGCGGCAGGGGCGGGTGTTCGAATTCGAGGTGACCGAAGGCGACCGCGGTCCCAAGGCGGTGAATCTCACGGTGGTCGGCGGGTCGCCCGCGCCGCCCGCACGGCACAAGGGAAAGGACCGGACGGGTTCCGGACAGCTCACCGTCGCCGAGCACAAGCGCCTGATCACCGAGCTGCTGTTGGACGCCAGCCCCGCGCTCACCGCGGGCGAGATCCTCACCATTCGCGACCGGCTCACCGCGTTCGCCGACCAGCACGGCTGGCTGGAGAACTGAGCGGCGGGTTCCACGATCCTGTCGGGGCCCACGCCTACGATCGAGCCGCGGCCGCATACCGATGAGTTCGCTTCGCGCGCGCCGTCGGTATGGGTGAGGATCGAACCCGAGGAGGATCGCGTGGACCTACCGGTGATGCCGCCAGTGCGGCCGATGCTGGCCAAATCCGCGCCCGCGGTGCCCCGCGAGCCGGGCCTGAGCTACGAACCGAAATGGGACGGCTTCCGCTGCATCGTGTTCCGCGACGGCGACGAGGTGGAACTCGGCTCGCGCAACGACCGGCCCTTGACCAGGTATTTTCCCGAGGTCGCCGAGTTGCTGAAGCAGGCGCTGCCCGAGCGCTGCGTCGTGGACGGCGAGATCGTGGTGGTCACCGAGCAGGGCCTGGATTTCGACACCCTGCAGAACCGCCTGCACCCGGCCGCGTCCCGGGTCGCCAAGCTGGCCGCGGAGACGCCGGCCAGTTTCGTCGCCTTCGATCTGCTCGCGCTCGGCGACCAGGACCTCACCGGCGCGCCGTTCACCGAGCGCAGGCGGCTGTTGGAGACGATCCTGGACACCGCGCTCGCGCGCGTCCACCTCACCCCGCTCACCCACGACCCCGACGTGGCCGAGGACTGGTTCACCCGTTTCGAGGGCGCCGGATTCGACGGCGTGATGGTCAAGTCCGACGACCTCGCCTATCTCCAGGACAAGCGGGTCATGCTGAAGGTCAAGCACGAACGCACCGCCGACTGCGTGGTGGCGGGCTTCCGCTGGCACAAGGACGGGGCCGGGGTCGGTTCGCTGCTGCTCGGGCTCTTCGACGACGAGGGCCACCTGCATCACGTCGGCGTGGCCAGCAGTTTCACCGCGGCGCGGCGCACGGAACTGGTCGAGGAACTCGCGCCGCTGCGGGAGAACGCGCTGGACCACCACCCGTGGCGCGACTGGGCCGACGCCGCGGCGCAGGCCGCCGCGGACGGCAAGATGCCCGGCGGCGTCAGCCGCTGGACCGGCGGCAAGGATCTGTCCTGGGAGGCGCTGCGGCCGGAGCTGGTCGCCGAGGTGCGCTACGAGCACGTGCAGTCGGGGCGGCTGCGCCACGGCGGCAGGCTGGTGCGGTTCCGGCCCGACCGGACCCCGGAGTCGTGCACCTACGCGCAGCTCGACGAAGTCGCGCCCGCGGAACTGAGCACGCTGTTCGGCGAAGGCGCGGCGCGATGACCGAGTCCGTCGACATCGAGACCGACGGCCGGACCGTCACGATCAGCAACCCGGGCAAGGTCTATTTCACCAAGCGCGGCGAGACGAAACTCGACCTGGTGCGGTATTACCAGGCGGTCGCCGAACCTTTCCTGAACGTGGTCGGCGGGCGGCCGCTGCTGCTGGAGCGCTACCCCGACGGGGCATCGGGCAAATCCTGGTTCCAGAAGCGGGTGCCGAAATCCGCGCCGCAGTGGCTGCGCACCGTGGAGGTGTCCACGCCCAACGGCACCACCAGCGACGCCCTCGTCGCCCACGATCTCGCCCATATCCTGTGGGCGGTGAACCAGGGGTGCCTCGGATTCCACGTCTGGCCCAACCGGGCCGACAATCTGGAGATCGCCGACGAGCTGCGCATCGACCTCGATCCCTCGCCGGGCATCACCTTCGCCGATCTGCGGCACGCCGCCGTCCGCACCAGGGATCTGCTCGCCGAACTCGGCATCGAATCCTGGATCAAGACTTCCGGCTCCCGCGGCCTGCATCTGTACTCCGCGCTGGAGCCGAAGTGGGACGGCTATCAGGTGCGGGCGGCCGCGGTGGCGCTGGCCCGTGAATTGGAGCGCCGGTATCCGGAGGACATCACCGCGCAGTGGTGGAAGGAAGAACGCGGCAACCGGGTTTTCATCGATTTCAATCAGAACGCCCCGCACAAGACGGTATTCGGGGCCTGGTGCGTGCGGCCGAAGGTCGGCGCGCAGGTGTCGACGCCGATCAGCTGGTCCGATCTGGATTCGGTGGTGCCCGACGAGCTGACCATCGCGACCGTACCCGCCCGCTACGCCGAATCAGGCGACCCGTGGGCCGACCGCGCGCCCCAGTCCATCGCCCCGCTGCTGGAGATGTCCGAACGAGACATGGCGGCCGGCCTCATGGACGCGCCGTGGCCGCCGCAGTATCCGAAGATGCCGAACGAACCGCCCAGAGTGCAGCCGAGCCGCGCCAAGAAGACCGAATAGCGCGCTATTCGGTCCACAACACCCAGGTGCCGCTGCGGCCGCTGAGTTCGCACACCAGGGCTCGGCCGTCGGCGGTGCGTCCGGTCTTCGGCCCGGATGCGTCGCACTTCGAACCCGCCTGCTGCACGGCGGTCGCGACGACGTGCGGTCCCGCCCACTGATAGCCGCCGGAGGTGGTGAGACAGATCAGGGTGCTCCCATCCGCGGCGCTGCCGATCTGGCCGAGCTGCGCCTCGGTGCACGACGAACCTTTCGTGACCGGTCCCTGCGGTGCCGAAGGGGTGGTGGTCACGGCAGGGCTCGGCGCTGCCGCCGTTGTCGTCGCCACCGGACGCTCGACGGTCGTGGGCACGGAGGCGACGGGCGTGGGCGCGATCACGGATTGGCGGTTCATCACGTCCGGCAGCCAATTGCCCGTCAGCAGGACGAACCCCGCCACCGCGGTGATCTCCGCGACGCCCAGCAGCAGCGCGAACATCGCCATGACCCGGCCGCGCGGGTGGCTGAAGGCGATGAAGCCGAACACGATGGCGACCGGGAACAACCCGAGCAGTGCCGCCACCAGGGCGACGATCGCGTACGGATTGACGATGGGCGGGACCTCGACCCGCAGGCGTCCGGTCCGGCGACGGCTCGGCGGCTGCTCGGGCCAGCGCTCGTCCTCGTCGTCCTCCCAGCGGCCGTCGGGCTCCGGCTCCGACCAGCGATCCCCCGGCTGCGCCTGCGGCCAGCGATCCGTATCACGCCGTTCTGCCCGTGTCATTCAGGTTCCCTCTCCACACCAACACACCGCGCAGGAACCTCGGACTGCCCGGACCCGCCCCGATATACCGACACAGAATAGGGCGCGCGACGCGAAAAGTTGATCCGAAGTATCCAATATTTGTGATCGGGCCGTGATAACAAACTCGGCGCAACGCTCGCGGATCTGTTAGCCGAGACGGATGCTGGTCCACAGGCGCCCCTGCGTGACCGCGGCCCTTCGGAGGAGGCGTCATGTCCGATACGGCGACGTCGAGCGGCCGGGACACCCGCACCGGCATGCCAGGGCCGGCGATTTGCTCGGCGACAACTTCGATCTGCCCGGCATCGTGTTGTGCGCGCTCGCGGTGGCGGCGGTGGCCACGGCCGCCACGGTCACGAACCAGGCGGCCTGCGCCCGGTCCGCTACAGCGGCGAGCGGTGATCCGTGGTGTCGGGCCACTGCCTGCTGTCGACCTTGGGCAGCGATTCGGTGACCAGTGTCAGCAACATGTCGCACAGCAGTTCGTGCACCTGCTCGCGGGTGAGCGTGCCGCGGGTGATCCATTCCCGGCCCGCGACCTTGACCAGCCCGCCGTAGGCGCGCACCATCGCGCGCAGTTCGGCGTCGTGTGCCGAATGGGCCAGTCCGACCATCAACAGCAGGCGTTCGGCGGCCGCGTCGTCGGCCGCGTCGAGGATCTGCTGCACCTCCGGATCGTCACCGACCCCTTCGTGGCTGGTCACCTTCACCCAGGTGCTGCCGTGTTCGGCGATGGTGTCCAGCAGCCAGCGCACACTGGCGTCGACACGCTCGCGCCAGGTGCCGGTCGGCACGATCATGTCGTCGAGCTTGGGCAGCGTCACCATGCGCCGCACCACCGCGAGGTAGAGATCGCGCTTGTTGCCGAAATAGTGGTTGATCAGACCGCGGGCCACGCCCGCCCGCTGCGCCAGCTCGGCGGTGGAGACGGCCGCGTACGGGCGTTCGCCGAACATGTCGATCGCGCAGGCGAGGATCTGCGCGCGCCGCTCGTCGGGTTCGAGCCTGCGGCGGCGCGGTAGCGCCGGATCGGCGCCACCGTCCGCGGTCGCGCTGGTGGTGTCAGAGAGACCGGGCAATGAGATCCTTCATCACCTCGTTGCTGCCCGCGAGGATGCGCAGGACGCGGGCGCCGGTGTAGAGCTGGGAAATCGGATACTCCGTCATGTAGCCGTAGCCGCCGAACAATTGCAGGCAGCGGTCAACCACGATACCGAGCTGATCGGTCAGCCAGTACTTCGACATGGCGGCGCTGGGAATATCGAGTTCACCGCGCAGGTGCTTGTCGATGCAGTCGTCGAGGAAGGTGCGGGAGACTTTGGTGATGGTCGCGCACTCGGCGAGCTCGAACTTCGTGTTCTGCATCGCGAACAGCGGCTTGCCGAACGCTTCGCGGCCCTTGGTGTAGTCGACGGTGAGCTGTACGGCCTTCTCCATCATGGCGACCGCGATGATCGCCGTGACCAGGCGCTCCTGCGCGAGCATCTGCATCATCTGGTAGAAGCCCTGGCCCTCGGCGGCGCCGAGCAGGTTGGACGCGGGCACCCGCAGGCCGTCGAAGAACAACTCGGCGGTGTCCTGGGCCTTGCCGCCGATCTTGTCGAGGATGCGTCCGCGCTTGAAGCCGGGGGTGTCGTCGCCGACTTCGGCGAAGATCAGCGAGACGCCGGCCGCGCCCTTGGTCGGGTCGGTCTTGGCGGCGATGATGATGCCGTCGCACAGCCAGCCGTTGGTGATGAAGATCTTCGAGCCGGTGATGACGTACTCGTCGCCCTCGCGCACCGCGCGGGTCTTGATGTTCTGCAGATCCGATCCGGTGCCGGGCTCCGTCATGCCGATCGAGAGCACGATCTCGCCGCCGGCCGCCTTGGGCAGCACGCGCCGCTTGAGTTCCTCGGAGCCGAACTCGTAGAGGTACGGCGCGATGATCGAACTGTGCACGGGGATGCCCATCGATCCGTCACCCGCGCGCGCCTGCTCCTCGATGATCGCGGCCTCGTGCGCGAAGGTACCGCCACCACCGCCGTATTCGGCCGGGATGGCGGGGCACAGCAGGCCGAGTTCACCCGCCCGGTTGTACAGCGCGCGATCGGGGTGCCCCTGGGCGACGAATTTCTCCTCGTGCGGCACGACCTCTTTCTCGAAGAAGGTCTTCGCCAGGTCGCGTACCGCCTCGACCTCGTCGTCACTCCACGCCGCGCGTGCCATCGCTGGATCCTTTGCTCGCTCCGGTCCGGCGCTGTCTGCCGGTTCCGCCCCAGGTTCC
This sequence comes from Nocardia sp. NPDC019219, assembly GCF_040632645.1. Classification (NCBI taxonomy): domain Bacteria; kingdom Bacillati; phylum Actinomycetota; class Actinomycetes; order Mycobacteriales; family Nocardiaceae; genus Nocardia; species Nocardia sp. NPDC019219. The sequence goes on along the minus strand of NZ_JBEYCG010000021.1, from coordinate 109,767 downwards.
CGAACTATTGGCGAGTTGTCAACAAGTGGTCCGCGCCGCTGCCGGAGCCGCCCGGCGCCGAGCCGGATCGCCGGTGCCCGCGTGCGGATTTCGAGGCCCGGACCCAGGGCATCCGGCCGCCCACGGGCTCACTCGGCGGCGGTTCGGCATCCATCTCACGAGCCCGGTGGTGACCTGCGCCATATTCGGGCGTTTTACCTTTCCCTTGATGGGTCAATTCTTCGTACTGTCCGTATCGGAATTAATTACTGACGTCGGGCACGACGGCGACGTGCCATCGGATCGGTAGCCGGAGCGAACGAGGTAAGGACATGGCCGAACTGCTCGACACCACCGAAACGCCCAGCCCGGACCGCACCTGGACGGTCGACCGGGACGGCGCCGAGCTCGCCGTCTACGAATGGGGTGACGCCGCTGCCGACCCGCTGGTACTGGTGCACGGACTCACCGACACCCACCGCGTCTGGTCGACGGTCGCGGCCCTCTTGGCCGACGGCTTCCGGGTCATCACCTACGACGTGCGCGGCCACGGACGTTCGACCGCCCCCGCGGCGGTGTCGGACTACCGCCTGGGCCTGCTCGCGCAGGACTTCTACGCCGTTATCGATGCCGCCAGCCCGGGCAAGCCGGTGCACACGTGCGGCCACGGCTGGGGCGCGGTTCAGCTGTGGGAGGCCGTCTGTGACGAACGGGCCAACACCCGCATCGCCTCGTTCACCGCGATCTCCGGACCGAACCTCGATCATCTCGGCCTGTGGTTGCGTGCGCTGGCCCCCCGGGCCGGGCGCGAACTCCGCGACCTGGGCTGGTGGCTGCACGGCGCGCGCTGGGCGCTGACACCCGGTCCGATCGCCCGCAGGCTCTGTCCCCCGCGGGTGCGCGGGTTGATCGTCCATCGGCTCGGCGGCGTCACACCGCTGCCCGCGCGCGTGGCCCGCACGTGGCGTACCGATCTGGTCGCCGGAGCCCGCGTCGCACACGCCAATCTGCTGCACCATCTGGGCAAACCACGCGTGCGGCGGACGGCCGTCCCGATCCAGTTGCTGGTCGACACCACCGATCCGTTCGTCCCGGCCGCCGTCTACGACGCCTCGGCGCGCTGGGTCGACAAGCTGTGGCGCTGCGCCGTCCCGGGGAATCACTGGTTGCCGATCACCGAGCCGCTGCTGGTCGCCGAGGCGATCGCCAACTTCGTCGACGATCTGCGTGCCGATCGCGCGGCCATCACCCCGCGCAGCAGCTGACCGCGCCTCCCCGCCGGAGCGCGGGGTGGCGGGTTTGCGACAATGGGCCGGTCGTCTGCCCAGCTCGATGAAGGATGTCCCCTGCCGCGATGGCCGAAAGCATGATCGATCCCGAGGATCTCGCGACCTGTCTTCGGGTCCTGGAGCACGTCGGCGCGCTCGACAAGGATCATCCGGATTCGGTGGCCGTCCAGCGCGCGGTCGGGCACATGTTCAAACGGCTCAAGCAGCGCCGCCGCTCCGAAGCGCGCGCGGCGGTCTCGGCCGCCGACCGCGCGGTGGTCGCCGCCACCGCGACCGGCTCGCCGAACCGGATCGATGACGAGACCGCGGGCATTCCGATCAGCTCGACCACGAGCGGAGCCAGCGCGGGCACCCTGATCCGCCCGCGGCCCTGCTACATCTGCAAGCAGCGCTACACCCAGGTCGACGCCTTCTACCACCAGCTGTGCCCGGACTGCGCGGCGAGCAGCCACGCCAAGCGGGACGCCCGCACCGACCTGACCGGACGGCGGGCGCTGCTCACCGGCGGCCGCGCCAAGATCGGTATGTACATCGCGCTGCGGTTGCTGCGCGACGGCGCGCACACCACCATCACCACCCGCTTTCCCAACGACGCCATCCGGCGTTTCGCGGCGATGGACGACAGCGCCGACTGGCTGCACCGGCTGCGCATCGTCGGCATCGATCTGCGCGACCCCGCGCAGGTGGTCGCCTTGGCCGACGACGTCGCCGCGCAGGGCCCGCTGGACATCCTGATCAACAACGCCGCGCAGACGGTGCGCCGCTCCCCCGGCGCCTACAGCGCCCTGGTCGAGGCCGAATCGGGACCGCTGCCCGCGGGCGCGCTGCCGGAGGTGGTCAGTTTCGGCAAGACCATGCAGGCGCACCCCACCGCGCTGACCGCTTCGCTCACCCCCGCGCTGACCGCCGCCGACGTCGCGGAGCTGGCCTTGGTCGCGGGATCTGCGACGCCGGAACGCATCGCGCGCGGCGTGGCGATCGACGCGGGCGGCCTGGTGCCCGACCTCGCGCACACCAACAGCTGGGTGCAGACCGTCGCGGAGGTGGACCCGACCGAACTGCTCGAAGTGCAGCTGTGCAACTCGGTCGCGCCGTTCATCCTCGTCTCGCGCCTGCGTCCGGCGATGTCGGCCGCGCCGGCGCGCCGCAAGTACGTCGTGAACGTCTCTGCCATGGAGGGGCAGTTCTCCCGCGCCTACAAGGGCCCTGGGCATCCGCACACCAACATGGCCAAGGCGGCGCTGAACATGTTGACCCGCACGAGCGCCCGGGAGATGTTCGAGCAGGACGGCATTCTGATGACCGCGGTCGACACCGGCTGGATCACCGACGAACGCCCGCACTACACGAAACTGCGCCTCGCGGAGGAGGGCTTCCACGCGCCGCTGGACCTGGTCGACGGTGCGGCGCGGGTCTACGACCCCATCGTGCAGGGGGAGAACGGCACCGATCTGTTCGGCTGCTTCCTCAAGGACTATCAGCCCTCCCCCTGGTAGCGGCCGGGCCCCGATCCGCCGCGCGCCGGAAGGCTACTCTGGAAGCGTGCTCTACCGGCTGACGGCCGACGCCACCGCCGTCACGCATTTCGCCTTCGTGGCCTACGTGGTGGTCGGCGGGTTCCTGGCGTGGCGCTTCCCGCGCACCATCTGGCTGCACCTGCTCGCGGTCTGCTGGGGTTTCGGCACGATCGTGGTCGGCTTCGACTGCCCGCTCACGTATCTGGAGAATTGGGCGCGCGAGCGCGCCGGGCAGCAGCGGCTACCGTCGACCGGGTTCATCGACCACTACCTCACCGGCGTGATCTACCCCGAGGACGCGCTCGGATTGGTACGGGCGCTGGCGGCAGCGGTGGTGGTGGCGTCCTGGATCGGTTATGCGTGGGCGGTGCGCCGACGGAACGCCCCGGCCGCCGGTGTGCACGCGCCGCACTGACCCGCCGCGGATCCGTCAGACGCCAAGGTGGCGCGCGACGAAACCGGCGACCTCCGCGCCGCGCTCGTCGAGGTAGAAATGCCCGCCGGGGAACGTGGCCCGATCGAATCCGCCGCTGGTGTGCGCGCGCCATCCCTCGGCCTGCTCCGGTCGCATCGTCGGGTCCTCCGTGCCGACCAGCGCCGCGATCTCGGCGCGCAGCGGCTCCCCGGCTCGGTGGCGATAGGTCTCGACCGCTTGGTAATCGGCACGCACGGCGGGCAGCACCAGTTCGGCGAGGCCCGGCTCGGCGCGCAGCAGTTCGAGCGGAGCGGGATCCGAGGCCAGCCGCACCAGGTCATCGATGAGGTCGTCGTCGGAAGCCAGGTGCAGCCGTTGCGTCTCCTCGAATTCCGGTGCGGGACGGCCGGAGACGAACAGCGTGGCCACCGGTTGCCCGGCACGCTCGAGCCGGCGGGCGGTCTCGAACGCCACGGTCGCGCCCATGCTGTGCCCGAACAACGACAGCCGCTCCAGCGGGCCCTGCGCGAGCACCTCGCGGGCGATCCGGTCCGCCAGTGTCACCAGGTCGGCGATCAGATCCTCGCCCACCCGGTCCTGCCGCCCCGGGTACTGCACCGCGAACACCGCGACGCCCGCCCCGAACCGCTGCGCGAGGTCCCGAAAGGCCGTCGCCGATCCTCCGCCGGGCGGAAAGCACAGCAAGTGGTGCCGCACGACCGCCTCGGATCGCAACGTCCGCAACCACGCCGAGTCGGTGATGCCGCCTGCCACGTCCACTCTCCCTTCGCCGCCGCCGTCCCGCCGCGCAGGGCGGACCAGACCACGGTAGTCGGCCGCGGTCGCCAGGTCCGGGCGACCGCCTCAGCCCTCGCACATCAGTCGCGACGATGTGGCCGGGTCGACGCGGCGGCGATGAACTCTCGACGGCGCAACCCGCCGATGATTCGCGGCCGGTTGCGGGCGAGCGAACGCGGTCGGCGCTCGTCCCGGATGTCCAGGGCTCGTAACCGGCCCGGTCCGATGGGGCGGGTTCCTGCTCGGCGGCTCAGTCGAGCCGAAACGCGCGTCCGCATCGGATTCGTAGCTCCCGGCCGGTGGATGGACCGGGCGTTACAGGGCCGAATCGGGATGCGCAGCATGGGTTCGCTGCACTCCGAGCGCACAGCGCCACCGAACGATCGGTGCGCGCGCACCGGGACCGGTCAAGGCGTGAAGGTCTGGAGATGATCCACGGTGACGAAGGTGCTGTGCGGAGCGGCCGCGGCCACCGCCGCCCGCAGCGGCTCGAGGCCGCCCCAGTCGCGAGCGGGTTCGGTGAGCGGGTGATCGAAGTCGTCCCAATGGGTGGGCAGCACGTAGCGCGGGTTCCCGGTGGCGCGCAGCAGGCGCGCGACGTAATCCTGGATCTTGCCGCCTCCGGCGGGCAGCAGCAGCACATCCGGGCGTAATCCCGCCACTTCCGACTCGATGTAGTTCGAGCCGCCGAAGTCCAGCACACTCACCCCACCGCCGCTCACCTCGTAGGCGAGCGTGCCACCCTCGACCAGATCGCGAATCACTCTCGGCTGCGGCAGATTTCCCGTCCCGAGGCCGGGCCGGGTGCCCGCGAAAGCCACCGTGGCACGCGGCCCCGACGCGGAGTGCAGCGAACGCAGCACCCGGATGGTGTACCCGTCGAAGCGGAGGAACTCGCCGCCGGTGGCCAACGCGAGCTGCTGTTCGGGGGCGCCGAGCGCGGCCATCAGGTTCAGGTGCGTCTCGGTGCCGAGCACCGTCGCTCCCGTCTTCTTCGCCAGGTACGGCACGTCGGCGAGATGGTCGTAGTGGCCGTGGGTGACCAGGATGTGATCGGCCCGCAGTTCGCCGCTGTCGACGTAGCGGTCGATCAGCGCGGTGTCCACCGTGATCGGTGTCTGCGGGTCCGCGCCCTCGGCGGTGTAGGTTCCGGTATGGAACCTGGTCAGCCACGGATCGATGAGTACGACCTTGCCTCCGGGCAGGCGGATCTCCCAGCTGTTGTTCCCCCACCACCGCAGCGTCACCCCGCCGGACGACCCACCCGCCGACACCGGTGCCGCCGCCTTCTCGTTCGCGGAATCCTTTGTGCTGCAAGCAACTAGACCTGTAAGTGCGGCCGCACCCGCGGTCGCGCCGAAGAATTCCCGCCGTCCGAAACCTCTCATGCGGGCACCACACCATACGCGCGGCGTCCCTGTCCAAGACCGCAGTTCGCGGTCGGCGATATCGGAACGGATATCGTCGCAGCATGGACCAGCTGCGTCAGCTCCGGTACTTCGTCGCCGTCGCGGAGGAATTGCATTTCGGACGGGCCGCCGAACGCCTCGGCATCGCCCAGCCGCCGCTGAGCCAGCGCATCCGCCGACTCGAGACCGACCTCGGCGCGCGGCTGTTCGACCGCGACAGCCGCCGGGTCGAGCTCACCGAGGCCGGGCAGATCCTGCTCGCGGAGTCGAGGGACCTGCTCGCCCGCTGGGAACGGACGCGAACGCTGGTCGCCAAGGCGCATCGCGGCGAGATGGACGCCGTGCGAATCGGTGTGCCGCCCGAACTGGCCGGGCGAGTGCTCGCCGCGCTGCTCACCGCGTTCGAGACCAGGGACGTCCGGGTCGATCTGCAGGAGCTGACCACCGCCGAGCAGGTCCGGCTGCTCGCCGACCGGCAGCTCGACGCCGGGTTGCTGCAACACCCGGTCGACGTGGTCGGCCTCGAACTCGGGCCGGTGGTGGAGACCCCGCTCGGCGTGGTGCTGCCGCGCGATTCGCCGCTGGCCGCACGGTCGGCCCTCGCACTGGCCGACCTGGCCGGGCACGGCTTGGTGATCTTCCCGCGGGCCGCCGCGCCGGGACTCTACGACGCCACGCTGCGCCGGTGCTGGGAACACGGTTTTCGCCCGACCTCGGTACAGCACGCGCGCAATCCGGAATTCGTCCTCGGGATGGTGCTCTCCGGCCGCGGGGTGGCCTTCGACCAGGGCATGGTGGCGCAGAAAGAACCACGCGTGGTCTGGCGTCCGCTGCCGGAGGGAGCACTGAGCCATCGGCTGTCGCTGGCCTGGCCGGTGGGCGGGGCGCATCCGCTGGTGCGCGAACTGGCCGAACTGGTCGTGACGGTCGTGCAGGGCGACGGCGCGTCCCGGCCGAGCACGGTCGCCGAACCGCGACAACGGCCGTGGAACGTCGTCTACGGCTCGCCGTGAACGATGCGGTCGATCGCCTCGACGGCGGCGGCGCCGATGGCGCGGTCCACCTCCGGCAGCCGCTGCACCAGCGTCGCCGCCCGGGTGAAAACCGCCACGGCGTAACGCTTTCCGTCCGGATACTCGACGACGCCGATCTCGTTGCGTACCCCGGGCAGCGTCCCGGTTTTCGCCCAGACCTGCACCTCCGGCGGGAACGCGGCGGCGAGCCGATACCAGTTCACCTGCTGGCGCATCAGGTCACGGACCCACCGGCACGCCTCGGGCGCACCCGCCTGGTCCCGGGCGATCAGGGTGAGCAGCCGCACCATCTCACGCGGAGTGCTCGCGGTGGTGCGCCGCGGATCCAGCGCCCGGGTGCGCAGCACCTGCCCGGCGCTCAGCGCGGGGAACCGGCGGGCGAACTCGGCCGCGTCGGCGGCGCCGATGTCCTCGGCCATGGATTGCACGATCGCGCGCGGCGGACCAACGACCCGGGTGGCGGCGAGACCCAGTTCGCGCAGCAGGGAGCGCACGTTGTCCAGCCCCACGCGGTCGAACAGCAGGTCGGCGGCGGTGTTGTCACTGACGGTGAGCGCGAGATACGCCGCGTCGCGCAGGCTGAGCTCCACGTCGTCGGCGCAACCCGCGGTGCCGACGCCGCCCAGCCGATCCGCCGCCCCGGCTCGCACCCGGTCGGTCGGGTCCAGTTGTCCCGCCGCCACTTGCCTGGCGAACTCCAGGACCAGCGGCACCTTCACCACCGAGGCCAGCACCACCGGCTCGTCGGCCCGAGCGCCCGCCTCGGCGCCGCAGTCGACACAGCGGGCATGGATCCACCCCTCGACGCCCACCGCCCGGAAGATCTCCTGCACCGATGCAGCATCCCCGGCCCTGGCGGCGCGGGCGGCACCGGGGTCGCCCGGACGGATCCAGGCGGTTCAGGACTCGCCGGGACCGGTCTGCGCGAGCCGCTGTTCGAGTTCGGCCACCCGCCGCCGGTAGTCGGCCAATTCGTCCAGGCGAGAGTACATTTCGTCGGTCAACTGGGCGATGCGGCCGAGATAGCGGTGCGCGGGACGGTCGGCCCAGTAGGCGCCCGCGCGGCCGTATTCCACCGCCCGATCGACGTCCTCGGCCGCGACTCCGGCGGCGGCCGCGTCCGCGGTGGCCGCAACGAGGGCGGCCTCGAGCCGGTCCACGCGCAGTCGCGTCGCCTGGTCGTGACCGGCCGTTCCGAGTGACGCGCGCTCGGCGGCGAGGTCCTGGACCTCGCGCAGGTACCCGGCGTTCTGGGCGTCCTGCACCGCCAGCAACTCGTAGTCGTGTGTGATCGGGGCGCGGCGAACCCGGTCCGGCAGCAGAGCGGCGCGCGGCTGCATGTCGATACCGAAGACCGGAACGCGCTCCCGCGCTGCCCGGTCCTTCTTCGTCCGGGTCACGGGCACCGTGTATTCCGCGCTTCCGGGGTAGACGTCGGTCATCGTCGTTCGACCTCACATATCGTGCCGCCCGGTGTTCCAGTGCGGCCGGCCATGCTCTGCGCCGCCGTCCGCACGCGGCGGACCTGGCCATCGAATCCGCGCCGATCGCTGCGGTGCAGCACGAGGACATCCTCGCCAATTTCTCGGGTCGAGCGCGCGGCACTGTCCTCACTGGCGAGAAGGCTGCTCGGGCAGATAATTTCGCGCTCCGGGATACTCGGATGCGACGCCCCGGATCGTCCTTCGTGACAGGCCGAATCGGGGCGGGATCGTCAGCACTTCATCCGCAATCTCCGCGCGACGGCTCCACGCTCGCGCGGTCACCGCCCGAGCGCCCGCGATCGACCGATCCGGACGAACGCGATCTCCGGCCCGCGATCGCCCGCCGCGGCGAGCCCTGGCGTGCCCGCGCGCGGTCCGCGCTTCGCTCCGCGCCGAATCGGCGCAGGTGACGTCGGGGGACGGCCACACGGCCCGCAGCCGCGGACCGTTCCGCAGGGACCACGACACCCGACTTCTCCAGGCCGGCAACTAGGCTGAAGCGAGTGAACACGCACGCACGGCTCGTCCAGGACTACGAGGCCGGTATCGGTGTCACCGCCTCGCGCATCTCCCCCGCGCCCGATCCGGGTAGCAATCTCGCCGCGACATTACCGGTCTGGGCGCTGGCCGCCGGTTCGGTCGCGGCCCTGACCGCCGCCGCGAATCGCATGCGGACCGCGCGCGGTCTCCACCCGGTGGCACACCGCCTCGATCCGGCTCGCATCACCGCGGCCTTCTCCAGCGAGCGCCTGTTGAGTATCGCCGGCCGCGGGCCGACACCGTTCGCCGACCTCTCCGGATTCTTCCCCACCTTCGACGGATGGGTTCGCACGCACGCGAACTATCCGCACCACCGGGCCCGGCTGTTCGCCACGCTCGGCCTGCCCGACTCCGCGCCGGTCGATCTCCTCGTCGCCCAGATGGCCATGATCCGCGCCTCCGACCTGGAGGAGCGGGCCGCCGCGCAGGGCGCCATCGCCGTCCGAGTCCGCACCGAGGAGGAATGGGCCGCCAGCCCGGAGGGCCAGGCCGCGGCGTCCGGTCCGTTGGTCGCGATCGACGACCGCGCCGATCGCGGAGAGACCGGATTGCCCGCGGGCGCGACGCCACTGCAGCCGCTGCGGGGACTGCGCGTTCTCGATCTGACCAGGGTGATCGCGGGACCGGTCGCGACGCGGGCGCTGGCGTTGCTCGGCGCCGAGGTGCTGCGCGTCGACCCGCCGCAGCTGCCCGAGATCCCCTGGCAATTCGCCGACACCTGTCAGGGCAAACGATCGACCTTGGTCGACCTCCGCACCCGCGGCATCGATGATCTGGTCGCCGCCGCCGACGTGCTGATCACCGGGTACCGGCCGGGCGCGCTCGAACGCGCGGGAGTGCGGGCGGCCGCCCGTCCCGGGCTGATCCACGGGCGGGTGTCCGCATGGGGTGAAGCCGGTCCGTGGGGTGAGCGCCGCGGCTTCGACAGCATCGTGCAGGCCGCGTCCGGCATATCGACCATCGAGGGTGCGCCGTCCGTGCCGGGGGCATTGCCCGCGCAGGCACTGGATCACGCGTCGGGTTACCTCCTCGCCGCGGGCGTGATCGATGCCCTGGTCGCGCGCGCCGGCGACGGCGTCGGGCGGGACGTGCGGGTGGCTCTGGCCCGTACCGCCTCCTGGCTGCTCGACGCGCCGGACCGCACACCACGGCACGGCAAGGCCGCGGCGCCGAGCCCGGCGCAGGCGGTCCGCCACGGCCAGGTCGTCACCGCGCCGCCCGTGCTCGCCGAGTACCCGGACTACGCCTGGCCCGCGCCCGCCTACGGCGCGGACCGTCCGGCCTGGCCCCTGCCGACGCACTGACCGTCACGCCGGGACGCCGGGAGAATCTCCAGCGGCGTCCCGCGCTTCATCCCCCGGTGAGCTGTCGAGCGAGCACTAACCCTCGGTCCCGGCGAGCGCGGCGACCGCCTGCGCCAGGCGGTCGCCGTCCGGGAGGTCCGCCTCCGGAGCGACGGTCTGCAAGACGCCGAGACCCTGCACGAGCACGAAATACAGTTCGGCGATCGCCTCCGCCTGGTCGTCACTCAGCCGGGGATGCGCTTGCCGCAGCGCGTCCGCCATGTCCCGGTAGGCGCCGGGCAGGCTCTGGGCGAAGAATCGCTGCGACTCCGGCGAGCGCGCCACGCGCACCAGGTTCTCCAGGCTCGCCAGCATGCTGTCGCGGTTGTCGGTGAACACCGCGGGCATGCCGTTCCACATCGCGGCGAACGCCGCCAGCGGCGCGACACCGCTGCCCTCGCGGATCTTCGCCTCCATGCTGTCGCCGATCGCGGTACCGAGGGAGTCGGCCAGGGCCTCGGTGATCAGCTGATCCTTGGAGCCGAAGTGGTACCCGATCGCCGCCAGGCTCACGCCCGCCGCCGAGGCGATGTCGCGGGCGGTCGCCTTGGCGATGCCACGCTCGACGATCACTTTCCGTGCTCCCGCCAGCAGATCCTCGCGATTTCCCATGACCACAGGCTACAACGTCTCAGACAAATGTACTAGACGTATGTCCTACACGCTGCGACCACCGAGCTATCGGCACCTCGCCGTCGCCCCGGCATCCCGGCTCGCTAGTCTCGTGCCGTGCGGCAGAAGATCATCCTGGACGTCGACACCGGCATCGACGACTCCCTAGCGCTGCTGTACCTGCTCGGCTCGCCCGAGGCCGAGATCGCGGGCATCGCCGCCACGGCGGGCAACGTCGCGGCAGCACAGGTAGCGGCGAACAACCTCGCCTGGCTGGACGTCTGCCGCGCACCGGAGATCGAAGTGGCGCTCGGCGCCGCGGATCCCTTGGCCATCCCGCTGCGCACCACGGAGGACACGCACGGACCCCAGGGCATCGGATACGCCGAGCTCCCCACGTCGGCACGCCGTCTCTCCGCGCGATCGGCCGCGCGGATGTGGGCCGAGCTGGTGCGCGCGCATCCCGGCGAGATCGTCGGGCTGTGCACCGGACCGCTGACCAATCTCGCCCTCGCCCTGCGGATCGAACCGGAGCTGCCGCTGCTGCTGAAGCGTTTGGTCATCATGGGCGGGGCATTCAATCATCCGGGCAACACCACGCCGACCAACGAATGGAACGTGCACGTCGACCCGGAGGCCGCCAAGGAAGTCTTCGACGCGTTCGCCGCCGCACCCGCACAACGCAGGCCGATCGTCTGCGCGCTGGACATCACCGAGACCATCGAGATGCGGCCGGAGCATCTGGCGCGCCTGGCCGAGCGGGCGAAAAGCTTCCCGGTGGAGGTCGTCTCGCCGGACGATCCGCCCGGAACCCGCTCGGGCGCCGGCAATCCGATCGTCCGGCATGTCACCGATGCCGTGCGGTTCTATTTCGATTTCCATCACGCCTACGACCTGGGCTACCTGGCCCACATGCACGATCCGTTCGCGGCCGCGGTCGCGCTGGACCCGGCGCTGGCCCGCACCCGCCCGGCGACGGTGGACGTGGAGTTGGCGGGCACCATCACCCGCGCGACCACGGTCGCGGACTGGGCGGGCATGTGGGGGCGGGAACCGAATGCCGACATCGTGATCGGCACCGACCCTGAGCTGTTCTTCGAACGACTGATCACCCGGGTCGGCGACTTCGCGCGAGCCGTGCACCCGCCCGTGGCACAGGGGGTCCGGTGACCGGCGCCGACGACGCGACCTATCTGTCCGCCTTCCGTGCCGGGCTCGGGCTGCCCGGCATCATCGACGTCCACACCCATTTCATGCCCGACCAGGTGATGCGGAAAGTGTGGGCGTACTTCGACGCGGCCGGACCGCTGATCGGCCGCAGCTGGCCGATCACCTACCGCGCCGACGCGCAGGTGCGGTTGAAGACCTTGCGGGACTTCGGTGTTCGCGCGTTCACCGCTCTGGTGTATCCCCACAAACCGGACATGGCCGCGTGGCTCAACGAATGGACCGCCGATTTCGCCGCCCGCACCCCGGACTGCCTGCACACCGCCACGTTCTTCCCCGAGCCGCAGGCGGCGGACTATGTCCGGGAGGCCGTCGAGCGTGGAGCCCGCGTCTTCAAGGCGCACGTTCAAGTCGGCGGCTACCATCCGGGCGACCCGCTGCTGGACCCGGTGTGGGGCCTGCTGGAGGACGCGCGCGTTCCGATCGTCATCCATTGCGGTTCCGGCCCGGCGCCCGGAACGTACACCGGCCCGGAGCCGATCGCCGGTGTGCTGCGGCGCTTTCCGCGGCTGCGCCTGATCGTCGCGCACATGGGCACGCCCGAATACTCCGAATTCCTCGATCTCGCCGAGGAATACCCCGAGGTGCGGCTGGACACCACGATGGTGTGGACCGATTTCTCCGAGGCCGACGCCCCGTTTCCGGCGCACGAGCACGGCCGGCTGCAAGCCTTCGCCGACCGCATCCTGTTCGGCAGCGACTTCCCGAACATTCCCCACTCTTATGGTCATTCGATCGAAGCGCTCGAACGACTCGATCTCGGTGACGACTGGTTGCGCCGGGTCTGCCACGACAACGCCGCGGAGCTGTTCGGCCTCCGGTGACCGGTCCGGTGCGGGATGCCTCGACTCCGAACCGCGCGCACCGTTGCGCCAACCGCTCCGGCTCGCACGAGCTGCGCTCCCACGAGATCCTCCATATCGGCCTCGCAGAACGTGATCTGATCCGCGCAAGCCCTGGACGATCGCGCGCAGTCCGAATCCGGCGTTTCGCGCGGGGTCGCGCCACCGGCCACCCCGGCACGGTCGAGCCGGCGGTTCCCCTGACGACCAGGCGACGCACCCGGGCACGGCCTGAGCGACCAGCACCGCGGTGCGCGGGCATTTTCGCGCCCCGGGCGCAGGTCCGGCCGCGACACCACCCACCGCCTCGGAGCGGCTCACCGGCCGGAACACCCGCCCGACCGTCGCATGTAATGTGCGGCCGGTGTATTCGCGCGCGCTGTCGAAACCGGTTCGAGCCGGGGTGTATCTGCTCGCATGGATTGCGGTCCTCGTGGCAGCCATCGGCGTCACCTTGCACTACACCGGCTCCTCGGCTCGGGTGCTGGTGCTGGCGGCTTCGGTGGCGCCGTATCTGATGGGCTCCGCGCTGGTGGCGGCGGTGACTTTCCTCGCGATGCGGCACTGGAGCGGTGTGGCGGTGGCGGTCGTCGTCCTGGCGACCGGGATCTGGACCCAAGCGCCGCTGTACGTCGGGCACTCCGGCCACGAGGACGGACCAACGATCACGGTGATGCAGGCCAATCTGCTCTTCGACGGAGCCGATCCGGCGGCGCTGATCGAGCAGCTGCGCGCGCGAGACGTCACCGTGCTCACCGTCGAGGAACTCACGCCCGCGGCGATCGAGGATCTCGGCCGGGCGGGCATCGACCGGTTGCTGCCGTACCGGTACCTCTCCCCGGGGAGGACGGCGGCCGGCACCGGCATCTGGAGCCGCCATCCCTTGTCGGAGACCGCCGAGTACGACGGCTACGTGCTGAACCAGCTCTCGGCGACCACCGACATCCCGGGCATCGGGCCGGTCGCGGTCTACGCCTTCCATCCGGTGCCGCCGGTGTACGGCACGCAGGTCTGGGCCGACGAATTGTCCCGCCTGCGGACGATTCTCGAACGATCACCCGCCGATCGACCGGCGATCGTGGGCGGAGACTTCAACGCGACCTACGATCACCGGCAGTTCCGCGCGCTGCTCTCCGGCCGCTTCGCCGACGCCGCCGAGCAGGCCGGGGCAGGACATCTGGTCACCTATCCGACCGACAAGCGCTGGCCACCTCTCGTCGGCATCGACCACATCCTCGTCGCGGCCGGTCACGCGGTCGCGGCGGAGACCGTAAGCCTCCCGGGAGCGGATCACCGCGCGCTGGTAGCGCAGGTCGGTTTGCACCGCGAGCAGCAGTAAGGCGCAGCGGGCCGACCGGATCCGAAACCGCCGCGGGCCCGCTGCTCGAACGCGTCGCGAAGAGTCGAAGTGTCCGGCGGGCGCGGCGAGGCCCCGCGAGCACGCTGCCGCACGGCGCGGCGTTCGCCTGCGGCGGTGACGCCCGCGTCAGCGTCCGTCGAAGGCGCGCAGCAGTTCCTCGGCGGCGAGCGCGGCGGTGAGGGTGCCGTCGCGAACCTGCTTCTCTACCTGCGCCCGAATGGCTTTCACCTGCGGGTTGTCCGCCAGCCTGCGCAGCAGCTGGTCGTGCACCATGGTCCAGGTCCAGTCGACCTGCTGCCGACGGCGCTTCTCGGCGAACTCGCCGGCGTCGGTGAGCACGCGGCGGTGCTCGAGCACCGTGTCCCAGAACCGGTCCAGCCCGACGCCTTCCAGACCGCTCATGGTCAGCACCGGCGGACGCCACAGCGCGTCGTGCGGATGGATCAGACGCAGCGCACCCGCGAGTTCCCTCGCGGCGGACCGGGCCTCGACCTCGTGTTTGCCGTCGGCCTTGTTCACCGCGACCAGGTCGGCGAGTTCGAGCACGCCTTTCTTGATGCCTTGCAGCTGGTCACCGGTCCGGGCCAGGGTCAGGAAGCAGAACACGTCGACCATGTTCGCGACGGTGACCTCCGATTGCCCCACCCCGACGGTCTCCACGAGGATGACGTCGTAGCCCGCCGCTTCCAGCAGCACGATGGTCTCGCGCGTCGCCTTGGCCACGCCGCCGAGCGTGCCCGCCGTGGGCGAAGGCCGGATGTAGGCGTCGCGTTGCACCGACAGCCGCGCCATCCTGGTCTTGTCGCCGAGGATCGAGCCGCCGGTTCTGGTCGAGGACGGGTCCACCGCCAGCACCGCGACGCGGTGCCCCTGCCCGATCAGGTACATGCCCAGCGCGTCGATGAAGGTCGACTTGCCGACGCCGGGAACGCCCGTGATGCCGACGCGGTTGGAGGGCGCGCTGCCCGCGCCCGCCTCCGGCGAGACCTTCAGCAGCAGTCGCTGCGCCAGCGCCCGGTGATCGGCCCTGGTCGACTCGACCAACGTGATCGCCCGCGCCAAGGCGGCCCGCTCGTTGGCGCGGACCGCCGCGGCGAGGGCGTCGACGTCGACGGTCCGGCGCGCGGCCGCCGCAGGGGTGGCACGCGCCGTGGAACCCGCTTCGCTCATTCCGTCGCGGCGGAATCCGCGGCGCCGCTGCCGAGTTCGTGGCCGAGTTCGGCGCCGAGCTTCTTCAGCAGGTCGATCGCCGCGTCCGCGATCACCGTTCCGGGCGGGAAGATCGCCGCCGCGCCCGCCTGATAGAGCTCGTCGAAGTCACCGGGCGGGATCACGCCGCCGACGATGACCATGATGTCGGGACGCCCGACATCGGCCAGCGCCTGCCGCAGGGCGGGCACCAGCGTGAGGTGGCCCGCCGCCAGCGACGACACACCGACGACGTGCACGTCGTTGTCGGCCGCCTGCTGCGCCACCTCTTCCGGGGTCTGGAACAGCGGGCCCACGTCGACGTCGAAGCCGAGGTCGGCGAAGGCCGTGGCGATCACCTTCTGGCCCCGGTCGTGGCCGTCCTGACCCATCTTCGCGACGAGGATGCGCGGCCTGCGGCCCTCGGCCTCGGCGAATTCTTCGACCAGTTCGCTCGCCTTGGTGATGTTGGTGACCTTCCCTGCCTCGTCGCGGTACACACCGGAGAGCGTACGGATCTCCGCCTGGTGCCGTCCGTACACCTGCTCCAGCGCGTCGGAGATCTCGCCGACGGTGGCCTTGGCCCTGGCCGCGTCGATGGCCAGCGCGAGCAAGTTGTTCGCCATGCCGCCCTCGGAAGAGGCCGCCGCACGGGTCAATTCGGCCAGCGCCCGGCGCACCGCGTCGGGGTCGCGCTCGGCGCGCAGGCGTTGCAGCTTCTCGATCTGCTCGGCGCGCACCCGCGAGTTCTCGACCTTGAGGACCTCGACCTGCTGGTCCTCCTCGACCTGGTACTTGTTGACGCCGATCACCGGCTGCTGGCCGGTGTCGATGCGCGCCTGGGTGCGCGCCGCGGCTTCCTCGATGCGCAGTTTCGGGATGCCCTCGCCGATCGCCTGCGCCATGCCGCCGTGCGCCTCGACCTCGGCGATGTGCGCGCGGGCGCGGTTGGCCAGCTGGTGGGTCAGCCACTCGACGTAGTAGGAGCCGCCCCACGGGTCGATCGGGCGGGTGGTGTTGGACTCCTGCTGGATCAGCAGCTGGGTGTTGCGGGCGATGCGCGCGGAGAAGTCCGTGGGCAGCGCCAGCGCCTCGTCGAGCGCGTTGGTGTGCAGCGACTGCGTGTGGCCCTGGGTGGCGGCCATCGCCTCGATGCAGGTGCGCGCGACGTTGTTGTAGGCGTCCTGCGCGGTCAGCGACCAACCGGAGGTCTGCGAGTGGGTGCGCAGCGACAGCGATTTCGCGCTCTTCGGGTTGAACTTCGCGACCAGCTCGCTCCACAGCAGACGCCCCGCGCGCAGCTTGGCGACCTCCATGAAGAAATTCATGCCGATCGCCCAGAAGAACGACAGCCGCGGCGCGAACTTGTCGACCTCCATGCCCGCGTCGATGCCGGCGCGGATGTACTCGACGCCGTCGGCGAGGGTGTAGGCCAGCTCCAGGTCGGCGGTCGCGCCGGCCTCCTGGATGTGGTAGCCGGAGATGGAGATCGAGTTGAACTTCGGCATCTTCGCGCTGGTGTAGGCGAAGATGTCGGAGATGATCCGCATCGAGGGCTTCGGCGGGTAGATGTAGGTGTTGCGGACCATGAACTCCTTCAGAATGTCGTTCTGAATGGTTCCGGCCAGCTGCTCGGGCGCGACACCCTGCTCCTCGGCGGCGACGACGTACAGCGCCAGGATCGGCAGCACCGCGCCGTTCATCGTCATCGAGACGCTGACCTGGTCCAGCGGGATGTGGTCGAACAGCTGGCGCATGTCCAGGATGGAGTCGATGGCCACGCCCGCCATGCCGACGTCACCTTGCACCCGCGGATGATCGGAGTCGTAGCCGCGGTGGGTCGCCAGGTCGAACGCGACCGACAGGCCCTTCTGGCCCGCCTGCAGATTGCGCCGGTAGAAGGCGTTCGAATCCGCGGCGGTGGAGAAGCCGGCGTACTGGCGGATGGTCCACGGCTGGTTGACGTACATCGTGGGGTACGGCCCGCGCACGAACGGCGCGACGCCGGGCACGCTGTCCAGCGGATACCCTTCGGCCGCGACCGCGTCCCGATCCGCCTTGGTGAACACCGGCGGCACGTCGATGCCTTCGGGCGTCGACCACACCAGCTGCTCGGGTGCGTACCGGTTGGCCGCCGCGGCCGCGCGCAGATACTCCGTCACCTGCGCCGCGTCGACGGCGGCGGGCTCCGGCGCCCGTTCGGCCAGCGGCACGTCGGCGAAACTGCCGATCACGTGCTTGATCTCACGAGTAGTCATCAGGCTCCCACCTTCTCCAGCAGGCCGGACAGCGCGGCGACGGCGTCGATGCGCGCGGCGAGGAATCCGTCCGGGCGCTGCGCGTCGTCCAGATCGGCGACGGCTTTCGCCGAGCCGGCCAGCAGCACCGTCGCCACGCCCGCGGCACGCAGTCGCTCCACCGCCGCACCGGCTTCGGATCCGTAGCGCGTATCCGATCCGCACAGCACCGCGATCGGCGCCCCGGCGTCGGTGGCCGTCGCGGCGATCGCGTCGACCGTGAGCGGTCCGGGATTGATCGACTCGATGCCGCCGGAAGCCAGCAGGTTCGCGATGAAGGTGACCCGGACGTTGTGCTCGGCCACCGAGCCGAGCGGCACCAGCAGCGCTTTCGGCCGCGTCCCGTGTGCGGCGAGGTAGGCGTCGGAGCGGTTGCGCAGCTCCTCGAACGCGGCGCCGTAGCGGGCGACCCGTCCGGACTGACGCGCCGCCTCCGAGAGCGGCTGCTCGGCCAGGTTCGGGAATTCGTTCACGCCGGTGACGGCCGTCTTGCGGTGCGCGACATCGGCGTCGCGGGCGGTCTTCGTCTCGGCGACGCGCTCGGCGAGCAGCCCGGACTCCAGCGCGGCGAGGTAACCACCCGCCGCCTCGATCTCCTGGAGGAATTCCCACGCCTTCGCCGCCAGCGCGGCGGTGAGGTCCTCGACGTACCAGGAGCCCGCACCCGGGTCCAGCACGTGGCCGAGATGCGATTCCTCGAGCAGCAGCAGCTGGGTGTTGCGGGCCATGCGGTCGGCGAACGACTTCGAGACGCCGAGTTCGCCGGGCGGCAGGGCGGAGTCGAACGGCAGCACGGTCACGGTGTCGGCGCCCCCGATGCCCGCGCCGAAGGCGGCGAGCGTGGTGCGCAGCATGTTCACCCAGGGATCGCGCTGACTCATCATGGCGGCCGAGGTGACGGCGTGCTGCGGCGCGCCGCCGAAATCCGGTGCGCCGCAGACCTGCGCGACCCGAGCCCACAGCTGCCTGGCGGCGCGGAACTTCGCGATGGTGGCGAACTGGTCGTCGGTGGCCGCGAAACGGAATTCCAGCTGGCTCAGCGCGTCGGCGAGATCCAGGCTCTCGGTCAGCGACCGCAGGTAGGCCAGGCCCGCGGCGACGGCCGCGCCCAGTTCCTGGGTGTCGGACGCGCCCGCGTCGTGGAAGACGGTGCCGTCCACGGTGATCGCGCGAACTGTTTCCGGCCGCCCCGCCGCCCGTCCGGCCAGCGCGACCGCCTCGGTGAGACCGATATCGGACAGATCGGCGAAACGGCTGGTCAAGGGGGCGGCACCCAAGGCGATCCAGATGTCCTCGCGAGCCGGTGCGGCGTAGCCGTCGAGCACCGCGAACACTTGCGCGGCCGCGTCGGCGACGTCGCCGCCCGCATCCAGCGTGAGCGGGGCCAATTCGAACAGCAGGCCGTTCAGCGCGGCGGGCAGGTCCGGCACCGGCACACCGCGTTCGCCCGCGCCGAGCCAGACGGCGCTGATCCCGTTCTCCAGTCCGGCCAGGATCTCCCGGTTGGCCGCGGCGGCGTCGCGCTGGGCGACCTGCGCGCTGACGAACCAGCCCCGGTGCACGTCCCGGGTGGCGTCCCGGCCACGCACGAAGGGAAAGGTTCCCGGCAGCGGCTGTTCCGGCAGCTCGTCGCGCCGAGTGTAGAGCGGGGCGATGGTCAGCCCGTCATAGGTGGTCTCGTCGAGCAGTCGCTCGGGCTCCTCGGGAAGTTCGCTGACCTCGACGCGGCGAGTCTTCGCCAGCACCCCGGCAACGCCCTTGCGCCATGCACCGTATTCGGGCACCGGGTCGGCCCCGGGATCTGAAGCAATCGGCATAGCTTGCTGTTCCTCTTCCTCACCACGGGCGCACCGCCAGTGCGCGCCCGATACCCTCACATTCGCCCAGCTCAGCGACTACTTCGGTTAACGGGCATTCGTCCCGCTTCCACTGATGCTAGCGGGCGCATTCCCAGCCGTTGACCCTGCCCGCCACTACCAACCGGTAACCTGTCGCGGTGATCGACCGCAGCACCGAGGGGCCCGAGGCAGCCGAGCGCAGGCGCGGCGGCGTCTCGGCCAGGCTGATCCGTGACCCGCGTTTCGTCGCGCTGCTCGTCGGCGCGGTGGCCTTGTTCGGCACGGCCCTGCTGATTCCGCTGCCCTCTCCCCGCCAGGTGCAGGAGTGGGCGACGTCGGTCGGCCCGGTCTTCCCGCTGGTGTTCTTCGTGGTGCACGCTCTGGTGACGGTGGCGCCGATTCCCCGCACCGTTTTCACCGTCAGCGCGGGGCTGCTGTTCGGCCCGCTGCTGGGCATCACGCTGGCGGTGAGTGCGACGACCGTGAGCGCGGTGCTGGCGATCCTGCTCGTGCGCGCACTGGACCGCGAGCAGGTCGCCGCCCGGCTCACCCATCCCGCGGTGCGCGCGATCGATGAGCGTCTCGCGCGCCGGGGCTGGCTGGCGGTCGGCTCACTCCGGCTCATCGCGGCGGTGCCGTTCTCGGTGATCAATTACTGTTGCGGGCTGTCCTCGATCCGGTTCTGGCCCTACCTCATCGCCACGGTGCTCGGCGTGCTGCCCGGCACGATCGGCACCGTCGTTCTCGGCGACGCGCTCACCGGCACGACCCATCCGGCGATGCTGGCGCTGTCCGGCGTCTGCCTGGCCATCGGCCTGGCGGGTCTGGTCGTCGACGCACGCTGGAGGACGGCACCGCCCGCCCCGGTGGGCATCCCCGAGCCCGTCCGGGCCGCCGACTGACGACGCTCAGTCGGCCACCAGTTCCACCGGAACCGCGATCACGTCCACCATCGCCCCGTTGCGCAGCACCGTGACGGGCAGCTGCACGCCGATCGCCTCGGCGAACAGCTGCCGTTGGATGCCCTGGGCGTCCCGCACTTCCGACCGCGCCACGCTCAGGACCAGATCACCGCGGCGCAGGCCCGCTTCCTCGGCGGGGCCGCCGCGGATCACCTCGACGATGCGCACCCCGGCCGCCTGCCCGGTCCGCGCGGCGACCGGCTCGGGCAGCGGCGCGGGCACGCCGACCAGGCCCAGGTACGCGCGCCGCACCCGTCCCTCGGTGTGCAGCGTGCCGATGATCCGGCGCGTCGTCGCGTTGATCGGGATGGCCAGGCCGAGACCGATCCCGGCGACCGCGGTGTTGATGCCGACCACCCGGCCCGCCGAATCCGACAGGGCACCGCCGGAATTACCCGGATTGAGCGCCGCATCGGTTTGGATCACGTCTTCGATCACCCGCCCGGCGCGGCGCGACGCCACCGGAACCGCCCGTCCGAGCGCGCTGACCACGCCCGCGGTGACCGAGCCCGCCAGACCGAGCGGACTGCCGACCGCCACCACCAGCTGGCCGACCACCAATCGATCGGCGTCCCCGAGCGGCACCGCGTCCGGCGCGCCGTCGCGGGCGCGCAGCACCGCCAGATCCGACAGCGGATCCACCCCGATCACCTGGAATCGGGATTCCACCCCGTCGGCGAAGACCACCTCGCCCTCCCGCGCCGCGCCGAGGACGTGCGCGTTGGTGAGCAGGAATCCGTCGTCGGTGAAGACCACCGCCGATCCGCTCCCCCGCCTGGTCCGCACACTCGCGACGTGCGGCGTCACCGACGCCGCCACCGCGATCACCGTGCGGGAGTAGGCATCCATCGCGGCGTTGTCCACGCCGACCACCACCCTGTTCGCCGGAATCGCACTACTGCGTCCAGGATGCCCCCGCAGCGCCCACGACGCACCGTGTTCGCCGCAGGCGCAAACGGGCTCCGGTGCGCCGGGCTGTCGCGGACCGGCCGGCCGCTAGGCCGACGGCACCCGGTCGAGAAAGCCGTGCACACTCGTGATCCGGCCGTCGGACCCGAGGGTGATCACGTCCGAGCCCGCGACCGGGGCGCTGCCGTCGGCCGCCGAGACCAGCTCCCAGGAGAAGCGGGCGATGTCGTGGTGGCCGTCGACCGCGCCGAGGCGGCGGAACTCGAAGCCGGGGAACTGCGCCTGCACGCCCCCGATGGCCGCCGTCAGCTGGGCGTGCCCGCTCACCTCCGCGAGCGGATCGGTGTACGCGCCGTCCTCGGCCCAGGCGGCCGCGACCGCGGCGGCCCTGGCGTCCTCGTCGGTGGCGTTCCACGCGGCGAAGTACCGATCGACCGCTTCCTCGTAGCGCGACATGTTGAACCTCCTGTGCTGCAATGGTTTTTGTCAAGCCGAATCGCGTTCTCCGATCGGCTGTCCCCAACCTTGCCGTGCCGCGCGCCCCGCGTCGATTACGCGCGAGGTAATGATTGCCGGACCGGAGCGAGGGACTCAGCCCAGCAGGCCCTTGTTCTTCAGGTAGGCGAGGGGAATCAGCGCCGCCGCAAGCGTCAGCAGGCAGGTCACCAGAAGACCGGTCTGCCAGGACAACTCGGAAATCAGATCCACGGCGTAGCAGGTGGCGATGAGCGTGGGTGGCAGAACGGCCGCGGTGACGGCGAACGCCTTGACGATCTCGTTCTGCCGGACATCCAGGCCGGCCAGCGCGGACTGCTGCCGGTACCGAACCTTGTCGTACGCCACGCCCGCGCGCTGTCCCACCCCGTCGATGTCCGCGAGCAGCACGCCGATCGCCCCGTCCAGCTCGCCGCGACCGGACCGTGCGTCGGCCCGCAGGTGGCGTGCCGCGCGGGCCAATTGCAGTTGCGTCTCCCGGGTGCGCGCAATGATTCGCTCGGTCGCGTTCATCCGCGACAGTGCGCCGCGCACGTCGGAAGTCGCGAACTCACGCCGGTCGTGGGCGTAGATCGCGCGCTCGATTTCCTCGTGCGTCGCCTCCAGCGCGTCACCGGTGTGGTGGAGCACCCGCTCCGACGCCTCGTTCAGCGCCCACAGCAGCGCGTACATCACGCCGTGCGCGGAGCCGGCGAGTTCCGGGTTGCGGCGCATCTTCGCGACCGCCTTGTCGAACGGGACGAAATGCTCGGACGGCTGCAACGTCACGAGGAACTCCCCGCCCAGGGCGAAGACGATCGTCGCCCGTTCGATGGTCTCGCCGAGCTGATAGTTGGCGACCACCGGCAGATAGAGGAAGTTGCCCGCCTCCCAGACCTGGTTGTGCGCGGCGGTGAAGTCGATGCCGAGCCGTTCCCGGAGCACTGCCGCGGTGTCGGCGTCGTCGGCGGCGAGGGGAATCCAATGCTGCTGAAGCACTTCCGTGTCGAAGTGATCGGCGGTCACGGCGCTGAGAAAGGTCGTCATCGACTACCGCTGCCCGGAGAAGGGTCGCACGGGCGAGTCCGAGCGAAAGCCGGTCGGCTTGTGCTCCGGGCCCGGTGGGCGAGAGGATGTTTCGTCTTTCTCGGGCAGTGTGGCCATAGCGGGGGCTCCAATACTTACTATCGTGCGGGTGGTAGCGCACCCCTCCTGGACAGAGGAGGCGCACACGGGCGGGGCGGCGTCGATCCGCGACGAGACCATCGGCGCGGACAAGACCACGCATCGGTCGAACCCGCACGCGCGGCCTTACGCGTCGAAATAACGAAGGTGGAAATACGTGCCGTCGGCCGATCAGGGCGCCGTTGCCCGGTCGCCGATCACACACGCGGATCAACGACGCGGCGGCGCAACCCGTTTCTCGCGGGTGGCCCGGCTGTAGATGTCGATATTGTCATCCGGCATCTGCCGCTCACCTCGCTTCGTTGGTCGACCGGCGCACGAATTGCGCCATCCATCATTAGAAACCCGCCGATCGGGGTACGTCAATCAGTTGCGCAAGTATTCGACAGCGCGCCACCCGGTGGAAATCTCGCGGCACGAAACGAGCCGGACGCGCGTGCAGGACAGCGGTTTTCGGCCCGGTGCCGCGCGGGCCGATCACCGGCGGCCACATGGTTGCACAGCCGGACACGGCCGTGTCACCCTACCGACAGCTATGGAGGCGGACGTGACCCAGCAGGGCGAGCCGCCGGGCCCCATCCCGGCGGACCGATTACAGGACGCGGCGGCCGTTTTCGGCATGCTCGCGGCCACCGCGCGCCTGCAGATTCTCTGGCTCCTCGCGCAGGGCGAGCGCGACGTCGGCTCCCTCGCCTCCGCCGTCGGCCAGTCCGTGCCCGCCGTCAGCCAGCACCTGGCCAAACTGAAACTCGCCGGTCTGGTCCACGCCCACAAGGACGGCAGACGGCACGTCTACGCGATCGCCGACCCGGACATCGCCGACCTCGTCCGCCTGGCCTTCCGTCACCACCGCGCCCACCACGACTGACCCGGCCGCACTCCGCCGCGATCGCCGATTCCTGGTGCGGCTCAGCGACTCCGGTAATAGTCGGCGAGGGCGTCGAACGCGGCCTTGGGCTCCCAGGGGAGGTCGGGGTAGGTGTCGCCGGTACGGTCTTCGAGCACCTTGACCACGCCGTAGCTGGCCAGGTCCAGATCGTCGCGCGGGTCGCCGCCGGGGCGGTGCACATGGTCGTAGAGCGCGAGGACGAAGACGAACGCGCTGTCGACACCCTCGGCGTCGAAGATCTCCAGCAGCTCGCGCAGATACCGCGCCTGCCCGGCCTCGTCGCGCGCGTACTCGCCGTTCAACCGGAGTGGCCCGCGGGTGTCGTCGTATTCGACGATCTGCAGGCCGTGCGCTCCGAGATCACCCGCGCCCGCGAAGGTCGCCGCACCGAACTCGGTGATCGCGAGCGGCTTTCCCCCGGTGGCGAAGGTACGAACGCCCGCACCGAATCGGTCGGCGATCTCGGCCGTCCGGTACAGGTCCACCGACACGATGTCGAACGGCGTCCAGTCGACGCGCTCGAGCGGGACGGACGCGTAGGTGACCAGGCCGCCGAAACGCTCGCGAACGGTCATCACGGCCTTGTCGAGGAAGTCGTTCACGCGCCTGCTCGCCTCGACGACGGATTCACCCAGGTCAGCCGGCCGGGCGGTCAGCCACCGCACGCGTTCGTCGATGCTGTCGCCCGGGAGGAACCCGGGGTGCATCAGGCTCAGCTCGGCGCCGGTCACGAAGACCACTTCGGCTCCGCGCCGCCGGATCCGCTCGGCCCGCTCGGCGCAATCCGCGAACAGGGCCAGCATCTCCGCCACAGTCGAATCAAGAGGGTACGGCGAGAACCATATCTCGAGGCCGAGATCGGCGGCGATGGCAGCCGCGAGTTCCAGCCGTCCCGGATCGCCCCCGATGACGCGAACCGCGTTGCAGTGCAGGTCGTCGCGGATGACTCTCAGTTCGCTGGCCACTGTTTTGGGGTCGAACTGAACGCGGGAGAATCGTCCGTCATGAACGAAACCAGTCTCGTAGCTGATGCCTTTGGCGCGCATCGACTCCGCCCTTCCATAATGAGATAGAGTACGTGTCGTACCTTATAGTTCCCGGTTCGACCGAGCAAGCACGCCCGGCAAGTAGGATCGGCGGCGATTACGGGAAGGGGCCGAAGTGGAAGATGCGGTCCGGCAGCCGGGCGCCGGGCAGACGCGCCGACGTGGGGCCGCTCTCGAAGAGGCGATCCTGCGCGCCGCGGCGGACGAACTCCTCGAATCCGGATACGCCGCGCTGACCATGGACAAGGTCGCCGCCCGGGCCGGAACCAACAAGAACGCCATCTACCGCCGGTGGCCGAACCGCTTGGCACTCGGCATCGCCGCCTACCGCCAGCTGGCCACGACCACACCACCGCCGGACACCGGCAGCCTGCGCGAAGACGCGCTGGAACTGCTACGGCGCGTCAACCGCCATTGGAGTTCGTCCTCGGGCGCGATCCTGCGGGAACTCCTGGCGGCCTGCGGTGGCGTAGCCGAATTCCTGGCACAGCTGCCGGATCAGACCGGCGACGCCGCCGCGGCGCCGTGGCTCACCTTGCTGGGCCGCGCGGTCGCCCGGGGTGAAGCCGCTCCTGAGGCGCTGCATCCGCGCGTCGCCACCGTGGCCCTGATCCTGCTCCGCAACGAATTCGTCGTGCGCGGCGCGCCGACCGCGCCCGACGACGTCCTGATCGACATCGTGGACGAGGTCTACCTGCCGCTGATCCGCAGACGCGATCCGGCCGCGCGCTGAGCGCGCCACACCGCCGGCACGTTGCTGAAGTGGTCGCCTGTCCAACTCCGGTCACCGGGATCGGGCCGGTTCGCCGCGTCGAGCGCCCCCTACCCGCTTCCCGCGCAGGTGGCAAGCAGATTCCCGTTAGCGCAGCACAGCGGACCAATAGGTACCGTTCGCACCGCACCGCCGGGCCGCCGGGACCGAACCCGCCAGTAGGGTTGACCATGGCGTTGCCAGGCCGGATGCTCTTGGTTGGCCGAACAGCTCGAAACCGGACATTCGGACGATCCCCATCGTCGTAGCGCCGAGTTGTGGCGGCGACGACGCCGGCGCGGACCCGCCCCGGTGTCCGGAACTCGAGGGGAGATTTGCGTGACCTACCGCCTGACCGATATCGATTGCGTGAGTGCACGGGGGCACTCCGCGCTAGGGGGAACCCTGGCGATACAGGCGGTCTGGCGTTACGACCGTCCGGTGGACATCGCGGCGCTGGAGCGTTTCCACGAGACGTTGCGCCACGGCAGCCTGGGCAGAGCGGTCGCGCCCGCAATGATCCCCGCCGCCGGTGACCGCTGGACCACCCGAGTCGAATTCAGCCCGCTCGAGGTCGCGGACGAGCCCCTTCCCGCCGGCGCTCTGGAGGCCTGGATCGCCGAACAGGGGCATGCCGAGTTGCGTACCTTCGGCGGGCCCGCATGGCGGCTGGCGGCGACCCACCTCGACAACGGGGAAAGCGCGGTGTCGCTGCTGGTTTCGCACACTCTCGCCGATGGCCACGCGTTCTGCGCGGCGGTCACGGACGCGGTCGCGGGAAAGCGGCTCGACTTGGTGTATCCGAGCGACGGATTCGGCCGGATGCGCTTGCTCGCCGACGATCTTCGCTCTGCCGCGCGGCGAGCCCGGTCGTTCCCCTCGGCGGCCGGTTTGGCGCTGCGGTTGGCCACCGCAAGGCACGGCGGGCCCACCGGCGACGCACCGAACTTCCGCCTGCCGACGATCACCGCGACAGTCCCGGCGCAGCCCTGGCATGCGGCGGCCCGGGCGCGAGGCGGCACCGGCACCACCTTGGCGGTGGCGATGATGGCCGCCATCGCCACCGAGCTCGGCCGCATCGACGAGCAGGGCCGGGTTCGCATGATGATGCCGGTCAGCACCCGCACCGCCGATGATCTCCGCGCGAACGCTCTGACCTCGATCGCCTTCGAGCTGGACGCTCACGAGGGCGAGCCGGCCGATCTCGCCTCGCTGCGCGCGGTGATGAAGGAGAAGCTCACGGAGGCCGCGGCGAGCGGGCAGGACGTCCCGCCGCTGGTCCCGGTCGCGGTGGCGCTGCCGCGCGGGCGCTACGCCCACCTGGCGCGCCAAGCCGCCACCGACCCCATCTCCACGGTCTGTTCCAGCCTCGGCAAGCTCGACCCGGAGATCCTCCGCATCGACGGCCGCCCGGCCTCGGCGATGATGCTCGGCTTGGTCAATCAGAGCTTGAACTCGCGGACCGTCGTGACCGAACGCGGCGGCACCCTCTACGTCGCGCTGATCGAGGCCGCGGAGACGATCACGCTGCGCGTCATGGGTTACCACCCACCGACCCTGCTCGACGCCGAGCGGCTCACCGAGCTGGTGCGGTCCGCGCTCGCCGAGTACGAGCTCTCGGCGACCTTCTGGTAGCCCCGGGCATCCCGCGAGAGGCGCGGGCCGGGATCGGCCGCTTGTCACCGCGATGTGGCACCATCTGGTGAGTGACCAGTAGACCCGCCGCGGCGCAGCACCTGCACGACCTCGCGCGGCTACGCAGGGTCCGCGACCGCATCGATCGGGAGTACGCGCAGCCCCTGGACGTGGAGGCGCTCGCGCGCGACGCGCACATGTCGGCCGGGCACCTCAGCCGCCAGTTCCGGCTCGCCTACGGCGAGTCGCCGTACTCCTATCTGATGACCCGGCGCATCGAGCGTGCGATGTCGCTGCTGCGCCGGGGCGACCTGAGCGTCACCGAGGTCTGTTTCGAGGTCGGCTGCTCCTCGCTGGGCACGTTCAGCACGCGCTTCACCGAGCTGGTCGGCGTGCCGCCCAGCGTCTACCGGCGCGAGGCGGCGCGCGCGACGGCGGGGATGCCGTCCTGCGTGGCGAAACAGGTGACCAGACCGATCAGGAATCGAGAAGCGCCGGTTACCGAGCCGCAATTAGCCTGACTGCCATGGACATCACCATTCACGCGAGCTTCCTGCCGCACGACGATCCGGACGCGGCGCTGGCCTTCTACCGTGACCTCCTCGGCTTCGAGGTCCGCAACGACGTCGGATACGAAGGGATGCGCTGGCTCACCGTCGGCCCCGTCGGACAGCCCGGGACCTCCATCGTGCTGCACCCCCCGGGCGCCGACCCCGGCATCACCGACGACGAGCGCCGCACCATCGCCGAGATGATGGCCAAGGGCACCTACGGCGGCATCCTGCTGGCAACCAAGGACCTCGACAGCGCCTTCGAGCGGCTGGTGGCCGGCGACGCGGAGATCGTCCAGGAACCCACCGAGCAACCGTACGGGGTGCGCGACTGCGCCGTCCGCGATCCCGCGGGCAACCTGATCCGCATCCAGCAGCTGCGCTGAACCACCCGGCGCGCTCAGCCGCGACCGCGCACCGGTCCGATAGCCATCGCCGGCCACGGCAGAAGCGGCTGGCCGCCGGGCGGCCCGCAGACAAGTCGACCTGGTTGGATCGAGCCAGGCGACGCCGACCCAGGACCGCCCACGCGGCCCCGCCCGACAGAGGGAGACCCCATGAGCACGGCCACGACGACGGACACGCAGTCGCCCGCGCTGCACGCTGCCGACAGCCACGATCTGATCCGCGTGCACGGCGCGCGCGAGAACAACCTGAAGGATGTCAGCATCGAGATCCCGAAGCGGCGGCTGACGGTGTTCACCGGCGTCTCCGGCTCGGGCAAGAGTTCGCTGGTGTTCAGCACCATCGCCGCGGAGTCGCAGCGGCTGATCAACGAGACCTACAGCGCCTTCGTCCAGGGCTTCATGCCGACGCTGGCCCGGCCCGAGGTCGACGTGCTCGAGGGCCTGACGACCGCGATCATCGTCGACCAGCAACGCATGGGTTCCGACCCGCGTTCCACGGTCGGCACCGCCACCGATGCCAACGCCATGCTGCGGATTCTCTTCAGCCGGCTCGGGAAACCGCACATCGGCTCGCCGCAGGCGTACTCCTTCAACGTCGCCTCGATCAGCGGGGCGGGTGCGGTCACGACCGACCGCGCCGGGAGGACGGTGAAGGAGCGACGCACCTTCAGCATCACCGGCGGCATGTGCCCGCGCTGCGAAGGCAGGGGCTCGGTCTCCGATATCGACCTGACCCAGCTCTACGACGACTCCAAGTCGATCGCCGAGGGCGCGTTCACCATCCCCGGCTGGAAGTCGGACAGCTTCTGGACGGTTCGGGTCTACGCGGAGTCGGGCTTCGTCGACCCGAACAAGCCGATCCGCGAGTACACCAAGAAGGAGATGCGGGACTTCCTCTACAAAGAGCCCACCAAGGTGAAGGTCGAGGGCGTCAACCTCACCTACGAGGGGCTGGTCCCCAAAATCCAGAAGTCGTTCCTGGCCAAGGACCGGGAGGCGATGCAGCCGCACATTCGGGCGTTCGTGGATCGAGCAGTCACCTTCACCACCTGTCCCGAGTGCGACGGCACCCGGCTCACCGAGGCGGCCCGCTCCTCGAAGATCGCGGGCATCAGCATCGCCGACGCCTGCGCGATGCAGATCAGCGACCTGGCCGAGTGGGTGTCCGGTCTCGACGAGCCGTCGGTCGCGCCGCTGCTGGCCGCGCTGCGGCACACCCTCGACTCGTTCGTGGAGATCGGCCTGGGCTACCTCTCGCTCGACCGGCCGTCCGGCACGCTGTCGGGCGGCGAGGCGCAGCGCACGAAGATGATCCGTCATCTCGGCTCGTCGCTCACCGACGTCACCTATGTCTTCGACGAACCGACCATCGGCCTGCACCCGCACGACATCCAGCGGATGAACAACCTGCTGCTGCGGCTACGGGACAAGGGCAACACGGTGCTCGTCGTGGAGCACAAACCGGAGGCCATCGTGATCGCCGACCACGTCGTCGACCTCGGCCCCGGCGCCGGCGCGGCGGGCGGCACCGTGTGCTTCGAGGGCAGCGTCGAAGGGCTGCGGGCCAGCGGCACCGTGACCGGCCGCCATTTCGACGACCGTGCCGCGCTCGAGGAGACGGTGCGCAAGCCCCGAGGCAAGCTGGAGATCCGGGGCGCGAACGCGAACAACCTGCGCGACGTCGACGTCGACATTCCGCTGGGAGTGCTCGTCGCCGTCACCGGTGTGGCCGGGTCGGGCAAAAGTTCCCTGCTGCACGGGTCGATTCCCGCGAGCGAAGGCGTGGTGTCGGTGGACCAGGCGCCCATCCGTGGCTCACGGCGCAGCAACCCGGCGACCTACACCGGCCTGCTCGAACCCATCCGCAAGGCGTTCGCGAAGGTCAACGGCGTCAAGCCCGCGCTGTTCAGCGCCAACTCGGAGGGGGCCTGCCCCACCTGCAACGGCGCGGGCGTCGTCTACACCGACCTGGGGATGATGGCCGGCGTCGCCACCACCTGCGAGGAGTGCGAGGGGAAGCGGTACCAGGCCTCGGTGCTGGAATACCACCTGGGCGGACGCGACATCAGCGAGGTGCTCGCGATGTCGGTGCTCGAGGCGCGGGAGTTCTTCGGCGACGGCGAGGCGCGCACGCCGGCCGCGCACGCCGTCCTGGGCCGGCTCGCCGACGTCGGACTGGGCTATCTCAGCCTGGGCCAGCCGCTCACCACGCTGTCCGGCGGCGAGCGGCAGCGGCTCAAGCTGGCCACGCACATGGCCGACAAGGGCGGCGTCTACATCCTCGACGAGCCGACCACCGGCCTGCATCTCGCCGACGTCGAGCAGCTGCTCGGTCTGCTGGACCGGCTCGTCGACTCCGGCAAGTCGGTCATCGTCATCGAACACCACCAAGCGGTGATGGCGCATGCCGACTGGATCATCGACCTGGGCCCCGGCGCGGGGCACGACGGCGGCCGGGTCGTCTTCGAAGGCACACCCGCCGACCTCGTCGCCGCACGCTCCACCCTCACCGGCGAGCATCTCGCGGCCTACGTCGGCGCCTGATCCGCACGTCGCGCCGACAGCATCGTCACCCGTGGTAACGATGCTGTCCACGGCCCGTGCCGCCGCGAGCGGTGCGGAGTCCGATGTGCCAAGCGTCAATTCCAGTTGTCGATCTTGACGTCGTAGGGGTCCGGCGCGCCTTTCCCGGTCTCGACCAGCGACTTCAAGCTCAGCAGAAAGACCGCCCACTTCGTGCTGCAGTGGTGCATGAACTCCACCGGCTCCTTCCAGCCCCGGTGCGCGAAGAGCACGACGGTGTAGTCGCCCGCCTGATCGAGGGTCCAGTCCACCTCGGTGCCGATCCACTCGTCGGGCCCGCCGACCACCTCCCACAGCACGCGCTTGCCCGGGTCGAGCGCGCGCACTCGCATATCGAATCCGCCCGCGCCGAACCGGAACTCGATCAGTCCGCCGAGTTCGTCGCTCGTGCCGCGGGTGTCGCTCGCCCACCAGCCGGCCAGCCCCTCGGTGGTGGTCAGGGCGGCGTAGACCTCGTCCACCGGCGCTTCGATGCCGACTCTGTGCAGGATGTCCACCATTGTCGATTCCTTTCCTCGGTTGCTTTCGATTCACTGCTGGTCTCGACCACGCTCGATCGCCTCGGCGATCCGCTTGATACGGCGGAGCCTGGCGTCCCACGCCGCGCCCACGGAAGACAGCTGGGCGACCGCTCGGGCGAGTTGCGCCTCGTCCACGCGGTACCGCCGCTCCCGCCCGGCAGGCGTGGCGTGCACCAAGCCGACGCGATCGAGCACGCCGAGATGTTTCGCGACCGCCTGCCGTGTCACGGGCAGCTGCTCGCTGAGACTGGTGGCGGTGCCCCCGCCGTCCACCAGGAGCAGGTCGAGCATCCGCCGACGGGTCGGATCCCCGATGGCGGACCACAGGTCGTCGTCGACCGCCGCGGTCACGGGGCCGACACCAGCCGGGCGATGTATTCCCCCAGCCGGGGAACGTAGGTGTCCCATCCCACGGTGTGCTCGCGGTATTGCTCGGCCAGCTTCGCGGCCTCCCAGCCCGTCTCCCGGAAACCGGTCTCGGTGAGCCGGATCCGGGTCCCCGCACCCGAGGCAACGAGTTCGAAGGTGACCAGCAGCGAGCCCGCGGAGTCGTCGACCTCGCCGTCGGGGTAGCACCAGCGGAAGGAGAACACCCGAGGCCGCTCGGCCTGCACCACAGTGATCGGAGCGACCTGCGCGCGGTCTCCCCAGACGAGTTCACCGACCGCACCGGGAGTCACGTCGAAGTCGGCGTCGTCGCTCCACCACTCCGAGATGTGCTCCGGGCTGCTGACAACCTCGAACACCACCTCGGGAGAGGCGTCGACGTAGATCTCCCGTTCGATGCTGCCGTACTCCATACTCGTCACCCTTCCGTCATATGCAACACTTGGTTGCACATCACGCTAGCCCGCCACCGGTCGAAGCGCAACCATTAGTTGCATATTCGCCTGCGGACCGTCGTCGGCGCGCGATCTCCACCGCCCGCCGGTTTACCGAGATCACTGCCCGTCAGCCGGATCGCCGGTCGCTCACCGGTCCGGGCGACCGATCGCGCGGCATGCGCCGCACGCTGGAGCATGCCGTGGAGGAACAACGGCACGGGACAGCCGGTCCACTCAGCCCGTCACAATTCGTAGGCGTTGGCCGCCTCCGCGATATCCCGGGCGCGAGCGACGTTGTCCCGGGCGGCGGCCGCGAAGTTCGCGTCGGCACGGGCGAGACCGCACGCACCGGCCGCCGCGTCCGCCCGTGCCGAATCGGCCAGACCGCGGGCAACGACAGAGCTATTGCAACGGAACACCTTTCGCGACCGGCGAACCGCCGGGTTACCTGCCGGGTTGCCGACCTGATCCGGAATGGCCGGACTCGGTGTCACCGTGCGGCCGTCGTCGCCGAGTGTGAAGGTGATCACGACCGGTCCGCCCGAGGGGCAGCGGTTGGCGTCGCGCCCTTTCGAATTCCCGACAATTGGATGTCGGCGCTACGAGAACGGCGTTACGCCCAGGATTTCGGGGCTCTGCCCGGGCCCCGGTGCACCGCCCCGGAGAGCCACGTCACGGTAAGGCGCCGGAATGGCATGGGAGGGCACGTTTCGCGACGTTCGCGATCGGTAATGTCGGACGGGTGAGTAGCTGGGTGCGCCGGAAGTTCCACGGCATCGGACGAATCGATCGGGCGATCGGCGGCGCGGTCGCCGAACTGCCGGCCTCGGTGGTCGACCACGGCCTCTTGCGGCTCACCAACAGTGCCGATTTCAGCGGCTTGTGGCTGGCTCTCGCGACACTGCTCGCCACCCGCCAGGGCGCACCGCGCCGGGCCGCGCTGCGCGGTGTCGCCTCCGTCGCAGGAGCCAGCCTCGTCGTCAATGTGGGCCTCAAGTCGCTCATCGCACGACGCAGGCCCGCCGCCGAACTGCTGCCGGTGTACCGGCGGCTCACCCCCGCCCCGAGGTCGTCGTCGTTCCCCTCGGGACACAGCGCCTGCGCCGCCGCGTTCGCCACGGCCGTGGCCATGGAAAGCCCGCGCACCGCGCTGGTGGTCGCCCCGCTGGCCGCCACCGTCGCCTACTCGCGGGTGCACACCGGCGTGCACTGGAGTTCCGATGTGGTCATCGGCGCGGCCGTCGGTTCCGGTGTCGCCTTGGCCACGCGACGCTGGTGGCCGGTGCGCGAATCCGATGAGGCGCAGGCCAGCCCGGTCCCCGCGGTGCCGACGCTGGTGGAGGGCAAAGGCCTCGTGGTCATGGTCAATCCGATTTCCGGCGATCCGAATTACGACCCCACCGACGACGTCGTCGAGGCCCTGCCCGCCGCCACCGTGCTGCGCACGCAGCCCGATGTCGACTGCGCCGACCAGCTCGAGCGGGCCATCGCCGACCACGGCGAACCGGTGCTGGCGGTCGGTGTCGCCGGTGGCGACGGCACGGTGGCGGCCGTGGCCGCGGTCGCGTTGCGCCACGAACTGCCGCTGGTCGTCATCCCCACCGGCACGCTCAACCACTTCGCCCGCGACCTCGGCGTCTACGACCTGCGCGAAGTGATCGATGCGACCGGCGAGGGCGAGGCGGTCGCGGTCGACATCGCCAGCGTCGAATGCGAGGACGAGACCGGTTCGCGCACCAGGCATCTGATCAACACGGCCAGCCTCGGCGCCTATCCGGATCTGGTGCAGCTGCGCGAACAATGGCAGTCACGCTGGGGCAAATGGCCGGCGTTCGCCGCCGCGCTCGTGGTCACCCTGCGCCGGGCCGAGCCGATCGAGATCTGCCTGGACGGACGCTGGCAGCGGGTCTGGTTCCTCTTCGTCGGCAACGGTCCCTACCATCCGCACGGCGCGGTGCCCGCTTTCCGCGACCGGCTCGACGCCGGACTGCTCGACGTGCGCTGGCTGCGCGCCGATCTGCGCTGGTCGCGCACCCGTGCCGTGCTGGCACTGCTGCTGGCGGCGATCGGCCACAGCAAGGTCTACGGCGAGCGGCAGCTGCCCGAACTCTTCGTGCACCTGCCCACGCCGGAGGCGCTGGCCACCGACGGTGAGGTGATCGGCAAGGCCACCCGGCTGCACTTCGCCATCGCGGGTCAGCTCGCCGTCTACCGCCGGGACGAATCGAATCCCCTCTGGGCCGACCGCAGCCGCCCCCACCACCGCCGATCGCCCTGGCTCCGCGACGCCTTCCGTGCCCGCCGACCGTTTCAGCGACGTGCGGGCGAAGACTGACCCACGGCCGCGCCCTACTTCATGTAGCGCAGCAACCCGAGGTCCGGCTCGAGCGCGCCGTCCTGGCCCAGGGACAGGAAGTCCGCCTCGACGGCGTCGCGCTCCAGCACCCCGGCCCGCACCGCGTGGTAACGCACGACCGACCAGAGGAAGATATCGAGATCGTCGAAACGAGTGCCGCCCTCGACGACTTCCTCCTCGTGGAACCAGATCGCGACCTGTCCGTTGGTGAGCACCAGGTACAGGTTGCCGCCGCCGTCCGCGCCGATCGAGTACACGTCGTCGTCGGTCAACTCGGTCTCGTAGTCGGAGTCCATCAGCCCGCAGTCGTTGCCGGCGAAATCGAAACCGTAGGACCAGGAATGGATGTCCAGGAACTGCGGCATGCGCCCGGATCGCACCCGGCGGTCGAAGGCCGCCAGAGCCGCCGCGGCCGCGGGCGCCAACCGGTCCAGAAAGGGCGCCACGGGCCGGGTTTCTTCCGGCACGATGACCGGCGGCCGGTCGGCGAACCATCTCGCCAGATCGGCGTCCAGGTCGCGCTCGACATAGCCGGCCAAGTCGTCACGAGTAAGTGTCACCGCCGAATCCTAGACGGGGGCAGACGCATTCGCCGGCTTGCGCACGTCGTACTGCACCTGTCGCAGCCGCACTGCACGTCCGCCGCCGTCCCTGCGCGGCCGCATCCGGTAGCCCAGCGTTAAGCTGCTGCACCTATGGCACTCAGCGCGACACTGCACAGCTTCGCCGTCCACTTGGCCGACGTCGACCGCGGCGTCTATCAGGAGCTGGAGTTGCGGGTGGCGCGTCACCCGTCGGAATCCGCGGAGTTCATGCTGACCCGCGTGCTGGCCTACTGCCTCGAGTACGAGGAGGGGATCGCCTTCAGCGACGGCGGAGTCTCGTCCACCGACGAGCCCGCGGTGCTGGTCCGCGACCTCACCGGACGGCTGACCGCGTGGATCGAAGTCGGCGCGCCGGACGCCGAGCGGGTGCACCGGGGCAGCAAGCTGGCCGAACGCGTCGCCGTCTACACCCATCGCGACCCGGTGAAAGTACTGGCGCAACTCACCGGCAAACGCATTCATCGCGCCGACGCGATACCGCTGTACAGCTTCGATCGCGACTTCATCGATTCCGCCGTCGCCGCGGTCGAACGACGCAACGCTGTCACCCTGTCCGTCACCGAGCGTTTGCTGTATCTGGACCTCAACGGCACCGGACTGAGCACTTCCGTGCACGAGCACCGGCTCACGTAGCGTTCTTCGATCCGGACCGTTCGCGATAGGCCGGCGACGACGGTCGTCATGTTG
This sequence comes from Nocardia sp. NPDC019219, assembly GCF_040632645.1. Classification (NCBI taxonomy): domain Bacteria; kingdom Bacillati; phylum Actinomycetota; class Actinomycetes; order Mycobacteriales; family Nocardiaceae; genus Nocardia; species Nocardia sp. NPDC019219. Next base: position 74,210 of record NZ_JBEYCG010000021.1, on the reverse strand, counting down.
CGCACGGGGTGTTGTCCCTGGCCGACCGAAGCGGTTTTTCGACCTCCCCCACGGAACCGGCGCGGCGTTCGAGTCCCAGCGGAACCACCCGAACGGCGACCCACCGTCTACTGCGAGGCGGGGAAGGTTCGTGACGCGCGGCTCACCGCATCCGGCGTTCGCACTCCTCGAATTCGGCTCCCGTTGCGAAGCAGTCGTCGAGGCCGCTCTGCACGTCGCCACTGGTGGGCGGCTCGCCACAGAGGATTCCGCAGCGCTCGTAGTTCGGGACGGCAGTGCCGTCGGGCCGATGGCAGGCGTCGCTGTCACAGGCGTAGCCGCGCGTGTGGGGATCGCGCGGGATCGGGTTCCGGCTATAGGACCACACGAACGCGTCGGTGTTCTGTACCTCTGTGCAGTAGACGGTCCGACCGTCGGCGAGGTGGCCGACCGCGCCGGGATCCTGGCAATAGTCGTTCAAGGTGACCGTGGAACCGTTGGACGGTCCGGCCGACCCACTGCCCGACGGCAGCGGCGCGGCCGCCGAGGTCGCGAACATCGCCGCCAGGAACGTCACCCCGCCGACAACCCCCACGACAATCCTGTGCACCACCCCTCCCTCAGCGAGCCCACCCATACTTCCCTCCCTACTACTTCACGACCGAGCCCCGGACTATACGCTTTCCACCAACACGAGTGGCACATGAGCGTGAACCCTTCTCGCGCTCCGCCACGGCCATGTGCCACTCGCAGAGTTGGCCTGTTTGCCCGTGTTCGGCCTCGGAGGGTAGGGCCGTTGCACTCGCCGTGCATGTGCGGCTTCCGCTCCACGAGTGTCCATGGTTGCGAGCTGGCACGCTCAGGCGAATCGCCGGCGCTCAGAACAGGAAATAGCGCTGCGCCATGGGCAATTCGGCAGCTGGTTGTTCGCGCCAGACCTCGCCGTCGATGCGGACGGTGAAGGTGTCCGGGTCGACCTCGATGCGCGGCATGGCGTCGTTGTGCGGCAGATCCGTCTTCGTCACGCCCCGCACGTTGCGGACCGGCACCAGCCTGCGCCGCACCCGCAGCCGGTCGGCGAGGCCGTCCTCGATCGCCTGCTCGGAGACGAAATGCAGCGAGGTGGCGGCGGCGGTCGCCGGGGCGGCGCCGAACATGGGGCGCGGTAGCACCGGCTGCGGTGTCGGGATGGAGGCGTTGGCGTCGCCCATCGCGGCCCAGGCGATCGCGCCGCCCTTGAGCACGGCGTGCGGGCGAACGCCGAAGAACGCGGGCTCCCACAGCACCAGATCGGCGAGCTTGCCCACTTCGACCGAACCGATCTCGTGGTCCAGGCCGTGCGCGATAGCCGGGCAGATGGTGTATTTCGCGACGTACCGCCGCACCCGTGCGTTGTCGGCGGCGCCGTCGCCCGGCAGGGCGCCGCGGCGGCGCTTCATCACGTGCGCGGTCTGCCAGGTGCGCAGTACGACCTCGCCGATGCGGCCCATGGCCTGCGAGTCGCTGCCGATCATCGAGATGGCGCCCAGATCGTGCAGCAGGTCCTCGGCCGCGATGGTGGACGGGCGGATGCGGCTCTCGGCGAAGGCCAGGTCCTCGGGGATCGACGCGCTCAGGTGGTGGCACACCATGAGCATGTCCAGGTGCTCGTCGAGCGTGTTGATCGTGTGCGGGCGAGTCGGGTTGGTCGAGCTGGGCAGCACGTTGGGATGGGCGGCGACGGTGATGATGTCGGGCGCGTGCCCGCCGCCCGCGCCCTCGGTGTGGTAGGCGTGGATGCCGCGCCCGGCGATCGCCGCGAGGGTGTCCTCGACGAAACCCGCCTCGTTCAAGGTGTCCGAGTGCAGCGCGACCTGGACCCCGGCCGCGTCGGCCACGGTGAGGCAGGCATCGATCGCGGCCGGTGTGGAGCCCCAATCCTCGTGCAACTTGAATCCCGCCGCCCCGGCTCGCAATTGCTCCCACATGGCCTCGGCGCTGACGGTGTTGCCCTTGCCGAGCAGCACGATGTTCACCGGCCAGCCGTCGGTGGCCTCGAGCATCCGCGCCAGATGCCACGCGCCGGGCGTCACGGTGGTCGCCTTGCTGCCCTCGGCCGGGCCGGTGCCCCCGCCGATGAGGGTGGTGATGCCGCCGCCGAGCGCCTCCTCCAGGAGCTGCGGGCAGATGAAGTGCACGTGGCAGTCGATCGCGCCCGCGGTGAGGATGCGGCCGTTGCCCGCGATGATCTCGGTGGACGGGCCGACGACGAGATCGGGGTGCACCCCGGTCATGGTGTCGGGATTGCCCGCCTTGCCGATCGCGCTGATCCGTCCGTCACGAATACCCACGTCCGCCTTGACGATTCCCCAATGGTCGACGATCACCACGCCCGTGATCACGGTGTCGGGAGCGCCTTCGGCGCGCGTCGCCCGGGATTGGCCCATCGATTCGCGCAGCACCTTGCCACCGCCGAACACGGCCTCGTCGCCCGCGCGCCCCGGTCCCCCGCTGCGGTCCTCGGTGATCTCGATCAGCAGATCGGTGTCCGCCAATCGAATCCGGTCGCCCGTCGTCGGCCCGAACAGTTCGGCGTACCTGGCCCGGCTCAGCTCACTCATCGCGTCCTCCTGCCCGGCGCTTCCCGGGGATCGGCTGGGCCCATGCACTAGTCATCGAGACGCCCAGGTGGGGTGCGGCTGATCCCGTGGACCTCGCGTGCGCCGCCCAGCGGCACGAGCCGCACGCGTTGCCCGAGACCGGGTTCGAAGCGCACCGCGGTCCCGGCCGGGATGTCGAGGCGGTGTCCGTGCGCGGCCGCCCGGTCGAACCGCAGCGCCGCGTTCGCTTGCGGGAAGTGCACATGGCTGCCGACCTGCACCGGCCGATCACCGGTGTTCAGCACGTCCAGTTCGAGGCGCTCAGCGCCGGGATTCAGCTCGATGACGCCCTCGGCGCAGAAGTATTCGCCCGGGATCACGCCGGGCCTCGCTTCGCCTGGGCGGCGTTCGAATACCGCATGCCGCCCGCCTAGCCGATCGGATGGTGCACGGTGACGAGTTTGGTGCCGTCCGGGAAGGTCGCCTCGACCTGGACATCGGGAATCATCTCCGGCACGCCTTCCATCACGTCGTCGCGGGCCAGGACCGTGCGCCCCGAGGACATCAGCTCGGCGACGGTACGGCCGTCCCGTGCGCCTTCCAGCACGTGATCGGTGATCAGCGCGACCGCCTCGGGATGGTTCAGCTTGAGTCCGCGCGCCCGCCTGCGCCGGGCCAGCTCGGCGGCGTAGCTCAGCAGCAGGCGCTCCTGCTCGTGCGGTGACAGTCGCATCCGGGCTCCTCACCGGTTCACAGGGGCGGGTGACGGCCATTCTGGCACGCCCGTTCCGCCCTCGCCGGGCGACGGTCAGGAACGATGGGGCAGATTCTGCAAGCGCACCTGGCCGCGGGCCACGGTGCGGTTCTGCTCGTCGGTGATGACGACCTGCCACAGCTGCTGCAGTCTGCCCCGGTGCAGCGGCGTCGCCTCGCCCGACAGCGTGCCCTCGCGCACCGCGCGCAGGAAATCGGTGTTGTTGTTCACGCCGACCACCGTGCCCTGGTCGCCGAACCAGATGCCGCCTGCGATGCTGGCGAGCGTCTCGATGACGGTGCAGTACACACCGCCGTTCTGGATGCCCGCGGGCTGGTAGAGATGCGGTTTGACGACCCACTCGCCGCGCACGCGGTCGGGGCTCAGCTCGGTGTAGCGCAGGCCGATCAGGTCGGCGAAGGTGCCTTCGCTGTAGGCGTTCATCTGCTCCGGCGTGACGCCCGCCAGCGAGCCGAACCGCTGCGTTTCCTGCTGTGTCATGTATTCACTGTCGCACAGCCCCCACCGCCCGCCGGCGCGGCCTCATCCGCCGGCCAGCGTGACCGACCGGCCGTTCAGCGGCTGGGTCGGCCGGTTGCTGTGCGAGAACAACGCCCGGTAGCGGTCGGCGTCGGCGGGGGCCACCGCGACCGGACTGCCGAGCACCGTCCACGAGACACCCTCGCTGCACGGCGGGGTGGTGAGTGAACCCTGATAACGGTACTGATCGGTGGCACCCGGCAACATCGAGCGCAAGTCGATCGGGCCCGGCACGACCGTCTCGACGTCCACCGCCCGCGGCGCGACCGAGAGGATCGGCGCGAAGCCCGACGGCCCCGGTGCGGCCCGCAGCAGCACACCGAGCACAGCCACCTGACCTGTCGCGCTCTTGTGCACGAAGTGCACTTCCATCGTGGTACCCACGCCGTCCACGGTGTGCTCGCTCGGCAGGTGGAAATGGAATTGCACGAGCTCGAACGGCACGTCGTCGACCACGATCCGATTTCCGTTGTGCGTCGGGAGATTCGCCTGCACGGTGTGCCCGTTGTTCCGCAGCGTCACCGTGGGCACCGAGTGGTAGTCGACGGTGGTGTGCTCGTGCGGCTCGAGGCGGGCGTGACCGGGCAGATCGACGGGTGACTGCTGATGGCCGCTCTTGCAGGTCAGGAAGTCCCGGTCCAGGTCGGCCCAATGGTCGGGGCCCTCGGCGTCGTAATCCCAGTGCGGCGCGTGGTGCGTGGACGGTTCGCCCGTCGGTCCCCGCTGCCCGCCCGAGCCGCAGGCGGGCAGCACGAGTACCGCGACCGCGGCCAGGACCGCGGCGATCGATCGGGGACGGAACGGTGTGCTGGTGGGCAAGCTGACAACCCCTCGAACTTCCGGAGAGCCACCGTGAAAGCCTGTGCGGGAGGGCAAGCGGGCGTCATCGACGACTCGGACCAGGCGCGCGACGGTGCGCACCGATGACCGCGACACGGCACCGGGCCGAATCCGCGACGCGGCGGTGACCCGCCGAGGACGGCCGGACCACGAATAACCCTGTCGTGCAGCGGGTTCGGGCGTTCGTGTCGGCGTCAGACTAGATCCGTGCCCCGGCGGCACGCCAGAGCGGGCGACGCAGGTCACAGGGAACAGAGCGGCGGGCCCCACCGGAGGTGGAGCCCGCCGCGGCACGGGATCGGGGGTCACCGCAGCCCTCGGGACTCTCGCGCGATCCGTACGCCGAGACAAGTATAGGTCAGGCTTACCTAACTAAGCAAGATCCCGACCGTCGCACGGGGAGCCCGCGCTCGGCCATCGCCGCCAGCAACGCCTGGCCGCGCCGCGCACCGGTCGCCGAATCGGTTCGCGCGAGGTCGGGCACGTAAGTCGAAGCGCCCGCGACCGATTCGCCCACGAGGGACCAGAACCGCCGGGCACTCAGACCGGAGCAGCGGGCCAAGCTCTGCTGGACGACCGTCAGCGCGGACTCGCAGCGATGCGCGAGCCAGACGTACATCGCTTCCGGGCACGGCAAGGCGACCACACCCCGTCCACCGGCCAGCGGATCCCCGTCGACCACGCGAATCGTCGTGTCCGACAGGCCCGCCCAGTCGATCCCGCCGTCGTTGTCGGTATGGATCCAAAGGTTCTCCAAGCCCGGATCCCAGGCCCGCCCCTCCGCGACGAGCAGCGCGACCACGCGTCCGACGATCGCGTGGATCAGCGCGGTGGCAACGACTTCCGCCGCGATATCGGCGCTGATCATCTCCGCGGCGTGCCGCCGGTACATGAGTTCGACGCGTCCCTCGCGCACGCCGTCGGCCAGTCGCCACCAGCGCCGCTTGCCCTGCTCCGCCATCGACGCCACGGCGTAGACCCGCGGATGTTCCGGTTGCAGCGCGCGAAGCCGGGCACAGGCGCGTCCGAACGCCGTCGGCGAGCGATGTGGCGTGGTGATGAGCTCGGTCATCGAACCTCCTCGGGGATCGGCTCCGTCGCGCGGCGCGGCGGACACTCGGCCATGCCCGTCTGTACCGAAAGATAGGTTAGGCTTACCAGACCTAGCAACCGTATCGCTGATTTCAGGAGCAGCTCGTCGCCGTGACCTTTCTTTCCACCGTGAGGCGGCGCCGTCTTTCCGGACTGCTCCTCTCGACCGCCCTGCTCATGCTCGCCGCGCTCGCCGGTGTCGCGGTCGGCGCTCGATCGCTCCCGCCCGGCACCGTCTACGACGCCGTGCACCATGCGCTCACCTGCCCCGGCGGACCCTTCACCTGCGCCGCCGGATCCACGGAGGAACAGATCGTGCGCGGCCTACGGCTGCCGCGCACCGCGTTGGCACTGGTCTGCGGGGCGGCTCTGGGCATCGCGGGCGCGCTCATCCAGGGCTACACCCGCAATCCGCTCGCCGACGCCGGATTGCTCGGGCTCAACGCGGGCGCGGCATTCCTCGCGGCCCTGAGCGTGTACCTGTTCTCCTACAGCGCGCCGGAACAATACATCTGGTTCGCGCTCGTCGGAGCGCTGGTCGCCGGGCTGGTGGTGTTCGCGACCTCGTCCGTGGGCGGCGGCAAAGCCAGTCCGCTGAGCCTGGTGCTCGCGGGCGCGGCGATCACCGCGTTCCTGCAGGCGATGACGAACGCCGTCGTGCTGTTCGACGCCGCCGCGCTGGACACCTACCGCTTCTGGGTGATCGGCACGGTCGCGGGCCGGGACGCCGAGGTGTTCTGGCAGGTGCTGCCGTTCCTGGCGGCGGGCATACTGCTGGCGGTGCCGGCCGCGCCCGGACTGAACCTGATCGGCCTCGGCGACGATGTCGCGCGCGGGCTCGGCGTGCACGTGGGCCGCAACCGCGCGCTCGGGCTCGCGGCCGTCGTGCTGCTGGCGGGCGCGGCGACGGCGGCGGTCGGACCGATCGCCTTCCTCGGCTTGGTCGTCCCGCATCTCGCGCGCACGATCACCGGACCGGACCATCGCTGGCTGATTCCCTATTCCGGACTGTTCGGCGCGTTGCTGCTGCTCATCGCCGATATCGCAGGCCGGGTGGTGGCCCGGCCCGGCGAGCTGGAGGTCGGGGCGATGCTGGCCGTGCTCGGGGTCCCGTTCTTCCTGGCGTTCGTGCGTCGGCGAAAGCTGGTGAATCTGTGACGATTTCGCTGCGAACCACGACCGGGCGACCCGCGCTGCGCGTCGGGCCGGTGTCGACGGTGCTGCGACCGCGGATGGTGGTGCTCGTCGCGCTCCTGATCGCGCTGGCCCTCGGACTGTTCTGTCTGGACATCGCGGTGGGCGAGTCGCATCTGCCGCTCGGGCGCGTGCTCGACGTGCTGACCGGCGGCGGCACCAAGGCGCAGCGGTTCATCGTGCTGGAATCCCGGCTGCCGCGCGCGCTCACCGCGCTCGTGGTCGGCCTCGCGCTCGGGCTCTCCGGCGCGATCACCCAGTCCATCCTGCACAACCCCCTGGCCGCGCCGGACATGCTCGGCATCACGTCGGGGGCGAGCCTCGGCGCGGTCGCCGTGCTGGTCGGCACGGGCGGCGCGAGCACCGGCCTGGCCGCCTCGGTCGGCGCGCCGATGGCGGCGCTCGCGGGCGGCCTGCTCACCGCCGTCGCCATCTACGTGCTCGCCTGGGGACGCACTGCCACCGGCACGTACGGCGCTACCGGTCTTCGGCTGGTCCTGATCGGCGTAGGTGTGAACGCCTTGTTGACCGCGGGCATCAGCTGGCTGCTCACCCGCGCCAGCCTGGTGGACGCCCAGCGCGTGCAGCTGTGGCTGACCGGGTCGCTCAACGCGGCCGACGCCGCGCACCTCGTTCCCGCGACGATCGCCGCGGGAGTCGCCGCCCTCGTCGCGCTCGCCTCGGCCCGCACGCTCGCCGCGCTGCGCCTCGGCTCCGACACCACGCGCGCGCTCGGCGTGCGCATCCAGACCCAGCAGGCCATCCTGATCGGAGCGGCCGTGGTGTCCGCCTCGGTGGCCACCGCCGCCGTCGGGCCGGTGGGATTCGTCGCCCTCGCCGCGCCGCAGATCGCACGGCGCGTATTGCGCACGCCGGGCGAACCACTCGTCGGCTCCGCGCTGGCCGGGGCCATCCTGGTGGTCGGCGCGGATGTCGCGTCCCGCACGGTGTTCCCGGTCGACCTGCCCGTCGGCGTCGTCACCGCGGCATTCGGCGGGCCGTTCCTGCTGTACCTGCTCGTGCGTATGAACCGGAAGGCGACGCTGTCATGACGATCGCAGACATCACCACTCCCGACGCCACGGAGCGGGCGAGCGCTCCGGGGCACCGGCTCGGCGCCGAGAACGTCACGCTCGGCTACGGCGACCGGGTGATCGTCGACGGGCTGAGTGTGGCCATCACCCCCGGCGTGGTGACTACCGTCATCGGACCGAACGGCTGCGGAAAGTCCACCCTGCTGCGTTCACTCGGCCGGTTGCTGCGACCGCGGGACGGCCGAGTCCTGTTGGACGGCAAGGCGATATCGACGATGAGGACGAAGGACGTCGCCCGCATCGTCGGCATGCTGCCGCAGTCGCCGGTGGCTCCGGAAGGACTCACCGTCGCCGATCTGGTCGCGCGCGGACGCCACCCCCACCAGTCCTGGTTCCGGCAGTGGTCGGGCACGGACGAGACCGAGGTGACGACCGCGCTGGAGCAGACCGGGATCGCCGACCTCGCCGACCGACCGCTCGACGAGTTGTCCGGCGGACAGCGGCAACGCGCCTGGATCTCGATGGCGCTGGCCCAGGGCACCGACATCCTGTTGCTCGACGAGCCGACCACGTATCTCGACCTGGCACACTCCATCGAGGTGCTGGACCTGGTGGACCGGTTGCACGCCGATCTCGGGCGCACCGTCGTGATGGTGCTGCACGATCTCAATCTCGCGATCCGCTACAGCGACCAGCTGGTCGTCATGCGCGACGGGCGTGTCGTGGCGGCGGGGGCGCCGGGCGAAGTCGTGTCGGTGGAGCTGCTGCGCGAGGTGTTCGACCTGGACGCCACGGTGCTCGAGGACCCGGTGTCGGGACGGCCGATGATCGTGCCGATCGGCGCCAGGCACGTGCGCGGAAAAGTGGGCGGACCCGCTGCCGGGGAGCCCGAATCCGCGCCCTATGAGAAATGACACACCAGCTACTTCACGGTTACGACACCCTGTAGTACGCATCTTCGTCGTTGAGTACCTAAAATTGTGGAATGGCAGGTCTTGGTGAACTCGAGAAAGCGGTCATGGACCAGTTGTGGTCGGCCGACGAACCACAAACGGTCCGGCAGGTGCACGAGGCTCTCGCCGCACGCCGCGAGCTCGCGTACACCACGGTGATGACCGTGCTGCAACGCCTCGCGAAGAAGAACCTGGTGGTGCAGCGCCGCGACGACCGCGCGCACCGTTACGCGCCCGTGCACACCCGCGACGAACTCGTCGCCAGCCTGATGGTCGACGCGCTGCAACAGGCCGACGCGGCGGGCAGCCGCGCCGCCGCGCTGGTGCACTTCGTGGAGCAGGTCGGCAAGGACGAGGCTGCCGCCCTGCGCGAAGCACTCGCTAAGCTCGAAGCTACCGAGGACGAGGACTCGGCGCCGCCGCCGCAGTAGACTCCTCGGGCGCCCTGGCCCCACAACGCAGTGAGCTGAGTCGATGAACGCAACCGCGCCGGTCTTCGCCGGACTCGCATTGCTTCTCGCGGGGCCTGCCCCGGCCTTGCTCAGCCGGGCGACCTGGACCTACCGGACGCCCCGAGCAGCGCTGGTGCTCTGGCAGGCCATCGCGCTCGCCGCCGTGCTCAGCGCGTTCGGCTCCGGGCTGGCCATCGCCGCCGAGCTGCTCGTGCCCGGCCCCGACGGCCGCCCGACCACCGCACCGACCAGGGAGATCGACGCGCTCGGCCTGCCGCTGTGGCTGGCCTACGTCTTCGTCTTCGCGCTCACGCTGCTGGTCGGCGCCCGGCTGATCTACGCGATCATCCGGGTCGGCGTGCATACCCGCAGGCGGCGGGCGCGTCACCGGATGCTGGTCGACCTGCTGGACCAGAGCGGTCCGCACCGGCGCGCGGCGGACATCCGGGTGCTGGCCGCGACCGAGCCGATCGCCTACTGCCTGCCCGGCCTGCGCCAGCGCGTTGTGCTCAGCGAAGGCACCCTGACCAGTCTCGCGGACGCCGAGATCACCGCCATCGTCAGCCACGAACGTTCGCATCTGCGGGCCAGGCACGATCTCGTGCTGGAAGCGTTCACGGCGGTGCACGAGGCGTTCCCGCGGGTGGTGCGCAGCAAGGCCGCGCTCGGCTCGGTCAAACTGCTCATCGAGTTGCTCGCGGACGACTCGGCGGTCAAGGTCACCGGGCCCAAGCCCCTGGCCCGCGCCCTCGTCGCGTGTGCGAAATCCACCGCGCCGCAAGGCGCGCTGGCGGCGGGCGGCCCGACCACGCTCATCCGCATCCAGCGGCTCAGCGAGCGGATCGGTGACATTCGCATCGCCACGGCCGCCTATCTCGGCTCCGCCGCCATCCTGGTGGTGCCGACGCAGGCCGTGGCCGTACCCTGGCTCGTGGAACTGAGCCGGCTGTTCCACGGCTGAGTCCCCGGCCCGTATCCTGGAGGTTCGGCCCGCCTCCGGTCGGCCGCACCCTCTCGTTCCACCCGGCGCGCGTCATCGCCCGCGCCGCAGCGCGGTGAACCGCATCGTGCACCGCCCTCCACCCCACCGAACAGCGCGTTCCGCTGGAACGCGCCGTGCGACGAAAGGCACATCTTCCTCGTGACCCCCTCGACCCCCGTCGCCGCGGCGCCCACCGCGACCTTCGCGGATCTGGGCCTGCCCGCCGTGCTCGTACAGGCACTGCGACGCGACGGCATCGAGACGCCGTTCCCGATCCAGGCCGCCACGGCGCCGGATGTCCTGGCCGGTAAGGACGTGCTCGGCCGCGGACCCACCGGTTCCGGGAAGACGCTCGCCTTCGGCCTCCCGATGCTCACCCGGCTGACGGGCACCTCGGCCAAGCCGGGCCGCCCGCGCGGGCTCGTCCTGGTGCCGACCCGCGAACTCGCCGCGCAGATCGAGCGGGCGCTCGACGAACCGGCGCTCGCGCTCGGCTTGCGGGTCGCCTCGGTGGTCGGCGGCGCGCCGATCAAGCGCCAGGCCGACCGGCTCGCCCGCGGCGTCGACCTGCTCATCGCCACGCCGGGACGGCTCGCCGACCTGCTCGCACAGGGGTCCGCCGATCTGTCCGACGTGCTGATCACCGCCCTGGACGAGGCCGACCACATGGCCGACATGGGGTTTCTGCCGCAGGTGACCAAGCTGCTGGACCGCACCCCCCGTGACGGACAGCGCCTGCTGTTCTCGGCCACGCTCGACGGCGAGGTCGACAAGCTGGTCAAGCGCTACCTGCGCGCCCCCGTCACGCATTCCACCGCACCGCCGTCGGCGTCGGTCACCACGATGTCGCATCACCTGCTGTACGTCGGTGACAAAGTGGCCAAACGGGCGGTCGCCACCGAGATCGCCGCCCGCGAGGGACTGACCATCATGTTCGTCCGCACCAAGCACGGCGCCGACCGGCTCGCCAAGCAGTTGCGCGGGGCGGGCGTCCCCGCGGGCGCGTTGCACGGCGGCAAGGCGCAGAACAACCGCACGCGCACCCTCGCGGCGTTCGCCGACGGCTCGGTGCCGGTGCTGGTCACCACCGACGTCGCGGCGCGTGGCATCCACGTCGACGGGATCTCCCTCGTCGTGCACGTCGATCCGCCGCCGGAGCCGAAGGCCTATCTGCACCGGGCCGGGCGCACCGCCCGCGCGGGCGAGGACGGCGTGGTCGTCACGCTGGTGATGGACGAAGAGCGCCGCGACGTCGAGGCCATGGCCCGCAAGGCGGGTGTCGAGGTCGACGGGGTCGCGGTCCGTCCCGGTGACCGCACGCTGATCGAGATCACCGGCGCGCGCCGCCCGTCCGGCGTTCCCGTCGCCGCTGCCGCACCGGTGGCCGCGCCTGCCGCTGCCCCCGCGAAACCCGCACGACGCAAGACCGGCAGGCGCGATACGCCCGCGGCGGCCGGTGGCCGGGGCGCGGCCAAGCAATCCAGGAGCCGGTCGGCCGCCGGGGCCGGCCGCGGCAGCGAATCGGTCGCCGCGCCCGCGCGCCGCCGCGGCGAGGCGAAACCCGTCGCGAACAACACCGTCGGCCGCGGCGCGGGTTCGGGCAAGGGCACGCCCGCTCGCACCGGGGGCACGGCGGGCGGGTTCTCCGGCCGCGCCGCCGCGTCCGCATCCGGCGACACGGCGAGCCGGCCGCGGCGACGCGCCGTGCGAGCCCAGCAGTCCCCCACTCGAGGCAATCGGGCAGCAAACTAATCGGGTGTCGACCCACTGGGCAGCCGCCGTCCTCTGCGCCTTGCTCGCCGCGCTGCTGTTCGCGGTCGCCGCGGTCGCGCAGCAGAGCGCGGCGGCCGCGGTGCCGGAGAGCGAGTCGCTGATCCGCTCGCTGCTGCGCACACCCCGCTGGTGGGCGGGCGTCGTCGGAGACGCGGGCGGTTACGCCATGCAGGTGGCCGCGCTCGCGCTGGGCGCGGTGCTGCTGGTGCAGCCGATCCTGGTGAGCGCGCTGGTGTTCGCCCTGCCGCTGTCCGCCCGCCTCAACGATCGCCGCGTGGCGCCGAGCACGTGGGCGACTGCGCTCGCGTTGACCGCCGCGCTGGCCTGTTTCGTGCTCGTCGGCGATCCGACCGAAGGTGATGCCGGTGCACCGCTGCGCGATTGGCTGCTGCCGCTCGGCCTGCTGGTCGGCCTGATCGCCGCCGCCACGGCCGCGGGAATCGCCGCACGCGAGCCCGCATGGCGCGCGCTGTTGCTGGGCGCCGCGAGCGGCTCGCTGTACGGGCTGGCCGCCGCACTCACCGACTACGTCACGGGGTTGTTCGAACACGGTGTGGCAGACGTGCTGGGCGGCTGGCAGACCTGGGCGCTGGTCGCGGCCGGCGTCACCGGCGTCTACCTGCAACAACGCGCCTATCAAGTGGGCCCGCTGACCGCTTCGCTGCCCGCCGTCACGGTCGCCGAGCCACTGGCCGCCGCGTTCATCGGCATCGCCGTGCTCGACGAGCGGTTGCGCGCGGACACCGCCGGGCTGGTGGTCACCGCGGGTGCGGTGGTCGTCATGGTCGCCACCACGATCGTGCTCTCCCGCTCCGAAGCCGTCGCCTGAAACCACGACCGGACCAGCCGGCGCGGGGGACACCGGCAGGACCGGCATCGGCGATTCGTCGGGCCCGACGGACGTCGGCATCGCCCGGCCGCGGTTACGCGGTCACGGTGCGAGCGTCCCGCGCGGCCGGCCATCGCTACGACGCAGCCGTGCTCGGCGCCCGAAGCCGCGCGGGCGGCGTTCGCACGAGGTAGCGGGGGAAATGCGGCAGCACCTCCGAGAGAACGGCGCGCACCGGTCGGCGCCCGGATATCATCGGTCGAGTGCGCTTTCTCCCCGGTCATCAGCCGCCGTACGACCTGACCTACGACGACATCTTCCTCGTCCCGAATCGGACGGACGTCGCGTCGCGCTTCGACGTCGATCTCTCGACGGCCGACGGGTCAGGCACCACCATCCCGATCGTCGTCGCGAACATGACCGCCGTCGCCGGGCGCAGAATGGCCGAGACCGTGGCCCGTCGCGGCGGTCTCGTCGTCCTCCCGCAGGACCTGCCGATCACCGCGGCCGCCGACACCATCGCCTTCGTGAAGAGTCGTTCGCTCACCGCCGACACGCCGGTCACCCTCGACCCCGACCGCTCGGTCTCCGAGGCCGTGGCCCTGATGCACAAGCGCGCGCACGGCGCGGTCGTGGTAGTCGACGACGGCCGCCCGGTCGGTGTGGTGACCGAGGCCGCCTGCGCCGACGTCGACCGCTTCGCCCGGCTCCGTGAGGTCGCGGCCACCGATTTCGTCCGGGCCCCCGCCACCACCACGCCGCGCGACCTGTTCGACCTGCTGCACGCCGAGCACGCCGACTTCGCCGTGCTCACCGCCGAAGACGGCACGCTGGCGGGGGTGCTGACCCGCACCGGCGCGGTGCGCGCCGGCATCTATCAGCCCGCCGTGGACGCCGCGGGCAAACTGCGCGTCGCCGCCGCGGTGGGCATCAACGGCGACGTGGCCGCCAAGGCCAAGTCCCTCGTGGATTCGGGCGCCGACCTGCTGGTCATCGACACCGCCCACGGTCACCAGACCAAGATGCTCGAAACCCTCACCGCGGTGCGCGATCTCGGGCTCGGTGTCCCGCTGGTCGCGGGCAACGTCGTCTCCGCCGAAGGCACGAGGGAACTCGCCGAGGCGGGCGCGGACATCGTCAAGGTCGGTGTCGGGCCCGGCGCGATGTGCACCACCCGCATGATGACCGGCGTCGGCCGGCCGCAGTTCTCCGCGGTGGCCGAATGCGCTGCCGCCGCCAGGGAAATCGGCGTGCACGTCTGGGCCGACGGCGGCGTGCGCCATCCCCGCGACGTGGCGCTCGCGCTCGCCGCCGGCGCGTCCAACGTGATGATCGGCTCCTGGTTCGCCGGCACCTACGAGTCCCCCGGCGACCTGCGCGTCGACCGCGACGGCAACGCCTACAAGGAGAGCTTCGGCATGGCGTCCAAGCGGGCCGTCGCCGCCCGCACCGCCTCCGACAGCGAATTCGACCGCGCGCGCAAGGCGCTGTTCGAAGAGGGCATCTCCAGCTCCCGGATGCGGCTGGACCCGGAGCGCCCCGGCGTCGAGGACCTCCTCGACCACATCTGCTCCGGCGTGCGCAGCGCGTGCACCTACGCGGGAGCGCGGACGCTCACCGAGTTCCACGAGAAGGCCGTGCTCGGCGTGCAGTCCGCGGCCGGGTTCGCCGAAGGTCGCCCGCTGCCCAGCGGTTGGTGAGCGCCGACACGCGCCCCGAACCGGCACCGGCCCACGCCGCTCGGCGCGTGGGCCGGTAGCATGGTGGTTGCCGGATATCGGCACCACGACTCATTTGCGAAAGGATCCAGTTGTCACCCGCGTCCGAGGGCGCCACTCAGGAGGGCTCCTCTACCGAGCCGGGTGACCGACCCGGCGTCCTCCTCCCCGCAGCAGTCCCACTCCGCACAGGCCGTTCCGCAGCACCGTCCAGGTGGTGCTGACCATGTCCGTCGCGCTCACCGCGCTCAGCCTGATCGGGTTCATCGCACTCACCGTCGGCACGGCCCTGTTCGTCGCCGCGGAATTCTCCCTCACCGCCCTCGAGCGCAGCACCGTGGAGGCGCACGCCCGCTCCGGTGACGTCCGCGCTCGCATGGTCCGCAGGGCGCACCGCACCCTGTCGTTCCAGTTGTCCGGCGCTCAGCTCGGCATCACCATCACCACGCTGATCACCGGTTACATCGCCGAGCCGGTGCTGGCCCGGCTGCTGGATCCGGTGTTCACCGGACTCGGGCTGAGCGACGCCGCCGCGAGCGGCGTCGCCCTGACCCTGGCGCTGATCCTGGCCACCTCGCTGTCGATGATCTACGGCGAGCTGGTGCCCAAGAACATCGCCATCGCCAAACCGCTGGCCACCGCCCGCGTCACGGCCGGACCGATGATCGCGTTCTCGGTGGTCTTCAAGTGGATGATCCACTTCCTCAACGGCACCGCCAACTGGGTGGTCCGCAGGCTCGGCGTCGAGCCCGCCGAGGAGTTGCGCTCGGCCCGCTCACCGCAGGAGCTCGGCTCCCTGGTGCGCACGTCCGCCTTGCGCGGCGCGCTGGACCAGCCCACCGCCCAGGTGATGGACCGTTCGCTGCAATTCGGCGAGCGCAGCGCCGAGGAACTGATGACGCCGCGGGTGAAGATCGAATCGCTCGACAAGGACGACACCATCGCCGATCTGATCGACGCGGCGGGCCGCACCGGCTACTCCCGCTTCCCGGTGATCGACGGCGACCTCGACAACACCCTCGGCTTCGTGCACGTCAAGCAGGCGTTCACCCGCCCAGTGCACGCGCGCCGGACCCTCCCGCTGCACCGGCTCGCCCAGCCGGTCCCGATCGTGCCCGCCAGCCTGGACGGCGACGAGCTGCTCGAACGCGTCCGCGCCGACGGCATGCAGGTCGCCTTGGTCGTGGACGAGTACGGCGGTACCGCGGGCTTGGTCACCATGGAGGACATCATCGAGGAGATCCTCGGTGACGTCCGCGACGAGCACGACGAGGAGGAGCGCGACGTACGGCGCGTCTCCGACGGCTGGGACTGCTCGGGGCTACTGCGCATCGACGAGGTCTCCCGGGCGACCGGATACGACGCGCCCGAGGGCGAGTACGAGACACTGGGCGGCCTCGTGCTGACCAGGCTCGGGCGCATCCCGGTGACGGGCGACGAAGTCGTGCTGCCGAATCCCCGCTCACAGCAGTGGACGGCGCCCGAGAGCCATGGCACGGGCGGCTGGATCGCGCGCGTGGAGCGCATGGACGGACGGCGCATCGATCGGGTCCGGCTGATCCCGGTCGACGCCGACGCCCTCGCGACCAAGGAGCACAGCCATGGGTGACCTGTTCGGCGTCCTGCTCACGGTCGTGCTGCTGGGCGGCAACGCCTTCTTCGTCGCCGCCGAGTTCGCGCTCATCTCCGCCCGCCGCGACCGGCTGGAAGCGCTCGCCGCGCAAGGCAAGCGCAATGCGAACACCGTCATCCGGGCGGGCGAGAACCTCTCGATGATGCTCGCGGCCGCGCAGCTGGGCATCACCATCTGCTCGATCCTGCTCGGCCGGGTCGGCGAGCCCGCCGTCGCGCACCTGCTGGAAGGCCCGTTCGAGCTGCTCGGCCTGCCCGAACAGCTGCTGCACCCGGTGGCGTTCGCCCTCGCGCTGACCATCGTGGTGATCCTGCACATCCTGTTCGGCGAGATGATCCCGAAGAACATCGCGCTGGCCGGGCCGGAGCGCAGCGCGCTGCTGCTGGTGCCGGCACACCTGATGTGGCTGCGGCTGGCCCGTCCGCTGATCGCGCTCTACAACCTGGCCGCCAACCTGTCGCTGCGCCTGCTGCGGATCGAGCCGAAGGACGAGCTCGAGGCCACCGTCTCGACGGTCGAGCTGGCCGAGATGATCGGCGAGTCCCGCTCGGAGGGGCTGCTCGACGAGGAAGAACACCGCCGCCTGACGCAGGCGCTCGGCACCAGCGACCGGGTGGTCGCCGACGTGATGGTGCCACGGGACGCCACCCGATCGATCCCGCTGCGCGGCAACGGGACCACGCTCGGCGACATCGAGTCGGCTGTCGCCGAGACCGGCTTCTCCCGGTTCCCGGTGCGGGCCAACGACGGCTCGCTGGTCGGCTACCTGCACGTCAAGGACGTGCTCGACAAGGTCGCCGACGAGAGCGCCGGCCCCGGCACGCCGATCCCGCGCACCGATATCCGCCCGCTGCCGACGGTCGGCATGAACACCACGCTCTACGAGGCGCTGGCGCGGCTGCGGCGCACGAACAGCCACCTCGGGCGCGTGGTCGACGACCGGGGCAACACCACCGGCATCGTCGCGCTGGAGGACCTGGTGGAGGAATTCGTCGGCACCGTCCGAGACGGAACGCACCGGGTGGGCGAATGACGACCTGGGCCGCGCGTAACACCGAACCGCCCGGAGCGCGGTGAGCATGCGGGTGTTGTCCGGCGCGCAGTGGCGGGCAGCCGCCGCCACGCACCGGGCCCGGCTGGACGGACTGGTCGGGCCCTATCTCGAACGGCGGGCGCAGGGTTCGTCGCACCCGGTGATCGACTTCTTGTTCACCTATTACGGGCACAAACCCGCCCAGTTGCGGCGCTGGCATCCGGGGTACGGCCTCGCGCTGGCGGACGCCGCCGAGTACCAGGGCGCCCGTGGGTATCACCGCGTCCGCGCCGACCAGTCGAATACCGGACAACGGGCGGCGGACGTCTACACCGCCGATCCCGCCTACCTGGAAAAACGCCGCGATACCCTCGTTTTCGTCGCGGACCTGTTGCGTGCCACCGCTGCCCGGCCGGCCCAGCTCTCCTGCTTCGGCCTGCACGAATGGGCAATGGTGTATCGCACCGACGACGTCCGCCACCAGAAGGTGCCGCTGCGGCTCGGGCGAGCGGGCACGGACGCCGTGGTCGACTCGATGTCGCTGCGCTGCACGCATTTCGACGCCTACCGCTTCTTCACCCCGGATGCCGTCGGACGCAATGCCGAACCACTCACCCGCGCCGATCAACTGCACCGCGAGCAGCCGGGCTGCCTGCACGCGAACATGGATTTGTACAAGTGGGGCTTCAAGCTCGTGCCGTTGATCTCCTCGCAGTTGCTGCTGGATTGTTTCGAGCTGGCTTGCGCCGCCCGCGAACTCGACATGCGCGCCAGCCCCTACGATCTGTCCGCGCTGGGCTACGAGCCGGTGCGCATCGAGACGCCCGCCGGACGCGCGGAATACGTTCGCGCCCAGTCCGCGCTCGCCCAGCGCGCCGCCGAACTGCGACGAACGTTCCTCGGCGTCTGCGACGATCTGCTGGCCTCACATACCGGTGGGGACGCGGCTCGACGCACCGAACCGACCCATCCACGCTGACGCCTTCGGCTGGAAAACTTCGCGAATCCGGCTGCGATTCGACGAAACTCCCCCTCGCGACGCCGGGAAATCACTACCATGCAGTGACTGTCCCAGTCACCCTGGACAGCCACGCTCGACGACGAAGTTGGGGGTCGCGACGATGCGCCCACTGGCCGGACTGTGCCGCACCAAACCGCTGGCTCTGCTCACCATCGGCGTGGTCACGGCCATGCTGCTGCCCGCGAGCGCGTCGGCCGATCAGCAATCGGATCTGCCGAGCGCCGTGCGGGAGTTCCTCGACGTCGGGCGCACCTCGGTCCCGCGCGCCGACTGCGGGCCCGGCGCCGCACCCGAGAACGGCCTGCAAGGCGATGTCACCGCCGCCGACCGCGACAGCGGGCGCAGCACCCTGGGCTACCGGTGCAACATCTCCTTCGTCGGCGGCTACGCGGGGCGCGGGGCGGGCATCACCTCCACCAGCTTCGAGCACTGCGCCTACCTCGGGTCGTTCTTCCCCGGCGACCTGCTCGGCGAGGGGCGCGGCGTCCAAGTGCTCGACGTGTCCGATCCGGCGCATCCGCGCCCCACGGTGACCTTGACCGAGCCCGCCATGCTCGCGGGCACCTGGGAGAGCCTGAAGGTCAACACCGAGCGCAAGCTGCTGGTCGGCACCGGCGTTCCGGTCGGTGAAGGCGTGGGCTACCTGTCGGTCTACGACGTCTCCGATTGCGCGCATCCGCGACTGCTCAATCCCGGCCCGGGGTCGAATCTGCTGATGCCGCTGCCGATCACCACCCACGAGGGCGGCTTCTCCCCGGACGGCAACACATATTGGGCCTCGGGGATCGCACCCGGTTTCGTGAGCGCCGTCGATTTGACCGATCCGGCGAACCCGCACGTGATCTGGCAGGGACTGACCGGCATCGAGGCGCACGGCTTCGGGATCAGCCCCGACGGCAACCGGATGTACCTCTCCGCACTCGGCGGATTCACCGTCCTCGACATCAGCGCGGTGCAGCGCCGCGACCCGAACCCGCAGGTGCACCACCTCGGCCGGGTGTTCTGGACGGACGGCTGGGCCACCCAGCACAGTGTCCCGGTCAGTTACGACGGCAAGCCCTACCTCTACACCGTCGACGAGGGCGGCTCCGGCGGCGTCAAACTCATCGACATCTCCGACGAGACGGCGCCCAAGGTCGCCAACAAGATCAAGCTCGAGATCAACCTGCCTCAGCACATCGACAGCAATATCGGCTCCTCCATGGGCGGTTCCGCCTTCGCCTACGAATCGCACTACTGCGCCGCCGACCGCCGGGTGAACCCGACCGCCCTGGCCTGCGGGTGGATCTCCTCCGGCATCCGGGTGTTCGACATCCGCGATCCCTACGCCATCCGCGAGATCGCCTACTACAACCCGCCCGCCCGCACCGGTCAGAACCTGAGCCTGTGGAACTCGCCGCACGCGCTCGCCTCCCTCATCGGTGTTCCGCTGATGAGCGCGCCCTCCGCGGTGCGCGCCGTGCTGGAGGGGCAGTTCGACCCGTTGGATGCCACCACCCCGCGCACCGGCAGGCTCGCCTTCGGCGACGTGTCCACCGATTGGTGTCTCTCGCCGCCGGAATGGCGCGGGTCGCAACTCTACGTCGCGTGCTCGGACAACGGATTCATGGTGCTGCGATTGGACGACGAGGTGTACTCGCCGCCGGCGGACCAGCGATCGATCGTCGGGTCGTAGCGATGCCGCACTGGATGCGCGTCGCAGCCCTGGCGTCGGCGGCCTTCGCGCTGCTCGTGCTCGGCGCCGCGCTGCGGCCGCTGGTTTTTCCCGAAAGCCGTTCCCCCGATCCCGTTCTCACCGAGGTGGAAATCGCTTTCGCCCAGGACATGACCACCCATCACCAGCAAGCACTGTTCATGGTGCAGCGACTCGATCGCTCGATCGATCCGGCGATCGCCCGGCTGGCCGAGCAACTCGACCGGACCCAGCGGCTGGAGATCGGCACCATGCTCGGCTGGCTGCGCCTGGCGGACGCGCCGCCCGGTGCCGCACACCCGATGGCGTGGATGCACAGACGGGACGCGTCGCATCGCCATGCGACAGCGGTCGCGCAGGCCCCGCCCCCGATGCCAGGGATGGCGAGCACGGCGGAGCTGGACGATCTGGCGGCGGCGCGCGGCCGGCCTGCGGAAATCCTGTTCCTGCAGTTGATGTTCCGCCACCACCAGGGCGGAATCGCGATGGCCGAGGCGGCCGACGGCCTGCTGCGCTCCGGACCGGTCAAGGAGATCGCCCGTGCCATGATCCACGGGCAGAGTCAGGAAGCTGGGGTGATGGGCATGCTGCTCACCCAGCGCGGAGCCGCGCCCTTGCCGTGACCACTCGGTCACGACGCCACATGCAGCGCGAATCCGCTCGCTCCCCGCTCCTCGCGACCCGGCACCAGACGCAGGCTGCGGTCGTAGTCGCCGCCGCCCTGCGGCCGGTATCGAATGGGCTCCAGTTCCGGCAGTTCGGACATCCGCCGCCGCAACTCGTGTGCGACGTCGTCGAAGCGCTCGGCGCCGAGCCGGATCGTGTCGTGCACCACGAACGGCGGCAGCACGTCCATGCCGGTGTAGTACAGGATGCCGTGGTGTATCGGGAACAGCAGGTCGTCGACGGGGCCGTTGATCCCGCGATCGGAATACGACGGCTGCTTGCCCCCGACGGAGACCACGAGCATCGCCCGCCGCCCGGCCAGGACGCCCGCCCCGTACCTGGGCAGCGCCTTGCCCCCGGCTCCGTAGGCGAAATCGCAGGTGAGAACCCGGTCCACCCAGCCCTTCATGATCGCGGGCATGCCGAACCACCAGAGCGGGAAATGCAGGACCACGGCGTCGGCCCACAGCAATTTCTCCTGCTCGGCGCGGATGTCGGGACTCAGCGTCCCGGCGCGGTAGGCCACGCCCGAGGCCAGCATGAAATTGGGTTCGGCGACCGGGCCGAAATCGTCGGTGTCGGCAGCGGCCTTCCAACCCATCGCGTAGAGGTCGGTGATCCGCACCTCGTGCCCGTCCGCCCGCAACTGCCGCACGGCCACGTCTTTCAAAGCGCCGGTGAGTGAGTCCGGCTTCGGGTGGGCGTACACGACCAGTACGTTCATTCCTGCTTTCGTCACGTCTCGGCGCAACAGCGTTCGCAGGAAGAGATATTCCGCCATCGCCTCGACCTGCGCGGAGCTCGCGGCACACGGCTGCCTCGCGGGCGTGCGATGCCCGGGGTACGCCACGTCGCCCACGAGGCCACCGATCCGGCGGTGCAGGGCGTCACACAGTGGAGGACCAGCGCGTGAAGTCATCACCGGCCGAGGTACCCGATGGGCCGCAATCCGCGCTCGCGGTCGCCGAGCCGGGGCGGCGAGCGTTGTGTCGCCGCCTGCGCGTCGCCGGGCGAGGTCACCCGACCGGCGCCTGGTCGCGGCAAGCGTGCGCGCCGAGGTGACCACCGAGACGGGGCGCTGCCGTTGTCCGGGGCGATCGGCCACGGCAGCGGCAGGCGGATGACCGGCGGCCCGGCGACGGTCCGGCGACGGGGCGGCGGGTATGGTCGGCTGAGCCGGTCATCAGCGTCGGCCGGGAGAGGTTCAGCGACAGATGATTCGGACCGATTCGTGCACGGTGCCGGGGCACGTGCGTGGTTATCCGGGTGTGGCCTTCGGCGGGTACGTGGCGGGGCTGCTCGCCGCCGCCAGTGGTGCCGCGCAGGTCCGCGTCGACTTCCGGCGCGCGGTTTCCGTGGACACGCCGGTGGTGCTCGCCGCCAACGGCTCCGGCGGCGCGTCGCTCACCGACCTCGACGGCACGGTGCTCGCCGAAGCATCCGCGTCGGCGCTCACGGTGACGCCGCGGCCCGCGCCCACGTGGGCAGCGGCACGAGCGGCGAGTGCGACCGCCGACGTGCTGCGCAAGATGAGCCACTGCTACGGCTGCGGCGCGGCGTGCGCGCCCGGTCGCGGGTTGCGCTTGTCGCCCTGGGCGATGTCCGCCTACGACATGGTCGTCGCCGCATGGACACCGGATCCGCTCCTCGCCGGACCCGACGGCTTCCTCACCACCGAAAATGTCTGGGCCGCCCTGGATTGCCCCGGCGGCTGGGCCGCGATGGCCCTACGCGATCTGCGGCCCGGAGCAGTCACCGCCGCCCTCACCGCCACGCAGTTCGAACCGGTCCGCGCCGGCGACTCCTACCTCTCCTACGGCTGGCCGGTCTCCGCGCAGGGCCGCAAACACACGGTCGGCGTCGCCTTGGCCCGCCCCGACGGAACGCTCTGCGCCCTCGCCGAAGCCCTCTGGATCGAGCCCCGCCAACCACTGCCGTTCGAGTGGTGATCAGCCTCACCCGGACCTGTCGGTGGCTATAGGTAGGCCTGCACCGATCATGCGCGCCGCACGGAATGGATAACCCGCGGCCGCGACGGCGACCGCACTCGACGAGGTCCTCGGTACCAGGGCACAGTGACCGAAGCCGTTCGCGACCGCGGTCAGTGCGTGTCGACGAAGCGGTACCACTGCCCGTCGAAGGCGGAGTATTCGATGCCGTTGGTGGCGGGTGGGCCGAGGTGGGGTGGGGTGGCCGGGTCGCGGAAGAAGGCGAAGCCTTCGGTATTCGAGTCGCCCTTCTGCGTATAGAACAGGCAGCCGCCATCCCGGGGCGTGACGAAGGTGATGGTGTAGACGCCGAGCCGGTGGCGCTGGCCGGGGTGGGCGCACTCGGCGGCCTGGTCTTCGAGGATGCCTCGGGAGAGCCGCCAGCCGGTGTCCTGCGGGACGTCGTAGAGCGTCAGCGCCACCAGGGCACCGATGAGCACGGGCGAGGCGAGACTGTGGAAGAAGGCGCGGTAGCGCAGCAGGCCGAGCAGTCCGAACAGGACGGCGATGCCGCCCAGCACGCCGAGGACGGCCCAGAGCACGACGAGGGTCGGGAACGAGCCCTCGGCGGCGAGTTGCCAGAACAGCGCCGCGCAGCAGATCGCGACCAGCGCGGTCACCAGCCCCATCCACAGTACGAACCAACGAGGAACACGAGACCGTGTGCGCGAGGACCCTGCGGAGTTCACGTGTTCAAGATACGAGGCGCAGGAGCTTCGCGCTCGGGATCGACAGCGAAAACGCCCTGCTCCCTGGCGATCACGACGACGCGCTATAGCACTGCGAACCGCGACTGGACGTCCGCGTAACCGGTGTACGGGCTAATTTCGCAAGCCGCGCCCCGAAGTTCCCATACGCCGAATCCGGCAAGGTCCTCCGAATTCCGGCGCACCAGGCGCGCGTACGCGCCCCGGAGCGCGGGCCGCCGGTGTGAAAACAAACATTTCGGAACGTTTCTCGATTCCGCGCCGAACCGCAAAATCCCCCGGCCAGTAGGACTGACCAGGGGATTCGCTACTCGAAACAGCTCGTGCACCGCACGCTCACAGCGGCGGGAAGCCCGCCGATCCGGTGGCCATCCAATTCCAGAACATCGCCGCGCGATTGGCGAGCAATGCCACGATGTCGAGCACAACGCTTCCCATGAATCTTCCTCACAAATCGACCGATTCCGTGCGGCACCCAGGGTAACGGACCGATAAACGGGAGTCGAAACTCGCGTTGCCCAGAAAGCGCGAATCCCCCGGCCGACGGGACCGGGGGATTCGCGACACGCGCAGGCTAGACGCAGGCCAGCGCCTTCGCCTCGCGGCGACGGCGGTGCAGGATCGGCTCGGTGTACCCGTTGGGCTGCTTGGTGCCCTCGAGGATCAGCTCCTTGGCCGCCTGGAACGCGATGCTGCCCGCGAAGTCCGGCGCCATCGCCCGGTAGTTCGGGTCGCCCGCGTTCTGCCGGTCCACGACCGGGGCCATCCGCTCCAGGCTGGCCACCACCTCGTCGGCGGTGACGATGCCGTGGCGCAGCCAGTTGGCCATCAGCTGGCTGGAGATGCGCAGAGTCGCCCGGTCTTCCATCAGCGCGACGTCCTTGATGTCCGGCACCTTGGAGCAGCCGACGCCCTGGTCGATCCAGCGCACCACGTAGCCGAGGATGGACTGCGAGTTGTTGTCCAGCTCCTGGCGCTTCTCCTCGTCGGTCCAGTTCGGCGCGGCGGCCAGCGGGATCTCCAGGATCTCGTCGACGGTGGCGCGACGGCCGCCCTTGGCGATCTCCTGCTGCCGCTTGAACACGTCGACGAGGTGGTAGTGCGTCGCGTGCAAGGTGGCGGCGGTCGGCGAGGGCACCCACGCGGTGTTGGCGCCCGCGCGCGGATGGCCGATCTTCTGGGCGAGCATGTCGGCCATCAGGTCCGGCATGGCCCACATGCCCTTACCGATCTGCGCCTTGCCGGGCAGGCCCGCCGCGAGGCCGGTGTCGACGTTCCAGTCCTCGTAGGACAGGATCCACTGCTGGGACTTCATATCCGCCTTGCGGACCATCGGCCCGGCCTCCATGGAGGTGTGGATCTCGTCGCCGGTGCGGTCCAGGAAGCCGGTGTTGATGAACACCACCCGCTCGGCGGCGGCCTGGATGCAGGCCTTGAGGTTCACCGTGGTCCGGCGCTCCTCGTCCATGATGCCGACCTTGAGCGTGTTGCGCTCCAGCCCGAGCACGTCCTCGATCCGGCCGAACAGCTCGTTGGTGAAGGCGACTTCGTCGGGGCCGTGCATCTTCGGCTTCACGATGTAGACGGAGCCGGTGCGGCTGTTCTTCAGCTTCGCGTCGTCGGCCAGGCTGTGCTTGGCGATCAGCGAGGTGATCAGCCCGTCCATGATGCCCTCAGGCACCTCGTTGCCCTCGGCGTCGAGGATCGCGTCGGAGGTCATCAGGTGGCCGACGTTGCGCACGAACAGCAGCGAACGGCCGTGCAGCACCAGTTCGCCGCCGTCCAGCGCGGTGTACACGCGGTCGGGGTTCATGGTGCGGGTGAAGGTCTTCTCGCCCTTGCTGACCTTCTCCGCGAGGTCGCCCTTCATCAGGCCGAGCCAGTTGTGGTAGCAGAGCACCTTGTCCTCGGCGTCGACCGCAGCGACCGAGTCCTCGAAGTCCATGATCGTGGTGACCGCGGACTCCAGCACGACGTCCTTGACGCCCGCGGTGTCGGTGCTGCCGATCGGGGACTGCGGGTCGATCTGGATCTCGATGTGCAGGCCGTTGTGCTTCAGCAGCACCGAGCTCGGCGCCTCCGGGTCACCCAGGTAGCCGACCAGTTGCGAGGCGTCGGCCAGGCCGATGCTGGTGCCGTCCTCCAGGCCGACCTCGAGCTCGCCGTCGACGATCTTGTAGGACGTCGAGCCGATGTGCGAACCGGTGATCAGGGTGACCGAGTCGTCGAGGAAGTTGCGCGCCCACTCGATGACCTTGTCGCCGCGCACCTTGTTGTAGCCGGTGCCCTTCTCCGCGCCGCCCGCCTCGGAGATGGCGTCGGTGCCGTAGAGCGCGTCGTACAGCGAGCCCCAGCGCGCGTTGGCGGCGTTGATCGCGAAGCGGGCGTTCATCACCGGCACCACCAGCTGCGGGCCCGCGGTGGCGGCGATCTCCTCGTCCACGTTCTGGGTGGTGATCTGGAAATCGGCGGGCTCGGGCCGCAGGTAGCCGATCTCGGTCAGGAAGTTCTTGTAGGCGGCCTTGTCGTAGTTCGCGCCGGGGTGCTCCGCGTGCCAGGCGTCGACCTTGCCCTGGATCTCGTCGCGTTCGGCGAGCAGCGCGCGGTTGCGCGGAGCGAGATCGTTGATGACCCGCTCGGCGCCGGCCCAGAACGCGGCGGAGTCCACGCCGGAACCGGGGAGCGCCTCGTTCTCGACGAACTCGTGGAGAACGCGTGCCACCTGGAGCCCGCCGACCTGAATCCGCTCTGTCATCTACTGCCTCACTTCCGAGAAAGCCGAGTGGGAAAACAGTGCCATGTTACCCGCGGGTAGTGGGGTTGCCGCGCGCCGGGTCGTCCAGGGCCTGTGCCCGAATCCGTCCGCCACGCCGGTGTGCGCTGGTCTTTCACCCGGCGGGCCTTCGCGCCGTCGACGGTCGGCCGGACAGCCCCTTGATCCTAACCCGCGGCCGATTTAATGTACTGATCGGAACATTTCTTGACATGCAGGAGTTCAGGTGCCACTCACCGACAAGGTCGCCGTCGTCACCGGGGGAAGCCGAGGGCTGGGCAAGCAGATGGTGCTCGCGTTCGCCGGGGCCGGCGCGGACGTGGTGATCGCCAGCCGCAAACTGGACGGCTGCGCCGCCCTGGCCGAGGAGGTGACCGAGCGGTTCGGCCGCCGCGCCTTGCCGGTGGCCTGCAACGTCAGCGACTGGTCGCAGTGCGACGCTCTGGTGGAGACCGTCTACGACGCGTTCGGCCGGGTGGACGTGCTGGTCAACAACGCGGGCCTGTCGCCGCTGTACCCGAGCTTGGACCAGGTCACCGAGGCGTTGTTCGACAAGGTCATCGGAGTGAACCTCAAGGGACCGTTCCGGCTGTCCGCCCTGATCGGCAGCCGCATGGCGGCCGACGGCGGCGGCTCGATCATCAACGTCTCCTCGATCGAGGCGAGCAGGCCGGAGCCCTTCGCGGTCCCGTACTCGGCGGCCAAGGCGGGACTCAACGCCCTGACCGGCGGGCTGGCCCAGACGTTCGCGCCGAACGTCCGCGTCAACACCATCCAGTGCGGCCCCTTCGACACCGACATCGCCACCGCGTGGCCCGACGAGTTGCGCGCGGCACTCACCGAACACAACGCCCTGCGCCGGGTCGGCAAGCCGGCGGAGATCGTCGGTGCGGCGCTGTTCTTCGCCACCGACGCCTCGGCGTTCTGCACCGGCGCCACCCTCGCGGTCGACGGAGGCTGGCGATGAAGGCGCTGACTTACGAAGGCCCGCGGCAGATCTCGTACCAGGATCGGCCGGACCCGGCCCTGCCCGGACCGGACGGCGCGATCGTCCGGGTCACCGCGGCCGGCATCTGCGGCAGCGATCTGCACATCTACGCCGGGCACGGATTCGTCCCGGGCGCCGGCTACGGCGTCGGGCACGAAGCGGTCGGCGAGATCGTGGAGCTGGGCCCGCAGGCACGCGGATTCGCCGTCGGTGACCGCGTGCTGGTCGCCGCCTCAGCGGGCTGCGACAGCTGTGCGCAGTGCCGCGCCGGGATCGTCACCGCGTGCGCGCGCCATCCGCTGCCCGTCGACGCCTGCTATGGGCTCGGGGGCTCGCTGGCGGGATGCCAGGCCCAGTTGCTCGCCGTCCCGCACGCCGCGGGCAACCTGGCGAAGTTGCCCGACGAGGTGAGCGACACCGCCGCCGTCGTGCTCACCGACAACGCGCCCACCGGGTGGTACGGCGCCCGGCGCGCTCGGATCGCGCCGGGCGACACCGTGGTGGTGATCGGACTCGGCCCGGTCGGTCTCATGGCGGTGCAGTCCGCCTTCGCGATGGGAGCGGCACGCGTGCTCGGCGTGGACCTGCTCGCCGAACGCCGCGAACGCGCCGCCGAGCTGGGCGCGGAGCCGGTCGACGCGGACGATCCCAAGCAGGCGATCCGCGACATGCTGCACGGCGGAGCGGATGTCGCGATCGAGGCGGTCGGGGCCGACGCCACCATCAAGCTGGCGATCAGCGCCGTCGGGCACGGCGGCCGGGTCAGCGTGATCGGCGTGAGCCACAACCGCGCCTATCCGTTCCATTTGATGGCGGCGCAGGTCAAGGACCTCGAATTCCACATCGGGCTGTGCTCGATCCAGTACGAGCTGCCGGCCCTGCTGAAACTCACCGCGGGCGGCAGGCTGCGGCCCGAGGCGGTGGTCACCCATCACCTGCCGATGTCCGAAGGGCCCGACGCCTACCGGATGTTCGCCGAGCGAGCCGACGGGGTGGGCAAAATCGTCCTGGACCCGTCGCGATGAGCGCGCCGTCCCGCAGGCGCGGCCGCCCGCCCGCCGCCGAGTCGACGGCGAGCGACACCAGGGCGCGCATCGTGCGGGCGGCGATCGACCTGTTCGCCGAACAGGGCTTCCACGGCACCGGCGTGGCCGAGATCGGCGAGCGCGCCGATGTGCAGCGCGGCGCCCTGTACTACCACATCGGTTCGAAAGAGGAACTGCTCTGGCAGATCCTGCGCGACTACATCCAGCCGATGCTGGCCGAGGCCGAAGCGATCGCCGACGGCTCCGACGATCCGGTCACCAAGCTGCGCAAGATGATTCACAGTCACGTCCGGCTGATCATCCGTCATCAGCGCGAGGTGGCCATCCAGCTGCGCGACGTCGGCGCGCTCACCGGCGAGCGCGCCGCGCAGTTGCAGGAGCTGCGCGACCGGGTGCAGCACTGCTGGCAACGCGTCGTCGACGCCGGTCACGCCGAGGGGCTGTTGCGCACCGACGACCACGTGGTGACCAACAGCATGCTCGGCATGGTGAACATGGTCTCGTTCTGGTATCGCCCGCACGGCGACCGCTCTCCCGGCGAGATCGCCGACATCCTCGCGACCACTTTGCTCGACGGCGTGGTGACCGGCACCGCGCGGTATACGAAAGGCTGACCATGGCTTGGGATTTCGAGACCGATCCGGAGTACCAGCGGAAACTGGACTGGGCGGCGGAGTTCGTCCGCACCGAGGTGGAGCCGCTGGACCTGCTCTACCCCAATCCGTACGACCGCACCGACCGCGAGGCCACGGCGCTGCTGCGGCCGCTGCAGGAGCAGGTCAAGGACCAGGGCCTGTGGGCCTGCCACCTCGGACCCGAACTGGGTGGTCCCGGCTACGGTCAGATGAAGCTGGCCCTGCTCAACGAGGTGCTCGGCACGTCGGTGTGGGCGCCGTCGGTATTCGGTTGCCAGGCACCGGATTCCGGCAACGCCGAGATCCTCGCGCACTACGGCACGCCGGAGCAGAAGAAGACCTACCTCGAGCCGCTGCTGGCCGGTGAGATCGGTTCCTGCTACGTGATGACCGAGCCGACCGGCGGTTCGGACCCGACGCTGTTCCGGACCCGCGCGGTGCGCGACGGCGACCACTGGGTGATCAACGGGGAGAAGTGGTTCAACTCCAACGCGCAGTTCGCCGCCTTCCACATCGTCATGGTGGTGACCGACCCCGAGGTGAGTCCGTATCGGGGCATGTCGATGTTCATCGTGCCCGCCGACGCTCCCGGCCTGGAGATCGTGAAGAACTATCACGTCGCCGGATTCAGCGAGCACGAGGGCCATCTGCGGTTCACCGACGTCCGCGTCCCCGCCGATCACCTGCTCGGCGCGGAAGGCGACGGCTTCGTCGTCGCGCAGACGCGGCTGGGCGGCGGCCGCGTGCATCACGCGATGCGCACGGTCGCCATGGTCCGCAAGGCGTTCGACATGATGGCCGAGCGAGCGGTCTCTCGTCCGATGCGCGGCGGGCCACTGGCCGGGTTGCAGATGACCCAGGAACGCATCGCCGACAGCTGGATCGAGATGGAGCAGTTCCGGCTGCTGGTGCTGCGTACGGCGTGGCGCATCGACAAGGAGCAGGACTACAAGAAGGTGCGCAAGGACATCGCCGCCATCAAGGTCGCCATGCCCAAGGTGATGCACGACATCGCCCAGCGCGCGCTGCACCTGCACGGCGCACTGGGCGTCAGCCAGGATCTGCCGTTCGTCGACATGCTCACCTACGCCGAGGTGATGGCCATCGCGGACGGCCCCACCGAGGTGCACAAGATCACGCTCGCGAAAGAGGTGCTGAAGGACTACGCCCCGGCCGACCCGGTGTATCCGAGCGGATACCGGCCTGCGCTGCGGGAGAAGGCGCGCGAGCTGGTCGCCCGGCGCCTCGAGCACGTCGTCGGGAACCTCTGAAGTCGGCGCGCGGGTTCAGGACGCGCGTCGGGCCGTCGCGTCCTTGTGCGAGGTGTCCACGTACCCGGCCACCGGGCTGAGCCGCAGCACCGACGGCATCCGGCGGGTGAGCGCGGGCGGGCCGGTGAACGTCACCCGGCCCGTCCGCAGCGCGTGCGCCAGCGGCAGCCGCCCCAGCCACACCTGGTAGAGCGAGGCGACGTCGGCACCGATCGCGACGTCCACGGGATAGCCGGGGTCGGACTCGCACACCGAGGGCACGCCCGCCTCGACCACGATCCAGAAGCGCCGCGAGTCGTCGGTGAAGCGCACCAGCAGGACGTGCCGACGCCCGGGGAACGACGAGGTGTCCACTCGTGTGTGCATCCACCACACCAGCAGGGCGGGGTCGCGCTCGTCCGCGCGCGGCGCGCCGAAACTCCAGCGCGCGCCCCATTCGCCGAGGCCGAACAGGATCGGCTCGAGCTCCCGCCCCGCGTCGGTGAGCAGGTATTCCCCCGCCGGCCTTTCCACCAGCCCGGCCCGTTCGAACTGCCGCAGGCGTTTGGCGAGCAGGCTGCGCGACAGACCGGGCAGGCCGCGCGCGAGGTCGTTGAACCGGGTGGTGCCCAGCAGCAGGTCGCGCAGGATCAGCAGCGACCAGCGCTCGCCCACCAGGTCGAGCGCGCGCGAAATCGGGCAGTACTGGCCGTAACTCGGCGGCGGAGTCGTCATGGCACCTCGCGGACGGGGTCTCGTTTCTGGACCGGCGAGGTCCACTTTCTGCACTATCCGGTTATCGCGGCCGTTCTTAGTTTCGAAACATGACCACTACAGCTCCTGCCAGCACCGACACCACCGCCATCGACTGGATCGCCCGCGCACGCCGCGTCGGCGAGACCCTTCGTCCTGGAGTCGCCGAACGCGACCGCTCCGGGGAGATCTCGCTCGCCGCGTTCGACCTGCTGCGCGAGAGCGGACTGTCCGCGGCCCTCGTGCCCGCCGAGTTCGGCGGTGGCGGCGTCACCCACCGCGAGATGGGCGAGATCCTACGCGAACTGGGTCGTCACGACCCCTCCACCGCGGTCGCCTTCGCGATGCACACCCACTTGGTCGCCGCCCAGGTGTGGCGGCACAACCACGGCATCGACGCCGCACCGCTGTTCGCCAAGGTGCTCGCGGGCGCGATCCTGGTCAGCACCGGCGCCTCCGACTGGGTCGGCTCCAACGGCCGCGCCGAGCGCGTCGACGGC
This sequence comes from Nocardia sp. NPDC019219, assembly GCF_040632645.1. NCBI lineage: Bacteria > Bacillati > Actinomycetota > Actinomycetes > Mycobacteriales > Nocardiaceae > Nocardia > Nocardia sp. NPDC019219. The sequence goes on along the minus strand of NZ_JBEYCG010000021.1, from coordinate 42,805 downwards.
GGCTACCGGGTGCACGCGCGCAAAGCCCCGGCCAGCGGATGCGAGGCGGGCACCGTCTTGGTGACCAGCGTGCGCTGGGACGACGCACCGGAAGGCCCGCAGGTGCTGCACTGCGCCGTACCGTTCGCCGCCGACGGCGTGCGGATCGAGCGCACCTGGGACACCCTCGGCCTGCGTGCGTCCGGTTCGCATACCGTCGTGCTGGAGGACGTGTTCGTGCCCGACGCGGCGGTGTCACTGGCCCGTCCCGCCACCGTCTGGCCGCCACTGCTGAACGTCGTGCTCGGCGCCGCCATGCCGCTGGTGATGGCGGCCTATCTCGGCATCGCCGATGGCGCGGTCGACCTCGCGACCACGCTGGCGGCGGGGCGGGCCGACGCGCCGACCGTCCAGCTGGCGGGTGAGATGGCCACCGCGCACACCGCCGCGGGCGACCTCGTCGACGCGATGTTCGCCGCGTCGGAGAACCTGCGTTTCGCCGATACCGATCAGCACGCGAGCCGGACGCTCAGCCGGAAGACCGCCGCGGCGGACGCGCTCGTGCGCACCGTGCGCTCGGCCATCGAAACCGTCGGCGGCCTGGGTTATTCCCGCACCTGCGAACTCGAGATGCGCTACCGCGACGTGCACGGCTGTCTGTTCCACCCGTTGCCCCGTGCCAAGCAGACCCACTTCACCGGCCGCGTCCTGCTCGGCCGGTCCCCGCTCGGATGACGCCGATCCGTTCCGTCGACGCCGCCACCGCTTCGCCCCCATAATCGGACGGGGGCGAGCACCGGCCCTTTCGACGACGCTCCGAGGAGAAGCCATGGCGTCCGCACGCGGAATCGCTCGATCGCCGATCACGTGGGTCTTCGCGGTGCTGCTGGTGGCGGCGCTGGGCGTCGGACTGGCCGTGTTCCAGCCCTGGCGGCTGTTCACCGACACCACCGTCGAGGAGGCCGCGCCGTCGGTCGCCGCGACGCCCGCGCCGGGCGGCGCTGACGCACAGCCCCGCACGCTCGCCCAGGGCACGTTCGTCTCGCACGAGCACGCGACCTCCGGCGGCGTGGTGATCCTGCGGCTGCCCGACGGCAGCAGAGTGCTGCGCGTGGAGAACCTCGACACCTCCGACGGACCCGACCTGCACGTGTGGCTCACCGACGCGCCGGTGCGCGAGGGCCGCGACGGCTGGTTCGTCTTCGACGACGGCCTCCACACCGACCTGGGCAAGCTCAAAGGCAACCGGGGAAGCCAGAACTACGCCATCCCCGCCGACGCCGACCTGGCCCGGCTGACCAGCGTCGCGATCTGGTGCGACCGGTTCAACGTCTCCTTCGGCGCCGCCGAGCTGCGACCGGCCTGACCCCGCGTACCCCTGCCGCGCACTGCCGAAAAATGACCCGACAACGGCGGGTGCGCTGTGCCACCATGTGTTTCGGCACCGGCCACCGCCTCGAGGTGGCCCCCGAGCAGTGAGAGGAGGGCGGCAGTGAATTCGAAGACGACCAAGCGAACGGCGAGCTGGGCGGCGCAAGCGTCGGCCACGGGCGGCACGTTCGGCAGGCCGATGCGCGCACGGCACGGCGAATCGGATCACAGCCGCCTCCAGGCCATCGGCTGATCGCCGTATCCCGTTCTCCTTCGCTCGATTCCGCATGAAACATGGTGATTCCCATGACGTTCCTCCGTGCCGCCGACCAGGCGGCGATAACCGCCGACAACTGGATACACACCGGGGTCCTCGTCCTCAATGCCTCCTACGAGGCGCTCGACGAGGTCAAGGCCGACCGGGCCGTGGTGCTGCTGGTCGCCGGAGCCGCGGAGTCGGTGGCCGACCGGGAGCCGCACTTCCCCATCCGGTCGCGACACATGGAAATCGCGCTGCCGCAGACGATTCGGCTGCTGCGCTACGTCTACCTGGAGCACACCGTGCTGGTACACGACGAGAGCAGGGCCACGCTGGCGGGTGTGCTGCGCCGCGACCGGAACCGGTGCGGCTACTGCGCCGGGTGGGCACGCACCGTGGACCACATCCGGCCCCGGTCGCGGGGCGGCCCGAACACCTGGAGCAATCTCGTGGCCTGCTGCGCGCCGTGCAACGCGGCCAAGGCCGACCGCACCCCGGAAGAGGCGGGCATGCGCCTGCTCTGGGAACCGAAGGCCCCCACCCATCAGGTCAGGCAGCAGCGCCGGATCTGGAAGCAACTCGCCGCGACCTGACCACGACCCGAGAAAGGAGACGATCGCGATGACGCGCACCGAGACCACCGCCGTCGCGGAGCTGACCCTGGCCGACCTGCTCCCGCTCTCGGATTCCCGAGGGTGGCACCGGGCGGCCTGCCGCGGCGACCCCAACCACGAAGCCTGGTTCCCGTACCCGTCACAAGACTTCGATTACGCCCGCGAAGTGTGCGCACGCTGTCCGATCCGGGACGCGTGCGGTGACTTCGCCGCGCGCACCGGGCAGTCGGGTGTCTGGGGAGGGCACGAGTTCGACCGCGGACGAGTGATCCGCCACTGAAGTCCCGCCGTCGCGCCGTTCCGGGTGCGACGGCGGCACTCCCGGATGCGGTTCCCGCGCGTGCCGGTCGGGGGAAGCCTCGCGGAATTCGCGCCGAGCGGGTGACCATACACTGAGCGCGTGGGCACTCATCGCAGCGGAACCAGGTCCCGGGGCGTCAGCAAAGGTCCGGTTATCGCGGTGGTTGCCATTGCGTTACTGGCCGCGATCGTCGTCGGCTGGTTCCAGCTGCGTGATCGCGCGGCGGATCAGGACAGCGCGGCGGCAGCCGAATGCGTGGAGGGTCCCGCGACGCTCTACGTGACGGCCGATCCCAGCATCGCGGCGCAGGTGCGGGCCGCCGCGGACGGCTACAACGCCACCCAGCCGAAAGTGCGCGACCACTGCGCCAAGGTCGAGGTGACCGCGCGGCCCTCCGCGGCGGTCGTCGCGGCGTTCACCAGCGGCAAGCCGTGGGACCAGGCGCTCGGCCCGCAGCCGGCGCTGTGGATCGCCGATTCGACCCGCTCGATCGAGTCCATGCGCGTCCCCGGCCTGATCGAGGGCACGCCGGTGTCCATCGCCGCCAGCCCGATCGTGCTCGCGGTGCCGGAAGACCTGCGGCGCGCGCTGGAGCAGGCCGACGTGTCGTGGGCGGATCTGCCGCAATTGCAGCAGGGCTCACTCGGCGAGATCGGGCTCAGCGGGTGGGGCGGACTGCGGATGGCTCTTCCCTCGGGTGACGCCACGCTGGCCGCGGCCGCGGCGGTCGGATCCGCGGTCTCGGGCGCCGAGCCGCTGAGCGAGCAGGCCGCACAGTCCGGTCAGGTGGTCGCCGCGATCTCCGGACTCGCCGCCGACGCCCCCGAGTCCGCCGACACCGCGGCCGCGCTGGCGGAGATCACGACACAGGACGCGCCAGTGCACGCGATTGCGGCAACCGAACAGCAACTGAATGGTGTCGCCGGCGTCGCCGCCTTCCACCCCGCCGGGTCCGCACCCGTGGCCGACTACCCGGCCGCGCTGATGTCCGGCGCCTGGGTGGACAAGACGCAGAACCTCATCGCCGGACGGTTCACCGACTACCTGCGCAAGCCCGAGCAGGCGCAGGCCTTCCTCGCGGCGGGCTTCGGCAGTGCGCCGCCGGCCGCCGCGGCCGCCCCGGCGCGTGGCGCACTCGACAAAGTGCGCGCCACGCTGGCGAATCCCGTGCTCGGTGTGCAATCGACCGTCCTCGTCGACGTGTCCGCGTCGATGGGAACCGCCGAGGGAACGACGACGCGCTTGGCGAACGTCCTCGCCGCCCTGAACTCCACGATGACGGTGATGCCGCCCGACTTCGGCCTCGGCGTGTGGACCTTCGGCAAGAACCTCGACGGCAACACCCCGTACCGGGTGGCGGCCGCCACCGCCCCGCTCGGTGCCGACCAGCGGACGAAGATCAGTACCGCGCTGACCTCGGTGCGCCCGAGCGAAACCAAGGCCGACCAGGCGTATCCTTCCCTGATCGCGGCGTACAAGAGCGCGGTGGCCGGGTACACGCGGGGCCGCACCAATTCGGTGCTGCTGATCACCGATGGACCCGACGACGATTCCACGGTCACCGGCACCCAACTCGCCGCGGACATCACCGCCGCGACCGACAGCGCCCGCCCCGTCCGCGTCGACGTGATCGTGCTCGGCGGCAGCGGCACCCAGACACTCCAGGCCCTGGCGCAGCAGACCGGTGGCCACTACACCCGGCTGGCCACCTCCGATGACATCGGCTTCGGCAACGCCGTGGTTCAAGCGCTCACCACACCGTAGTCCCGGCCCTTTCGACCGCTACCGCCGGAATTCACATACGTCACTCGCCCGGCGTCGTAGACATTCCGCATTGGTAAGTTTAGACTTACGGTTCGTGGGGACTTACCGAGATGCGGCACTGGACGCACTGGGCGATCCGACGAGGCGGGCGATCTTCGAACGCCTCGGCAAGGGGCCGTGCGCGGTAGGACAGCTGGCCGAGAGCCTGCCGGTGAGCAGGCCCGCCGTCTCCCAGCACCTCAAGGTGCTGGAACAGGCCGGATTGGTGACCCACGAGGCGGTCGGCACGCGCCGGGTCTATCGCTTGAATCCCACCGGCATCGACGCGCTGCGCGCGTATTTCACGCACTTCTGGACGGCCGCCATGTCGGCTTTTCAGGACGAAGCGAACCGGCGGGCCACCGAAAAACGAGCCACCAGCGAGGAGCAGTCATGACACAGCAGGCCAGCGAGAAGGACGTGCGCGTCGAACTCGTCATCGACGCACCCATCGAGACCGCGTACGAGGTGTTCACCGCCGGCATCGACAGCTGGTGGCCGCGCGAGCACCACATCGGCACCGGCCGGCTCACCGAGGAGGTGATCGAGCCGCGTGTGGGCGGCCGCTGCCTCGGCCGTGAGGAGGACGGCACCGAATGCCCGTGGGGAACCGTGCTCGTGTGGCAGCCGCCCACCCATTTCGCGTTCTCCTGGGAGATCGGGTTGGACTGGAAGCACGAGCCCGATCCGGAGCGCGCCAGCCGCGTCGATGTCACTTTCTCGGCCCTCGCTCCCGAGCGAACCGCCGTCACGCTGGTGCACTCAGGTTTCGACAAGCACGGCCCCGGCTGGGAATCCATGCACGACGCGGTCGGCAGCGCGGGCGGTTGGCCGGACCTGGTGAACACCTACGCGAAGGCGGCTGCCGCGGGATGACCGCGGGGTACGCCCCGAGCCGGCGGTTCAGCCCGCGTAAGCCTCCAGCGGCGGGCAGGCGCACACGAGGTTCCGGTCGCCGTAGGCGCCGTCGATCCGGCGCACCGGCGGCCACACCTTCGCCCGGGCATGCGCGAGCCCGCGCGGATACACGGCGACTTCCCGGCTGTAGGGGTGCTCCCACTCCCCCACCAGCGACGCCGCCGTGTGCGGCGCGCCGCGCAACGGATTGTCGGTCACCGGCCACACGCCCGCGGCGACCTGGTCGATCTCGGCGCGGATGGCGATCATCGCCTCGATGAAGTCGTCCAGCTCGGCGAGGTTCTCGCTCTCGGTGGGCTCGACCATCAGGGTTCCGGCGACCGGGAAGCTCATGGTCGGCGCGTGGAATCCGTAGTCCGCGAGGCGTTTCGCCACATCGTCGACGGTGACGCCGGTCTGCTTGGTGATCTCGCGCAGGTCCAGGATGCACTCGTGGGCCACCATGCCGTGCTCGCCGGTGTAGAGCACCGGGAAGTACTCGTCGAGCCGCCGCGCGATGTAGTTCGCCGAGGCGATCGCCGACAGCGTGGCGCGGCGCAACCCGTCGGCGCCCATCATGCGAATGTAGGCCCAGGTGATCGGCAGAATCGAGGCCGAGCCGTACTTCGCCGCCGACACCGCGTGCGATCCCGCTTCCAGCGGATCGCCGGGCAGGTAGCGTGCCAGGTGCGCACGCACCGCGACCGGCCCGACGCCGGGACCGCCGCCGCCGTGCGGGATGCAGAAGGTCTTGTGCAGGTTCAAGTGGCTCACGTCGCCGCCGAACCGGCCCGGCCGGGCCAGGCCGACCAAGGCGTTCAGATTGGCGCCGTCCACGTAGACCTGGCCACCCGCGTCGTGCACCAGCGCGCACAACTCGGCCACCTCGTGCTCGTAGACGCCGTGCGTGGACGGGTAGGTGATCATGATGCAGGCCAGCCGATCGGCGTGATCGGCGATCTTGGCCCGCAGGTCGTCGAGATCGACGTCGCCGTTGGCGCGGCACTTGACCACCTCCACGCGCAGCCCGGCCATGGCCGCCGACGCCGCGTTGGTGCCGTGCGCGCTGGACGGGATCAGGCAGGTGTCGCGATGGGTGTCACCGCGGTCGAGGTGATAGCGGCGGATGGCCAGCAGCCCGGCGTACTCGCCCTGGCTGCCCGCGTTCGGTTGCAGGCTCACCGAGTCGTACCCGGTGATGTCCGACAGCCAGCGTTCCAGGTCGGCGATCACCTTCAGCAGGCCGGGCGCGTCCTCGACCGGCGCGTAGGGATGCACGCGCGCGAAGCCCGGCCAGGTGATGGACTCCATCTCCGCGGCGGCGTTGAGCTTCATGGTGCACGAGCCGAGCGGGATCATGCTGCGATCCAGCGCGATGTCCTTGTCCGACAGCGCGCGCAGATACCGCAGCATCGCCGTCTCGGTCCGGTACTTCGTGAACGCGGGGTGGTTCAGGAACTCCGAGGTGCGGTTCTCGATCGCCGCGACCGGCGCGGACGCACCGGACTCGGTCGACACCGCGGTGCCGAAAGACTCGAGCACGGCCGCCACATGCGCCTCGGTGGTCGCCTCGTCGCAGGCGATGCCGACGTGGTCGGCGTCTACCAGGCGTAGATTGATGCCGCGCGACTTGGCTTTGGCCACAACGGCTTCCGCGCCTCCTGGCACATGCGCGAGCACGGTGTCGAAGAAGCTGTCGTGCACGACCGCGCCGTCCAGCCCGGCCGCGATCGCCGCGGCGTGCCCATGCACCCGGCGGGCGATCGCCCGCAATCCGCCGGCGCCGTGGTAGGAGGCGTACATCGCGGCCACGATGGCCAGCAGCACCTGCGCGGTGCAGATGTTGGAGGTCGCCTTCTCCCGGCGGATGTGCTGCTCGCGGGTCTGCAGCGCCAGCCGGTAGGCGACCGCGCCGTCCGCGTCCACCGAGACGCCGACCAAGCGGCCGGGCAGCTGGCGGGCCTGCGCCTGCCGCACCGCGAGGTATCCGGCGTGCGGGCCGCCGAAGCCGAGCGGGACGCCGAAGCGCTGGGTGGTGCCGAAGCACACGTCGGCGCCCTGCTCACCGGGCGGCGTGATCAGGGTCATGGCCAGCAGATCCGCGCCGATCGCCACCAGCGCGCCGCGCTCGTGCGCCGCCGCGATCAGACCGGTCCGGTCCAGGACGCGACCGGAGGCTCCCGGCGTCTGCGCCAGGACACCGAAGAACTCGCCGTCGGGCAACTCGCCGGTGGACAGGTCCGCCTCCACGATCTCCAGGTCGAGCGGCTCGGCCCGGGTGTAGAGCACCGTTCTGGTCTGCGGGAACAGATCCGTGTCGATCAGCAGTCGCCGGGACTTCGCCTTGCTCGCCCGACGCAGCAGCGTCATCGCCTCGGCGGCGGCGGTGGCCTCGTCCAGCATGGACGCGTTGGCGACGTCCATGCCGGTCAGCTCCGACACCATCGTCTGGAAGTTCAGCAGCGCCTCGAGCCTGCCCTGGCTGATCTCGGGCTGATACGGCGTGTATGCGGTGTACCAGGCGGGATTCTCCAGCAGGTTGCGCACCAGCACCGGCGGGGTCAGCGTGTCGTAGTAGCCGAGCCCGATCATCGAGGTGGCCACGGTGTTGGAGTGCGCCAGTTCCGCGAGTTCGGCGAGCACCTCGTGCTCCGAACCCGCCGCGGGCAGCCCGGCCAGGCCCGTACCGTCCAAGATGCTCGCGGGCAGCGCCGCCGCGGCCAGGTCGTCCAGCGACGCCACGCCGACGACGTCCAGGATCCGGGCCAGTTCCTCCCGGTCGGGTCCGATATGGCGGTCGGCGAATGAGCGAGTCACAACAGCTCCCAAGGTCGGGCGGGGTCGGCCAGGCGGTCGACGGGTACCGGCCCTCCCCCTCTGTCGTGGCGCCTGAGAGATTCGGGTGCCGCGACCGGTGGCCGAGACCCTTTCCCCATGGGCGGGCAGCTCGAAGCCACCGCTTTCCAGAGGCGCCGAAGCCCGCACGGTCCTTTTGCCTGAGAGATTGACGGGGAGGTGCTGCTCCTTCGGCGCTCGGGCTCTTTTCGAGACCGAGACTCTCCCGCACGGCGGCGACGCACCGTCAGTTTATGCCGACGCCACGCCGCAGCGCGCCACGGGACCCCGCCCGCGCCGTGTTGTTCTGGTCACTCGAGCGACCAGCGCCGTCAGATCGCCAACCCCGCCCGCAGCCTCGTCGCGGCCAGCATGATCGACTCCGCTTGAATGCCCACCAGACGAGCCAGCGGCACCGCGACACCTGGTGCGTTCTGCTCCACGTCCGCGCACCATTGCTCGAAGATCGCGGCGAACCGGTCCCGTTCGGCTGCCAGCACCGGCGCCGCGCCGCGCGCGTATTCGTCCTCCAGCAGGCGCAGCAGCATGCCGCCCAGCCGCAGACGCAGCATCGCGGTCCAGTCGTACTGCCCGACGAAGATCTCGCCCCTGGTCGCGATCCGATCCCGTTCCGGCACAGTCTGTCTGCTCACCGCGAGACCCGGCAGCCCGGCGACCAGCGCGCGCACCGACCGCTCGAACGGGCTGCGGCCGCTCAACTCGCCCTCGACGCGGGCGAGCACCTCCGAGGCGACCTCGGCCATGGCTCGATAATCGGCGGCCGTGGCGTCGAGCAGGTCGCCCAGCACGCGGTCGCCCGCCGAACCGTCGCCGATCCGCGCGTCGACCCACAGCGGCAGTTCGCACACCAGGATCGCCGTGCCGTAGCGCGCCGCGTAGTCCCGGCAGCCGCCCCCGCCCAGCGCGGTGACCGCGTCCAGGCCCTGGGCCGCGAGCAGATCGGCCATCGCCTCGAAGCGCGGCAGTTCGAAGACGCCGGGGGCCAGTGTCCTGGCGCCCGGCGCATCGGGTTCGCCCTGGTAGATCGGCACATCGGCGGCGGAGAGGCGGGCCGTCAGCGCGGACCAGTACCCGGGGTCGCCGCCGGAGGTATAGAAGAAACCACCGCCGAATTCCGCGTTGTGCAGCGAGGCGATCAACGCCGGCCGGGTCCGATCGATCAGCGACATCATCGCCTCGGTCTCGGGAAGCGGCACCCCGACGCGCCGGCCGTGCCACTCGGTCGGGAAGCACCATTCGGGCTGTTCGACGGCGGGCGGCCGGTAGAAGCCGCGCGCGACGCGGGTCCTGGTGTGCGGCCCGGGAAACCAGCCCTCGTTCAACCGCGTTCCGTCCGGGTCGACGCACAGCAGGAAATGCCACGTGGCGCCCACGGTCACCGATTCGTCGGCGGCCATCCGGCCCAGCAGGTGGCGAATGGTGGCCATGCCGATGGGCTCGTTCGGGTGCGGATTGCCGAAGACCAGGATGTGGCGGTCGCCCGATCCGACGGTCACCTCGCGGATCGGACCGCCGCCACGAGACCGGCCGAGTTCGGTGATCGAGACCCGGTCGGGATGACCCGCGGCGAGCGCGTCAGCGAACGCGTCGAGTTCGTCGACGGTCGGAAACGCGTCGATCCGGCCGATCGGCCCGACCAATCCGGTGATGTCGCCTGCCTGCACGGCGCCCCCCTTCTCGCTGCCCGCCCCTCGTCCCGCCGCCAACGGCGCTGTCGCACACCACGGCCGGGGCGGCTGCCCGCCTCACCCGGCCGTGGAAGCGTTCGTTCCCGGTGTTTCCCGCTGGACTGGGCGAATTCTAGCCCGTCTTGCGGTTCATCCGCGCCTTCCGACGGAACGACAGCTCGTCCTCCGGGCGTTCGGTGATCGCCGACGCGCGCTCCGCGGGGAAATTGGCGATGGCGCCCGTCAGTTCGCGCATGGCGCCGCTGACCGCGATTCCGAAGACTCCCTGCCCGCCCTGCAGTAAATCGACGACCTCCTCGGCCGAGGTGCACTCGTAGACCGAGGTGCCGTCGGAGAACAGGGTGATGCCCGCGAGATCCTGGACGCCGCGGCTGCGCAGATGATCGACCGCGATCCGGATGTTCTGCAGCGAGATGCCCGCGTCGAGCAACCGCTTGACGATCTTCAGGACCAGGATGTCCTTGAACGAGTACAGCCGCTGACTCCCCGAACCCGCGGCGCTCCGGATGGAGGGCACCACCAGACCGGTGCGCGCCCAGTAATCGAGCTGCCGGTAGGTGATTCCGGCCACCTGGCACGCACTGGGAACGCGATAGCCGACCAGATCGTCAGGTACCGAATCGTCGGGGAACAGGCCTGGCTGTACCACATCCTGCGATTGCTCTGCCACTGACCACTCCCTTGCTTCGCCGACGCATTCCCAGCCTCATCGATGACCCGGCTCCGTCACCGACCGAATCGGTGCGGATTCGGCCGAAACGGTCGTGGCCCAACTGTCGAGATTACTCCCCACGATTGTCCAGGGAGCGGCGTCATCGAGCCAAACGCGACGCGCGGGGAAAGTCTCGACCTCTACTTCAGCTATCGGTCGCCTTGAAGTCGTCGGGGGACACCGACTCGAGAAACTCCTTGAACTTCTCCACCTCGTCCTCGCGCTCATCCGGCATCACGAGGCCGGCTTCCTCGAGCACCGACTCCTCGGCATGGATCGGGCAACCCACCCGCAAGGCAATCGCAACCGAATCCGACGGCCGCGCCGAAATCCGCAGATCGTTCTCGAAGACGAGATCGGCGTAGAAGGTGCCCTCCTGCAGATCCACGATCCGCACCTCCTTGAGGGTGTGCCCCAGCTCGGTGATCAGGATCTTGATCAAGTCGTGCGTCAGCGGGCGGATCGGGGTCACCCCCTCCTGTTCCAGCACGATCGCCGTCGCCTCGGCCTGCCCGATCCAGATCGGCAGATACCGGTCACCCGCCACTTCCCGGAGCAACAGCACGGGCTGGTTCTGTGGCTGCTCGACACGGATGCCGATCACGCGCATTTCGCTCATCGCACTGCCTCCCATACTCGCCGCCGGCCCGGCATGACCGCTGCAGAGCTCGCCGTACCACGAGTCTAGGCGAACCCGCACCGGTCCAGCGATCCGTCTGCACAGCCGAAATCACCGTGTTGGGTCGCCGAAACCTCCGGACCGGAGGCCCGCCGGGAGTCAGCCCCCGAGCGAGCCCCGGACCGAGGACTTCACCAGACAGGTGTGCAAGGTCAGCGACAGCGCGGCCAGTTCGCGCACCGTCTCCTCGGCACGGGCGCGCGCATCCGCGTCCCGGCTCTTCGCGATCGGAGCGACGATCTGCGCCACGAGCGCGGCCTCCCGGTCGGCGGCCAGCTTGAACGCACGCAGATGCCGTGCCTCCAAACCGAATTCGGCCATCGCCCGGGCGGTCTTGGCCAGCGTGACCGCGTCCGCGTCGAAGTACCCCGCCGGACCGGGCGTGATCAGGCCGGCCCGGATGAGGTCGTTGAGGAACTTCTCCTCGATCCCGGCCTGATCGAGCAGATCGGCCCGGGTGATCCGGATTTCGTGATCGAACCGCAGATCATCCGGGGAGATCTCGCTCGGCACGACGCCGAGCCGGCGAGGCGCGGCCACCGGGCGCACGCCACGATCGGAATCCGGTGCGGCCGGTCCGGCCTCCGGCGTGCCGCGCCCGGAATCCGGCGCCCCGGACCGGACGGAATGCGCTCGGGCGCGGGCTTCCCGCACGCCGAGCGTCGCCGCACCGCTGTCGATTGCCTCGAGCTGTTCCTTGATCACCTTCAACGGCAGGTACTGATCGCGTTGCGCGGTCAGTACGAAGCGCAGCCGTTCCACATCGGCCACGGAGAACCTGCGGTAGCCCGAAGGCGTCCGCTCCGGCCGGATCAGGCCCTCCGCTTCCAGGAAGCGGATCTTGGAGATGGTGACGTCGGGAAAGTCGGGGCGCAGCAGGTCGAGCACGGAGCCGATCGACATTCCTCCGCGTGCCCACTGCGCCGCACCGGTCACAGCGCTGGGTCCTTCATGACTCCGAGCCTTTCATGAGTGGGCGCGACCCGGCGCCGACGCTGTCATAGACTCCCCGCGCCCGCCGACGAGTCGGTCACCTGGGCGCGCGGCCCGGTGAGGAACACCAGCCGGAACTTGCCGATCTGGACCTCGTCACCGTTCTGCAGTTCCGAGGAGTCCACCGGCTCCCGGTTCACATACGTGCCGTTCAGGCTGCCCACATCGACGACCTGGAACGAATCGTCGTCCTGACGGAACTCGGCGTGCCGACGGCTGACGGTGACGTCGTCGAGAAAGATGTCACTGTCGGGGTGGCGCCCCGCCGACGTGGTCGGCTGATCCAGCAGGAACCGCGAGCCCGCGTTCGGGCCGCGCTTGACGACCAGGAGGGCCGCGCCAACGGGCAGACCCTCGACCCCTTGGACCGGCTGCTCGCCGGTCGGCTCTCCGGAGCGCGACGCGTCGACCTCGTTCAGGAAATCCGCGCGGAAGACCGACGTCGTCTCGGCCGCGGTCTCCCCGTAACCCGGGTCTTTGTTCTCGCTCACCGTTTCTCTCCTCCTCGAACCTGATTATCCCTGCAAGCAGGTGATACCTCTGGTACCACGACCTGCCGTCGAGTCTCTAGATTCCCGGCACGACCGCCGGGTGCATCTGTTGGCATTGACCGTACCCTGCCGGGCCGCACCCGTGCAGGTAGAACTGGGAAGGCTGCTTCAGCCCCCGATAACTCCTTGATAACCTGCGGCATCCAGCAGTTCACCGAGTGTCACGTCGAGACTCGCCGCGTCAGCCACCTCCAACTCGAACAGCCACCCGTCACCGTAGGGATCGGTGTTCAACGTCTCCGGCTCCGAGTTCAGCAAGTCGTTCACCGCAACGACTTTCGCGCTCAGCGGGGCGTAGATGTCGGACACGCTCTTGGTCGACTCGACCTCCGCGATACTGTCCGCGGCGGCCACGTCCGCGTCCGCCTCGGGCAGCTGCACGAACACAACGTCACCGAGTTGAGACTGGGCGTAGTCGGTGATGCCCACCCGCACCCGGGTCGGTGCGATCCGGCGTACCCACTCGTGCTCCTCGGTGTAGCGCAGATCGTCGGGGGTCTGGGTCACAGGCCGTCCTTTCGTTTGAACGTTGCACGCAAACTCTATCGGCTACGCCGTCCGGTGCCCCACAGCCGGTATCGCTCTTGCGATCGCGATGGCTCTGCCGGTATAGAGCACGCCGGTCCAGAGATAGACCGCGGTGCCCCAGATCAGCAGTGCCCCGCCGAAAGCCCGCCCGAAACCGGCGGCCGCCCAATCCATCTGCCCGGCCAGCAGCCAGGGCAGCGCGGACATCAGCGCGAAAGTGGCCGCCTTGCCCAGATAGATCACCTCCGGCGGGGGCAGTTCGCGGCGTTTGTACACCGAGAGCGTGGCGGTGAGCACGAGGTCGCGGACGACCAGCAGCGCCGCCACCCACCACGGCATCAGGCCACGGATCACGAAGGCCGCCAGCGTGGTGACCAGATACAGCCGGTCCACGAACGGATCCAGCAGCGCCCCCAGCCGCGAGGACTGGTCGAGCAGCCGGGCGAGCTTGCCGTCCAGGAAGTCGGTGACGCCGCTGGCGACCAGTAGGGCGAACGCCCAGCCATCGGCCCGCTGGATCAGCAGCAACCACAGGAACAGCGGAACGCCGAGCAGCCGCAGCACGCTGAGCACGTTCGGCACGGTCAGGACGCGGTCGGCGAACACGCCTCGCCCCGCGCCGTCGGCGGCGCTCTCCTCCGGTTGCGCTGTGCCCGAGTCGGTTGTCACGACCCGTGCATACCCCACCGACCCCGGTTCCCGCCATCTCCACGCGCCGATTTTCCGCACAGCGGCGCGGCGCGCCCATGCGAGGATGGTTTCCGCCACAGCGCGGCGGTGACAGAATGATATGAAGAATTTCTCACCGTGTGGCCGGTGAGCGAGAGGAAGTCATGTCCGCATTCGACTACGACGTGGTGGTGATCGGTTCCGGCTTCGGCGGCAGCGTCAGCGCCCTGCGGCTCACCGAGAAGGGTTACCGGGTCGGCGTGCTCGAGGCAGGCCGCCGATGGCGCCCCGAGGACATCCCGCGCACCAATTGGAATGTGCGCAAATCGATCTGGGCTCCACGCCTCGGCCTGACCGGGCCGCAGCGGATCAGCCTGCTCGGCAAGTGCGCCGTGTTCTCCGGCGCCGGCGTCGGCGGCGGCTCGCTGATCTACGGGAACACGCTCTACGAACCGCTGCCGAACTTCTACACCGATCGGCAGTGGGCCCACATCACCGACTGGCGCGCGGAGCTGGCGCCGTACTACGACCAGGCCAAGCGGATGCTCGGTGTCGCGCCGAATCCGCGCACGACCCCGGCCGACGAGGTGATCCGGGAGATCGCCGAGGACCTGGGCGTGGCCGACACCTACCACCCGACCGAGGTCGGCGTGTTCTTCAACGAGAGTGATCCCGGCACGGAAGTCGACGACCCGTACTTCGGCGGCGCGGGCCCGCGCCGCACCGGCTGCGTGCACTGCGCGCGCTGCTTCACCGGCTGCCCGCACAACGCCAAGAACACCACCACCACGAACTATCTCCACCTGGCCGAGCAGGCGGGTGCGCAGGTGCACCCGCTGACCACCGCCACCGCCGTGCGGCCGCTGCCCGGCGGCGGGTACGCCGTGGACACCCAGCGGCCGGATCGCTGGATCCGCAAGCAGAGCAGAACCTTCACCGCCGAGCAGGTGGTGTTCGCCGGGGCCGCGCTGGGCACCCAGAAGCTGCTGCACAAGATGCGGGACGACGGTGCGCTGCCGCACTTGTCGCCCCGGCTCGGCGAACTGACCCGGAGCAACTCCGAGGCCATCTTGAACGTGGTCAGCCGCGCCCGCCGTGATTTCGCCGAGGGCATCGCGATCACCTCCTCGATCCACCCGGAGCCGGACACCCACGTCGAGGTGTGTCACTACGGCAAGGGCCAGAACGCCCTGTTCCCGATGTCGGTGCCCATCGTGGACGGCGGCGCGTTCCGCTTCCTGCGGTTCCTGCTGGCGATCGTGCTGCACCCCCTGGTGTTCCTGCGCAGTCTCGACGCGCGGCACGCCTCGGAGAAGTCGGTCATCCTGCTGATCATGCAGTCGCTGGACAACTCGCTGACTTCGTACCGCCGGCGCGGGCGGCTGCGCACCAGGCAGGGCACCGGCGAGCCGAACCCGACCTGGATCCCGCTGGCCCACGACATCGGCCGGCGCTTCGGCGCGAAGGTCGACGGCGACACCCACGGGCTGATCATGGACGTGTTCGACATTCCAGCCACCGCCCACTACATCGGCGGCTGCGTGATCGGCGACAGCCCGCAGACCGGCGTGGTCGACCCGTACCAGCGGGTCTACGGCCATCCCGGCCTGCATGTGGCGGACGGCTCGGCGGTGACCGCCAATCTCGGCGTGAACCCGTCGCTGACGATCACCGCGCAGGCCGAGCGCGCGATGGCGTTCTGGCCCAACCGCGGCGAACCCGATCCCAGGCCGGAACCGGGGTCGCCCTACCGGCGCATCGCTCCGGTGGCCCCGGCGCATCCCACGGTGCCCGCGGCGGCGCCGGGCGCGCTGCGCCTGCCGATCGAGCCGGCGCCGCCCCGCATTCCCGCGCAGTGAGTGCGAGACCACACCGCGAGACGGGACCGCACCGGCTAGCCTGAGCCGTTGTGTCAGACAGTGGTATCGACCTGCGCTCCTACGTGCCGGCGGAGGAGATCCTGGCCCGCGGACGGGCCTTGCGTCAGCGGGTTCCGGTCATCGTCAGGGACCGGGAGGCCACGAGCGTGCGGCGCCCCGGGGTGCTCGACTTCGTCGCGGCGAGCAACGCAGGCCGGCTACCGCACCTGATCCCGCTGCGGATCGGGCGGATGATCGCCTCGCCGTTCACCTTCTACCGGGGCGCGGCGGGTCTCATGGCGGCCGATCTGGCCGGTGGCCCGGACAGTGGGCTCACCGCCCAGCTGTGTGGTGACGCGCACGCGGCGAACTTCGGCCTGTACGGCACCGCACGCGGCGAGATCATCATGGACATCAACGATTTCGACGAGACCGTGCCCGGCCCGTGGGAGTGGGATCTGGAGCGCCTCGCGGCCGGCCTGGTGCTGGCCGGGCGCGAGGCGGGCGCCGACGAGGACGAATGCCGCACCGCGGCGCGCGACGCCGCCCGCTCCTACCGCCTCGCCGTGGACGAACTGGCCGCGATGCCGTTCATGGCGTCCTGGTGCGCGCTGCCCGACGAGTCGGTGATCGCCCGCGCCAAGGCCGACGCCCTGCTCGACGACTTCAAGAAGGCCGCCAAGAAGGCGCGCAAGAACACCAGCGCCAAAGTGGTCGCCAAGTGGACCGAGCACCTCGAGGATCACCAGACCGGAATCCGCAAGCACCGCTTCGTCAGCGATCCCCCGATTCTCACCGCGGTGGACGAGCACGTCGCGGAAGCGGTGATCGGCGGGCTCGAGCGCTACGCGGGCACCCTGCCCGAGTCGCGGCGCACCCTGCTGACTCGATTCGCGGTGTCCGACGTCGCCTTCCGGATCGTCGGGACCGGCAGCGTCGGCCTGCACAGCTACCTCGCGCTGCTGCACGGCAACGACGGCGAGGCACTGGTCCTGCAGGTGAAGCAGGCCGCCCCGGCGGCGCTCGCCCCGTTCCTGCCCGCGCCCACCGTGCGGCACGAGGGTGAGCGAATCGTGCAGGGCGCCAGGCTGGTCCAGGCCGAGTCGGACATCCTGCTGGGCTGGACCTCCCTCGATCCGACCGGCGACGGCACCGAACTGCCGTTCATCGTCCGGCAATTCCGCAATATGAAGGGCAGCATCGATCCCGCCGAACTACCCGCCGACGATCTCGACGACTACGGACGGCTGGCCGGCGCACTGCTGGCCCGGGCCCACTCCCGTTCGCTGGATCCGCGGCTGCTCTCGGGATACCTGGGCGGCGACGAGCGCTTCGACGCCGCGGTGGCCGCGTTCGCGGTGCGCTACGCCGACCGCACCGAGGCCGACCATGCCGAACTGGTCGAGGCGGTGCGGGCGGGCCGGATCGAAGCCGCGGACTCGGAGTAGCGCGTCCGCCGGGCCGCGTCCGACACGCCGCCGCTCGGCACGGGCGCGGCGAATCCGTTGCGGCACCTCGTATCCTGTCCACTGTCGAGTGTCGACGTGAAGGGTGGCCGCCAATGCTCGTGCGAGTCCAGAACGCCGCGGGAACGAATGCCGAGCGCACGCTGATCGATTGGCTGCGCACCTGGAAGGACTCCTCGAGTCCGCACGGTGTCGCGACGATCACCTGCGGCCTGTTCCACAAGGATCGGCTGCACCAGTTCGACGCGGTGATCTGGACGCCGACCAGCTGCGTGGTGATCGAAGCCGACGCGCTGGTCGCCCGCCAGGACGGGGTCCTCGAGGTCCCCTTGAACGGCGAGTGGACCATCAACGGCGAGCCGGTCGCGACCGAGAGCCGTGATCGCCGCACACCGCTGGACAAGTCGCGCGAGCACACCTTCGCGTTGCAGGAATGGCTGGCCGCCCGTGGTCTGGGGCAGCGCGTCGTGCACGGCGTCGCGCTGCTCGTCCCGTTGCCGGGCGCCCAGCTGCAGCTCGAGCAGCGGTGGGCCGATCCGAGTTTCGACGTCATCATCGGCGACGACCCGGGTCGGCTGCGGCACTACTTCGACGCGCTCGCCACCGAGGAGAAGTTTCTCTGGACGGCCAACGACGTCGCCGTCGCGTTCCGCGGCCTGGGTATCCTGCCCTATCTGCCCGCGCCGCAGGAACTGCTCAACGAGGGCTTCCTCGGCCCGATCGACATCACGCTCTGGCACGGCGGCCCCAACCAGGCCCAAGCGGAGGCCTACGCGGAGGAACTCGCGCAGGCCGAGCGCGAGGCGCAGGCGTCCCGCTTCGTCGTCCGCGCGCCGTGGTACAGCCCGTGGAAGCTGTATCCGCGGGAGTCCGGCGACCTCGACTTGGGCCGCGCGGTGATGCGCACCGTCCTGGCCATCGGCATGGTTATCGCCTTCGTGTGGGTGCTGTGGTTCCTGGTCACCGCGCTCGGGGCGTACGGACCGGGCTGATCGGCCGCGAACGCGTGCGACGGCCCGGCCGCTACGACGAGGCCGGGATGGGCTGGGCCCGCTGGAAGACGCTCGCGTCATCGAGCATGGCCGCGCGCAGCATCGGCTCCGGCACGCCCATGGCCTCGACCAGCGTCAGCGCGTGCGGGCGCAGCCGGTCGACCAGCTCGTTCACGCCGCGGCGCACTGCCTTCGCCCGATCCACCGACATGAACCGGTGCATGATGTACCAGGCCTGGTTCTCCTCGATGGTGGTGTAGACGAACAAGTCGCACATCCAGTCGGCGAGTTCGCGCGCGTCCGGATCCTCGATGTCGGCGATGCCCTCGATGAACGCCTCGAGCACCAGCCGGTCGATGTGCGCGGAGCCGGCGGCCAGGATGTGGTCCTGGGCGTTGTTGAAGGCCTCGAACGGACCGGTCTCCTCCGCCCTGGCGCGCAGCCGGTGCGCCGCGGTGCGGACCAGGTAGTCCTCGCGGTCGGCGAACAACTGCAGCTGGACCGCCCGGCGCGACAGGTCGCCCTCGTCGATGGAGTCGTCGCCGCGGTCGCGCAGGGTCTGGATCAGCTGGCGCACGCCGGACCGCTTGCGCACGACGTCTCCGGCCATGGTCGCGGCGAAACGCACCCAGCCCAGTGCGTCCAGGTCACGCACCTCGTCGGCGTAGGACGTGAGCAGTTCCTTGGCGACCAACTGGGTGAGCACGACGTTGTCGCCCTCGAAGGTGGTGAACACGTCGGTGTCCGCCTTCAACGTAACCAGCCGGTTCTCGGTCAGATAACCCGCGCCGCCGCACGCCTCGCGGCATTCCTGTATCGCGCGGGTGGCGTGGGCGGTCTGCGCGACCTTCAGACCCGCGGCGCGCTTCTCCAGCGCGCGTTGCGCGCCCGCCTCGAGGTTCTGACCGGTCTGCACCAGATGCATCCGGCGCACCAGGTCGTTCTGCGCGAACGCGAGCGCGTAGGACTTCGCGACCAGCGGCAGCAGACGGCGCTGATGGCTGCGGTAATCCAGCAGCACGGTCTCCACACCGGTGTCCGGGTCGGAGAACTGGCGGCGCTGCAGCGCGTAGCGCACCGCGATGCTCAGGGCGACTCGCGCCCCCGCGGCCGCGGCGCCGCCGACGCTGACCCGCCCGCGCACCAGGGTGCCCAGCGTGGTGAAGAACCGGCGGCTGGGGTTCTCGATCTCGGAGCTGTAGGTGCCGTCCGGTGCGACGTCGGCGTAGCGGTTGAGCAGGTTCTCCCGCGGCACCCGCACGTGATCGAACACGATGCGCCCGTTGTCCACTCCGGGCAGGCCGCCCTTGAGGCCGTCGTCATAGGTGGTGACGCCGGGCAGGTCGGCGCCGTTCTCGTCGCGGATCGGCACCAGCAGGCAGTGCACGCCCTTGTTCTCGCCGCGCGTGATCAGCTGCGCGAACACCGCGGCCATCCGGGCGTGCTCGGCCGCGCCACCGATGTAGTCCTTGCGCGCCGACGGCGTCGGCGAGTGCACCACGAACTCCTGGGTGTCCGGGTCGTAGGTCGCCGTGGTCTCCAGGTTCGCGACGTCGCTGCCGTGGCCCGACTCGGTCATGGCGAAGCAGCCGAGCAGATCCAGCGAGATCAAGCGCTCGATGTACTCCCGGTGCCGTTCGGTGCCGAGGTTCTCCACGGCGCCACCGAACAGCCCCCACTGCACCCCGGATTTCACCCACAGCGACAGGTCGGCGTACGCCAGCATCTCCAAACCGACCACCGCGGCGCCAGGCTCACTGGTACCGCCGTTCTCCCGGCGGAAGCCACGCTCGGCGAACCCCATCGTGGAGATCGCCTTCATCTGCTCGAGCACCCGCGCCCGAGCGGCCTTGTAGTCCTGATAGGGATCGGCGGTGAACTCGTCCCCGGCCAGCAGCGTCCGGGCTTCCTCCCGGACGGCCGCCCAGGGTCCGTCGAGTGCTGCGCGCAGATGGTCCGCCGTCGTTGCCGTGCCGCTAGTCATGTCTCGACGATAGCCCCGTACACGCGCGGCAAACCGTGACGCAGGACAAGTCGGCGTGCGGGTCTTGCTCGACCGCTGAACGAGTGTTTAATATACTGAACATGTGTTTAACCAACAGCCCGTTCCGCAAGGATCCGCCGAGGATCTGACCACCGCGGCGCGCATTCGCGATACCGCGATCGAGGTGTTCGGCGAACACGGATTCCAGGTCGGAGTCCGCAAGATCGCCGCCGCCGCCGGCGTCTCCCCCGGGCTGGTCAACCATCACTTCGGTTCCAAGGACGGCCTGCGCGCCGCCTGCGACGACCGAGTGTTGCAGTTGATCCGCGACGAGAAGGTCAAGGCGATCACCGCGTCGTCGGTGAAGGCGGGCATGCTCGACGCCCTGGCCGAAGTGGAGGCGTACGGGCCACTGGTCGCCTATATGGTGCGCAGCCTGCAGGCGGGCGGACCGATGGCGGAATCATTGTTCGAGCACCTGGTCGCCGATGCCGAGGGTTATCTCGAGAAGGCGGTCGAGGCGGGCAGAATCAAGCCGAGCCGCGATCCGGCGGCACGCGCCCGCTATCTGATGATGCTGAACGTCGGCGCGACCATGCTGTACATACAGATGCGCCAGCACCGCGACGAGACGATCGACTATCGCAAGGCGATCCGCGAGCTCACCGAAGAACTCACCCCACCGGCCCTGGAGTTCTACACCCAAGGGCTGTTCACCGATCCCACGATCTTGGACACATTCACCAAGGAGAAGTGATGTCCGACATCATCGAAGTCCGCGATCTTCGCAAGACTTTCGGTCACGTCAACGCTCTGGACGGCCTCGACCTCACCGTCGCCGAGGGCGAGATCCACGGCTTCCTCGGCCCCAACGGAGCGGGCAAGTCCACCACCATCCGGGTCCTGCTGGGGATTCTGCGCGCCACCGGCGGGCAGGCCCGGCTGTTCGGCCGTGACCCGTGGGCGGACGCGGTCGCCCTGCACCGCGAATTGGCCTATGTGCCAGGCGATGTCACGCTGTGGCCGTCGCTGTCGGGTGGCGAGACCATCGATCTGCTGTCCCGGATGCGAGGTGGTCTCGACGAGCAACGGCGCGACGAGCTGATCGAGCGCTTCGACCTCGACCCGCGCAAGAAGGCGCGCACCTATTCCAAGGGCAACCGCCAGAAGGTCGCGCTGGTCGCGGCGCTGGCCTCCGACGCCCGGCTGCTGCTGCTCGACGAGCCGACCTCGGGCCTGGATCCGTTGATGGAGCAGGTCTTCCGGGAGTGCGTGCAAGAGGCGCAAGAGCGCGGCGCGACCGTCCTGCTGTCGAGCCACATCCTGTCGGAGGTCGAGGTGCTCTGCGATCGGGTGACCATCATCCGCGCCGGGCGGACGGTGGAGAGCGGGTCGCTGGCCGACCTGCGCCACCTGTCGCGCACCTCGATCACGGCCGAATTGACCGGCGACGCGGGCGATCTGAGCCGCATCCCGGGCGTGGAGGACATCGAGCTCGACGACCACACGCTGCGCTGCCAGGTCGACAACGAACACTTGGGCGAGCTGATCCGGGTGCTCGGCGACGCCGGCGTGCGCAGCCTGACCAGCACGCCGCCGACGCTCGAGGAACTGTTCCTGCGGCACTACCACGTCGACGGTCACGGCGCCGAGTCCGCCGCGGACACCGGGGAGAAGGTGCGAGCATGACCACCGCCATCGCCGGCCGCGCCGCGGCGGCGCCGGCGTTCGCCGTATCCGGCGACTTCGCGGGCACCGGGCAATTGCTCCGGCTGTACCTGCGGCGCGACCGGATCGTGCTGCCGCTGTGGACGCTGCTCATCGGCCTCATGCCCGCGTTCCAAGTCGTCAGCATCAAAGATCTCTACGACAACCAAGCGTCCCTGGACAGCTTCGCGCGCACGACGGCCGACAGCCCCGCGCTCATCGCCATGTACGGCCCCGTGTTCAGTTCGGCTCTGGGTTCGATCGGCACCTGGAAAGCCGGCGCCATGTACACCATGATCGCCATCGCCACGGTGCTCACGGTGATCCGGCACACCCGGGTCGAGGAGGAGACCGGGCGCGCGGAACTGGTGGGCGCCACCAGCATCGGGCGTTTCGCCGGTCTCACCGCCACCCTGATCATGACCTATGCGGGGGCGTTGCTCGCCGGCGTCGTGTGCGCCTTGTCGCTCTATGGCACCGATCTTCCTCTCGCGGGATCGATCGCCTTCGGCTCCGCGCTCGCCGCGTCGGGCCTCGTCTGGGCGGCCGTCGCGGCGGTCGCCGCGCAAGTCAGCGCCGGTGCGCGGGTGGCGCGCGGCGTGGCGTTCGGCGCCCTCGGGGCGGCCTTCGCCCTGCGTGCGGTCGGCGACGCCGGAAACAGCGTGCTGTCCTGGTTCTCGCCGATCGGATGGTCGCTACAGATCCGCCCGTACGCCGAGGAACGCTGGTGGGTGCTGCTGCCCTTCGCCGCGCTCGCGGTGGGAGGCACCGTGCTGGCGTACGCGTTGCTCGGTAACCGCGACGTCGGTTCCGGACTCATCGCGGAGCGTCCCGGGCCGCCCACGGCGGCGGGCTTCCTGTCCGGCCCGGTCGGGTTGGCCTGGCGATTGCAGCGCGGCACCCTGCTGGCGTGGACGGTCGGCTTCGCCCTGTACGGCCTGCTGATCGGCGGCGCGGTGAACAGCGTCGGCGACATGCTCGACGGCAGCGCGTCCATCCGGGACATGGTCACCCGGATGGGCGGCTCCGAGCAGTTGCAGCAGTCGTTCATCACCTACGCGATCACGATGCTGGCCGCGGCCGCGTCCGCCTACTCGATCTCCGCCGCCCTGCGGCTGCACGACGAGGAGACCAGCGCCCGGGTCGAGGCCACGCTGTCCGGCGCTGTCGGCCGCGTCCGCTACGCGCTCAGCCACATCGGCTTCGCGCTGCTCGGCCCCGCCGCGGCACTGCTGATCTCCGGTGTGGCGATCGGCATCGTGTACGGCGCCACCGGCGGCGACGTCGGCACGAGACTCGGCCAGTCGATCGGCGCCGCCGCCGTCCAGGTGCCCGCGATCTGGGTCGTCACGGGCATCGCGGTCGCCCTCTACGGTGTCGCACCGCGGTTCGCCCCGGTCGCGTGGGGCGTGCTCAGCGCCATGGTGGTGATCTTCTTCGTAGGTTCCCTGGACGGGCTGCCGCAGGGGGTGGTCGATCTGGTGCCGTTCGTGCACCCGCCGAAGGTGCCCGGCGCCGAATTCCAGGCACAGCCCCTGCTGTGGCTGCTCGCGATCGCCGCACTGCTGCTCGCCATCGGCGTCACCGCCTTCCGCAGACGCGACCTGCGCTGACACCGCCCTCCGGCCCGCGCGAATCCGCTTCGCGCGGGCCGCTTCTCGTTCGGAGGGCAGCTCGGCCCGGTCGTAGCAGGCATGCTCGCGCGTCCGCTGGTCACCCGATTCGTCGCCGCACCCGATGGCGCGCCGAACGGGTCAGCCGCTGTGCTCGATCCCGAGCTTCCCGGCCAATCGCGCGAGGTAGGCCCGCACGTCCTCGGTGGGACGATCGGGCAATCCGAAGACCGCCTCGGTGACACCGGCTTCGGCCCAGCGCGCCAGCTGTGCCGCGTCGTGCCGACCGGCGAGGGCGACGACCTCGGGACTGTCCGCGCGCCCGTGCTCGCGCCAGATCCGGCGCAGCAGCGCGAGCTTCTCGTCGAGGCCGTCCTCGGTCGGCGTGGTGATCCATCCGTCGGCGTGCTTCGCCAGCCAGATGAAATTCTTCTCGGTGCCCGCCGCGCCGAGCAGCACCGGAATGCGTTTCTGCACCGGCTTCGGCCACGACCAGCTGGCGCCGAAGGTGACGAACTCGCCGTCGAAACCGGCTTCCTCTTCGGTCCACAGCACCCGCATGGCCTCCAGATGCTCGCGCAGCACCGTCCTGCGCTTTCCCGCGGGCACGCCGTGGTGGGCCAGTTCGTCGGTGTTCCAGCCGAATCCGACACCGAGACTCACCCGGCCGCCGGACAGGTGGTCCAGCGAGGCGATGGTCTTGGCCAAGGTGATCGGATGGTGTTCGGCGGGCAGTGCCACCGCGGTGGACAACCCGATGCGCTCGGTCACGGACGCCGCGGTCCCGAGCGCGACCCACGGGTCGAGCGTCCGCAGGTACCGGTCGTCGGGCAGGCTCGCATCGCCGGTGCGCGGGTGCGCCGCGGCCCGCACCACCGGGATGTGAGTGTGCTCTGGCACGTAGAACGTGTCGAATCCGGCACGTTCGGCGGCCAGCGCCGCATCCGCGGGGGTGATGCCCCGATCGCTGGTGAACAACACGATTCCGTACCGCACCGCACGCGCTCCCATCGCCAAAATTAGAACAAGTTCTATCACGATTCCTTCGCGCCACCAAGGGCGCGGCGCAGCCGGCACGCCCGTCGCGACCCGCGCGGATGCCGAGCAGTCATCGGATGACTAGGTTCGCGTCCATGAGTCCTGACGCAACTTCCGTTCGAGATGTCACCACCGCACGGGTGGACCACCTCGGCTGGCGTCGCGGGCTTCGCCTGCGGCGCGCCCGGCCCATTCCCGTCGTCACCCAGGCCGTCGGCCTGCTGGTGGCCGACCGGCAGGCGACCGCGGACACCATCGTCACCGCGCCGACGCCGTTGCAGCCGATCGACCTCACCGACGACGCCAGGGTCGCCGAAGTCCTCGAGCTCGCGGTGCGCGTCGGCGAGGTGGTGCTCGCCTCCGGCACCGGCGTGGTGGACACCACCACGACGGTGCGCTTCATCGCCGCCACCTACGGACTGTCCCGCTGCAGCATCGACGTCACCTACGACGCCATTCGCATCTGGGCCGACCGCGGACCCGCGCTGCCGCCCGCCAGCACCATGCGGATCGTGCACTACCGCGCCCTGGACTTCACCCGGCTCGCCGCCGTGGACCGGCTGACCCGCCGGATCCGCAACGAGGTGGTCCCGCCGGACCAGGCCCGCGCCGCACTGGACGCGATCACCTCGGCGCCGCACCCGTATCACCGGTGGACCGCCACCGCCGCGTGGTCACTGATGGCGGCGGCGATCGCCGCGCTGCTCGGCGCGGGCGCTCTGGTGGCCGCGGTCAGTTTCGCGACCACCGCGGCGATCGACCGCACCAATCGCATCCTCAATCGCTACGGGCTGCCGTTCTTCTTCCAGCACATGGTGGGCGGCGCCATCGCGGCGATCCCGGCCATCGTGCTGGCGAGCCTGGCCGCGCGCCTGGGGATCGACGCCGACCCCACGCTGATCATCGCGGCCGGAATCACCGTCCTGCTCAGCGGCTTGCAACTGGTCGGCTCGGTGCAGGACGCGATCACCGGCGCCCCCATCACCGCCACGGCCCGCATGCTCGAGGTGATGATGATGACCGGCGGCATCATCGCGGGCATCGCGCTCACCCTGCGCATCGCCGACCTCCTCGACGCCACGGTGCCGCCGGTCTATCTGACCTCCGCCCGCGACATCACCGACCTGCCGGTGCAGATCCTGGCCGGTGCGGTGGCGGCCCTGGCGTTCGCGCTCGCCTGCTACGCCGAACGCCGGGCGCTGGCCGCCGCCGCGGGCAGCGGCGCCGCGGGCATCATCTGCTTCCTCCTGGTCCAGGAGGCGGGTTTCGGCCCGGTGATCTCCTCCGGCGCCGCCGCGACGCTGGTCGGCCTGGCCGGTGGCCTCATGGCTCGCCGCGCGCTGACTCCCCCGCTGGTCGTCGCCGTCGCGGGCATCACCCCGCTGCTGCCGGGGCTCAAGGTCTATCGCGGGCTGTACGCCTTGCTCAACGACGAACTGCTGATCGGAGGCAACCAGTTGCTGTCGGCGTTCGGCATCGGCTGCGCGCTGGCGGCCGGAGTGACCCTCGGCGAGTGGTGCGACCGCACCGTGCGCAGGCCGCGGATCCTGCGCCGGTTCGGATCCCTGCGCCGCCCGATCGTCCGGCGTCGCCGCCGATCGTCGCCCGCCCACTGAGCCGCGAGGCGCATGCGCGCCGCACGGCCGCCCGGTAACCTCTTATCGGACTGGTCAGGGCGCCGCGCTCGGTGGCGGCCCCGGTGTGAGGTGAGGTGGTTCGGACATGTCGGAAGCAGTGCCGTTCTCGACGCAGATCCGCAGCGCCACCGCGCAACAGCATGCGGAGGCGGAGAACTCCCGCTTCATGAGTGAGATGCTCGGCGGGTCCCTCGGCGTCGACTCGTATCACCGCTACACCGGTCAGCTGTGGTTCATCTACCGCGCTCTCGAACAGCGCTGGGAAACGTTGTCCGACGACCCGGTCGCCGGGCCGTTCATCCGGCCCGAACTCGCCCGCACCGCCGAACTCGAGCGCGATCTCGCGCATCTGCTCGGTCCGGACTGGCGCGCCGGACTGGAACCGCTGCCAGCCACCGCGGCCTACGCCGACCGCATCGACGAGTGCGCGCGCGACTGGCCGGCCGGGTACATCGCCCACCACTACACCCGCTACCTCGGAGACCTCTCCGGCGGGCAGGTCATCCGCGGCACCGCCGAGAAGCTGTGGAACCTGCCGCATCGCGGCGACGGCGTCCGCTTCTACGTCTTCGACGGCGTCGGCAACCCCGCGGCTTTCAAGCGGGAATACCGCGGCCTGCTCGATCGGCTGCCGCTCGACGATCTGGAGCGCCGCCGCGTGCTCGACGAAGGCAAGCGCGCCTTCACGATGAACACCGCGGTCTTCGAGGAACTGGCCGAGGAATTCCCCGCCGCGCAATAGCCGGATCGAACACCACGCATCGCCTGCCGCACGCGGCATTTCGGCCGTCGTGCGCGAGCGCCGCGGACATGGGACAGTCATGGTATGAGAGCGCGCCGTCGCATCGCCGTGGTTCTTGCCGGTCTCGTCGGTGCCGGGCTGGTGGGAGGTTGCGGCACGACGTCCGATCCCGGCACCGGACCCGGCTCATCGACCGCGGCCCGGATCGTGCCCTTGATCTCGACGAACGACCTGCGTCCGGCGCAACCGGACGAAGTGCACCTGTTCGGCTTCAACGATCTGCACGGAAACCTGCAGCCGCCGAGCGGGTCCAACGGCAAGATCGCCAATTACGACGCGGGCGGAGCCGCGTATCTCGCCACTCATCTGGCACGACTGAAGGCCGCCTATCCCGCCAGCGCCGTGCTCGCGGCGGGGGACAACATCGGGGCCAGCCCGTTGATCTCCAGCCTGTTCCACGACGAGCCGACGATCACCTTTCTCGATAATGTCGGAGTCGCCGCATCCGCGGTCGGCAATCACGAATTCGACGACGGCGTAGTGGAATTGGCACGCCTGCAACAAGGCGGATGCGCGGTCGACGGATGTTCGCCCGGCGCCCCGTTCGCCGGCGCGAAATTCCCCTATCTGGCGGCCAACGTCACCGACGCGCAGGGCAACTTGCCGCCCGCGCTGCGCCCGTGGACGATGCTGGAAGTGGGCGGGCACCGGATCGGCGTGGTCGGCACGGTCACGCCCGACACCGCGAATATCGTGCTGCCCGAAGGCATCCGGGGCTATCTCTTCGGTGACCAAGCCGCCGCGATCAATCGCCATGTGCCGGAATTGAAGGCGGCCGGCGCGGAAGCGATCGTGGCACTGGTGCACGACGGCGGCTCCCAGCGGCCCGAGCGGGGCGCGCCGGTGGACTACAACGGATGCGCGAACGTCACGCCGAACGTGACGGGGCTGGCCGAGCGGATCGACCCCGCCGTCCGGGCGGTGTTCACCGCGCACAGCCATCAGCCCTATGTGTGCACCGTCGCGGGCAAGGTGATCACCCAGGCATCCTCGTATGGACGGCTCATCACCGACGTCACGCTGCGTTTCGGTGGCGACGGCGTGCAGGCGTCGGCGGTCAATCGCGTCGTGACCCGCGAGGTGACGCCGGACGCCCCGACGACCGCGCTGATCGACTTCTACACCGAGCAATCGCGGCCGCGCGCGGGCCGCGTCGTCGGCGCGACCGCGAACGCCCTGCCGCACGATCCCGGCCCGGCGGGCACCTCACCGCTGGGAGACGTGATCGCCGATTCCATGCTGTCGGTCACCGCGGGCCCGGCCGCCGCCGTCGCCGCCTTCATGAACCCCGGCGGCGTGCGCGCCGATCTGAAACAGGGGCCGATCACCTACGGCGACCTGTTCACCGTTCAACCGTTCGGCAACCAGGTCGTCACGCTCACCCTGACCGGCAGCCAGATCCTGCGCCTGCTGGAACAGCAGTGGACCATCGCCGCGGGCAAACCGACGATCCTGTCTCTCGCGGGCATCAGCTACGCCTACTCCGACACCGCCCCCACGGGCGCGAAGGTGATCGCCGACAGCGTCCGCATCGCAGGTCAGCCGCTGAATCCGGTCGCCACGTATCGCGTGACGACCAACAACTTCCTGGCTTCGGGCGGCGACGGATTCACCGTGTTCACCGAGGGCGCCGATACTGCGGTGGGCCCGACCGACCTGGACGCCTTCGAGGCGTTCTTGCGCGACAAGCCCCCGCTGCAGGCGCCGCCCGCCCGGGTCGAGAAGAAGTAGCGAGACCGGACGCTGCCAAGTTGCTGGACACCCGACCAGAACGCGGGTAACTGGAAATCTTTGTAACACATACCGTTTGACCTGCACAGACGGTGACCAGCCCCACAGCCCGAACGGGTCATGATCGCTTGCCGGGCCCACGCACGGTCGGTTACTGTTCAGTAATAAGTCAGGACGAAGGTGTTCCTACTTTCGGCCCGACGTCTGTCGCTGGGGGCCGAATCACGCTGTCCGCATCCATTGCCGCATGCCGGATGACTTGTGCGACAACAGGTTCGAGTGAACAGCAGGAGTATGCGATGGCCACTTACATCGTGACGGGCGGAACCGGATTCTTGGGCAGGCGGGTCGTGCAGGACCTGCTGGATCGCGACGCGGACGCGATCGTCCATGTGCTGGTGCGCGAGACGTCGCTGGCGAAATTCACCGACATCGCGGCGGGCTGGCGCGGCGCCGAACGGGTCTTCGCGCTGATCGGCGATCTCACCGCCGAGGGCCTCGGGCTGGCGTGCGAGCCGCCGCAGGCCGACCACATCGTCCATCTGGGCGCCGTCTACGACATGACGGCCGACGAGGACACCGCGCACGCGGCGAACGTCAGCGGCACCCGCTCGGTGCTGGCCCTGGCCCGCGAGGTCGGCGCGGTGCTGCACCACGTCTCCTCCGTGGCGGTGGCGGGCGACCACAAAGGCAAGTTCTTCGAGGAGGACTTCGACCTCGGGCAGCGGCTGACCTCGCCGTATCACCGCACCAAGTTCGCCGCCGAGAAGCTCGTCCGCGAGTCGCGCGGCGTGCGCTGGCGGGTGTACCGGCCCGCGATCATCGTGGGCGATTCCCGCACCGGCGAGATGGACAAGGTCGACGGGCCGTACTACTTCTTCGGTGCGATCGCGAAGCTCGCCGCGCTGCCGTCGGATCTGCCCTTGCCGCTGCCCGATCTCGGCGCCACGAATATCGTTCCCGTCGACTATGTTTCGGCCGCCATGGTGGAACTCATCCGCCGACCCGGCCTGAACGGACGCACTTTCCACCTGGTCAACCCGGAGCCACAGCCGTTCGGCGAGGTGTACCGCGCGCTCGCCGCCGCGGCGGGCGCGCCGACCGGCGTGGGCACGGTGCCCGGCAGCGGGCTCGCGCTCAGCGGCCTCGCGCACCTGCCTGGGGTGACCTCCGTGCGCGATTTCCTGCTCGAACAGGTGGGCATCCCGGCCGAGGTCGCTCCGCACACCTCGTTCTCCGCAGAGTTCATCAGCGACTCCACCCGCGCCCAGCTGCGCGGCACCGGGCTGACCGTGCCGTCGTTCGACAGCTACGCCGAGCGGCTGTGGCAGTACTGGCGCGACCACCTCGACCCGCAGCGCGGACGAGTGTCCGTCACCGGCGACCCGCTCGCCGGCCGGGTCGTGCTGATCACCGGAGCGTCCTCCGGCATCGGGCTGGCCACCGCGCACGCCGTCGCCCGGCGCGGCGCCACCGTTCTGATGGTGGCCCGCGGTCACGACGACCTGGCGGCCGCCGCCGAGGCCGTGCGCGCGGAAGGCGGTGTCGCGCATACCTATCCGTGCGACATCACCGACTCCGAAGCGGTCGAGAAGCTCGTGCAGTGCGTCCTCGACGACCACGGTCGCGTCGACTACCTGGTGAACAACGCCGGCCGTTCGATCCGTCGCTCCGTGCTCAACTCGACCGACCGCATGCACGATTTCGAGCGCACCATGGCGGTCAACTACTTCGGCGCCGTGCGGCTCATCCTCGGATTGCTGCCGTCGATGCGGGCGAACCGATTCGGCCACGTGGTCAACATCTCCTCGATCGCGGTGCAGACGAAGGTGCCCCGGTTCGCGGCGTATGTGGCCAGCAAGTCGGCGCTGGACAACTTCAGCGAGATCGCGGCGGTGGAGAACCGGGATGCCGGAATCACCTTCACCTCGGTGCGGATGCCGCTGGTGCGGACCCCGATGATCGCCCCGACCGACCTGTACCGCTCGCTTCCGGTGCCCGATCCGGAGCAGGCCGCCGCGATCGTGGTGCGCGCGCTCGAAGACCGGCCGCATCGCATCGACACGCCGGTCGGCACCTTCGCCCAGGCGGTGGAACTGCTGATGCCGTCGGTGAAGCGTCAGATCATGCACCAGGGCTTCCGGCTGTTCGGGGAGTCGCACGCGGCGCGCGCCGATTCGGAGCGTCGTCCGGCCGATTCGTCGCCCGCCCCGGCTCCGGCGCCGGGCGGCCCGTTGTCCGTTCTGGCCCCGGTGATCATGCCGCTCATGGCGCTGCCCACGCCCGCAGCGCGCATCGCCCGCGTCGTCCCGGGCTTGCAGTGGTAGCTGCGCACGACCAGGGGTGGGCCGAACTGTCGGCCCACCCCTGGGTTTCCCGGTCTCGCGACCTCACACCCGGTTCACCGTGAACTCCACCGCGGGCCACATGGCCCACCGGTAGTCCGTGTGCGCGGCCGGTCGGATGCCGCCTTCGCAGACGGGATCGCCGCTCGCGCAGTAGTTTCCGGTTCGCCAGGCGTAATGGTCCGGCACATTCCAGCCGATCAGCCGGATCGGGTCACCGAACAACAGCACCGCGGCCACCCGGGAGGACAGATCGGCGGGCAAGGTGTACATGCCACCGAGCGCGGTGACGATGCCGGTGCCGAGCACCCCGTGCGTCACGATGGCTCCCTGCGAAAAGCCGACCAGGATGAACCGCTGGTCCGGGCACCTCGCCGCTTGCCACAGCACATGAGCGGTCATGTCCTGGGTGCCGCGGCTGATCGAGGACGGATCGAGCAGATCGGCCGGATAGTCCACCCGGTAGGCCTGCGAATCGACCGGAAGCGCCTGCCACAGCGCGTCGTACAGCGGATCGCCCACCACCGAACCCAGGTACCCGGGTTCATGGGTGCCTCTGGCGACGACGACGTCGACTGCCGCACAGGACGTCGCCCATGCGTTCAACCCCGTCGCCGCCCCGAATCCCGCGACGAGCAGTAGCACGGCGAATGCCCTTACTACACGCCACTTTTCGAAGTGAATTACCTTCCGGTTGGCCATCGTACTCACCTACTCACGCCGTTGTGAGACAGCCGAGCGACACTTGTCAGTGACAATTCTCGGCTATATCCGCGAAGGTAAGAACGGCTCCGAGGGCCGTCAAGGAACTCCATCCGACCGATACGGAGTCAGCGCCGAATCGTGTTCTACGGCAGGAGAACCGCCGCGCCGGCAAATCGTCCGTGCGCGAGATCGGCCAGCGCACGATCGGCCATGTCCAGGGAATACCCGTGCGTGGTCAGATGTATTCGGTGCTCCCCGGCGAAAGCCAGGAATTCGCGGGCGTCCGCGCGGGTATTGGCGGTCACCGAGCGAATCTCCCGCTCCTGGAACAGGTGCCGCTGGTAGTTCAGCGCGGGAATGTCGCTGAGATGAATACCGGCGACGGCCAGGATTCCGCCGCGATCGAGGGCCGCCAGGGCGGGCGGCACGAGGTCACCGACCGGTGCGAACAGGATCGCCGAATCCAGCAGTACCGGAGGCGGATCCACCGCGCCCTGCACCGAGGCGGCACCGAGCGCGGTCGCGAGTTCGCGCGCCGCCGGATCCCGGGTCATCACGTGGACTTCCGCTCCGCGGGCTGCGGCTACCTGGGCGGCGATGTGGGCGCTGCCGCCGAAGCCGTAGATCCCCAGCCGCCCGCCCGGCGGCACGGAAGCCCGCAGCAGCGCCCGGTACCCGATGATGCCCGCGCACAGCAGCGGAGCGGTGTCGGCATCGGCGTAACCGGTGGGCAGGCGTAGCGCGTACGCCGCTGGCACACAGGCGAATTCGGCGTAGCCGCCGTCGGCGTCCCAACCGGTGTAGGCCGAGTACGGGCAGAGGTTCTCCGCTCCGCGCAGGCAGAACTTGCACTGCCCGCACGTGTGCCGGAGCCAGGCGATGCCCACCCGGTCCCCTACCCCGAAACCCGCCCCCTCCGCACCCTGGCCGATCGCGACGACCGCACCGACGACCTCGTGTCCCGGCACCACCCCGGCGCGATGCACCGGAAGATCGCCTTCGGCCACGTGCAAGTCGGTCCGGCACACGCCGCAGGCGAGGACACGCACGGTCAACTCGCCGGGGCCGGGTTCCGGGACCGGTGCGCGCTCCGCGTCCAGCGGCCCGCCGTCGATCGGGCCCGGCCTGCGCACCCGCCAGCACCGCATCGAATTACCACCGCCGCGGATCTCGCTCATCGTCGGATCACCTCGCACCGGTCGGATCGACACGCACCGGGCATCCCGATCGCGTCGTGTGTGCCGGGATCACCCTACTCGGTCATTTCGGCCACGCCGCGCACCGCGTTCTGATACGTTTCTGTATCCAGTACATTTCTGTATCCGGAAATGATCGAGGCGAACCGAGGAGGCGCCCCTTGGCACACGATGCCGCGCAGGCCGCGCCCGCCCGGGTCACCCGCCGTCGTGCCGAGACCAGGAACCGGCTGCTGACCGCCGCCTACGAGGCGTTCGCCGAAGAAGGCTTCGGGCGCGCCACCGTGGAGCGGGTGTGCGAGCGCGCCGGATTCACCCGCGGGGCGTTCTACTCGAACTTCAGCTCGCTGGACGAGCTGTTCCTGGCCATGTGGGAGCAGCGTTCGACGGCGATGCTCACCCAGGCGAGCGCCATCCTCGACGACATCGCGGCCGACGGCGCCGAGGACGTCCGCAGCGCGGTCCGGCGACTGGAACGGGCGGTCCCGGTCGACGAGGGCTGGTACCGGATCACCGCCGAATTCACCGCCCACGCGCTGCGCACCCCCGCGCTGCGCCGGGTGATGGCCGCCCGCGAGGAGGCCATCGTCGCGGCGCTCATGCCCACCATCGTCGCGGCGCTCGCGCGCGGCGGCCGCACCGTGCCGGACCCGGAGGCGTTCGGCCAAGCGCTCATCGCCGTCCACGACGGCACCAGCGTGCAGGTCCTCATGGAGCCGGACAGCCCCGCCGTGCGCGAGCGCCGCACCGAACTCTTCCACCACGTCGTGCTGGCCTACAGCACCGCAACCGAAGGATGAACATGTCCCACAGCAGCCCCGAGGCGGACGTCCTCGTCGTCGGCGCCGGGCTGGCCGGCCTGGTCGCCACGCACGAACTGGTCAAGGCCGGCCGCACCGTGCACGTACTGGACCAGGAGAACCGCAACAATCTGGGCGGCCAGGCGTTCTGGTCGCTGGGCGGCCTCTTCTTCGTCGACAGCCCGGAGCAGCGGCGCCTGGGCATCAAGGACTCCTACGAACTGGCCCTGCAGGACTGGCTCGGCTCGGCCGGGTTCGACCGCGACGACGAGGACAAGTGGGCCCGGCAGTGGGCGCAGGCATATGTGCGGTTCGCGGCCACCGAGAAGCGCGAGTACCTGCGCGAGCTCGGCTTGCGGGTGACGCCGCTGGTCGGTTGGGCCGAACGCGGCGGCGACCGCGCCGACGGACACGGCAACTCGGTGCCGCGTTTCCACCTCACCTGGGGCACCGGACCCGAAGTGGTCCGGGTCTTCGCCGAGCCGGTTCTGGAAGGTGAACGGCGCGGACTGGTCCATTTCGGGTTCCGCCACCGGGTGGACGAACTGATCGTGGAAGACGACGCGGTGGTCGGCGTGCGCGGCGTCGTGCTCGAGGACACCGACCTCGACCGTGGACGCACGTCGTCCCGGACCGTCGTCGGCGAGTTCGAATACCGTGCCCAGGCCGTCATCGTGGCCTCCGGCGGCATCGGCCACAACCACGAGCTGATCCGCCGCAACTGGCCCACCGAACGGCTCGGTCCGTGCCCGCAGACCATGATCTCCGGCGTGCCCGCGCACGTCGACGGCCGGATGCTCGCCATCACCGAGGCCGCGGGCGGCGCCATCGTCAACCGGGACCGCATGTGGCACTACACCGAGGGCATCGTCAACTGGGATCCGATCTGGCCCGACCATGCCATCCGGATCATCCCCGGGCCGTCCTCGATGTGGTTCGACGCGAACGGAAAGCGCCTGCCCGCACCGTGTTTCCCCGGATTCGACACCAACACGACGATGAAGGAGATCCTGAAGACCGGCTACGACTACTCCTGGTTCGTGCTCACGCAGTCGATCATCGAGAAGGAATTCGCGCTGTCGGGCTCCGAGCAGAACCCGGACATCACCGGCAAGGACCTCAAGCTCACCCTGAAAAGCCGCGTCGCCAAGGGCGCGCCGGGGCCGGTCGAAGCGTTCAAACAGCACGGCGTCGATTTCGTGGTGGCGGACACGCTGCGGGAACTCGTCGCGGGCATGAACAAGATCGCGCGCGGGCCGGAGCTGGACTACGACGACCTGGAACGCCAGATCGTCGCGCGCGACCGGGAACTCGCGAACAAGTACAGCAAGGACAGCCAGCTGATGGCGATCGACAACGCGCGCCGGTATTTCGGCGACAAGGCGGGCCGGGTCGCCAAACCGCACCGGATCCTCGATCCGGACGCGGGCCCGCTCATCGCCGTGCGACTCAACATCCTCACCCGCAAGACGCTGGGCGGCTTGCAGACCGACCTGAACTCCCAAGTCATCCGGCCGGACGGCACGCCGTTCCCCGGCCTGTACGCCGCGGGCGAGGTCGCCGGATTCGGTGGCGGCGGCGTGCACGGGTACAACGCGCTGGAGGGCACCTTCCTCGGCGGGTGTATCTTCTCCGGCCGGGCGGCCGGGCGTGCGCTGGCCGCGAAACGGAGCTGATCGCTACCGCCTGCACCCCGACGCGACGGTGGCGGGCTCCGTCGCGGTGACGAGCGACGGCGACGACGTGAACGACGGAGCGCCGGAGTAGAGCCGGGTACCCGCCGCGTACCGGCCCGGCTCGACCTGCACCCCGGTGATCTCGGCCTCGTTGCCGAAGACATCCGTCACCCGCGCGGTGAACGGGCCCCGCCCGACGCCGGAGAGGGTCCAGTAGTTGTCGGCCCGTCGGGCGAGCGGTCGCCATGGCCCACCCCCCGCGGGGCGGACAGCCGCCTCGCGCAACGGATTGCCCGTGCCGCCGAACAGGATGCCGAACCAGGACGCGGACGAATCCGGCTGCACCTCGTAAGTCAGCTCCTGCGCCGGCTGCGGATCGCGGACCAGGCGGTAACCGACCCGCGCCACCCCGTCGTGCGGATCGGCGATCCGCTCGAACGCCGCCGCGCTCAGAGCCAGTTGTCCCGGAGCGCAGGCCGGGCAGTGTTCGACCACCAGCGCCCGGACCGTCCCGCGCGGACCCGTGATGTCCAGATACGCGCCGCAGAGGTCGGCGCGGCCGTAGTCGGGAGTCGACAGCCCCGCGTAGTAGCCATCCGCCGCCAGCTCGCGGAAGGAACACGACACCTGGGCGCCGAACACGAAATAACGTGCCTCGGCCGACGTGTCCGGCCCGAGAGGCGCGAAAGTCACGACGGAAACCGGTAATCGGGACGGCGCGGGCGCCTGGGGAAGCGGGTTGGCCGCACCGCAGGTAGGCGCGGACGGCCGCACCAGCCAGACGACCACCGCGACGGTGGCCAGCACGCCTGCCGCAAACCATAGCCATTCGGAACGGAATGGCCGCTCTCGGATCGGTACCCGGTGCATCGCTTCCCCGACTCCGGCTCGCCGACTGTCCATCCTGACCTCATCAGGAAAGCAGCCCGGCCGCTCGCGCGCAGCGCGAACGGAAATTCTTCACGTCAACGTCGGCGCGCCTGCCGAGGGAAGAGGTTTCGTCCCGCCTCCTGAGCGACCTCGGCCAGCGCGCGGGCCAGCCGCGCGGTGTCCGGCACCACACGATCGGCACCGGCCCGGCCCGACAGCGACACCGCGGCGACCGCCACGCCACGTCCGCGGATCGGCACGGCCACGCACGCGAGACCGGGCACGGACTCCTCGTTGTCGACGGCGACGCCTTGGCGGTTACGGATGCGGCCGAGTTCGCGATGCAGTTCGGCCCGGTCGGCGAGCGTGCGCGCGGTCAGCTGCGGCAGGCGATCCCGGAAGGACGCCTCCACGACGCTCGGGTCCAACGTGGCCAGCAGCGCTTTGCCGAGCGCCGTGCTGTGCGCGGGCATCCGGCCGCCGAGCCGCGTGGGCACGCTCGCGGCGACCCGGCCGCCCACCTTGTCCAGATACAGCACGTCGCGCCCATCCAGCACGCCGAGATGGCCGACCATTCCGGTCTGCTGGCACACGTCGTGCAGGAGCGGGCTCACCGCGTCCCGGATCTCGTTGTGGTCGGCGGCGAGCCCACCCAGCTCCAGCGTGCGCAGGCCGAGCCGGTAGCCGCCGGGGGCGTGCGCCAGCCAGCGCAGCCGGATCAGCTGGTCGAGGATGCGGTGCACGGTGGAGCGCGGCAGCCCGGTGCGCTCGGACAGTTCGATGAGGGTGAGCGCAGGCGTCGCGCCGTCGAACGCCTCCAGGATCAGCGTCATCCGCTCGATCATCGACGCCGGGGGCCGGCCCGGCCGTGTTGCCTGTCCGGATCCGGTGGATAACTCCCCCGGCTCGGGATCGGTCATCACCTCGACCGTCAATTCCAACCTCCACGCTTGCTCGCGTAGAGCTTAGAGGTCGCTACGCGGACCCGTGCGCGGAATCCGCGAGGCCGGCCAGCCACTCGCGGGTGTACCGCTCGGCCAGCAGCGGCAAGAAGTTCGCGATGGTGGCGTTGTCGGCGACATGGTCGTACGACGACTGCAGATGGTCCTCGATCGCGGCTTCGCTTGCCACGCCGTCGAATTCGTTCTCCAAGCGCTGGGCCGCCGCTTTCAAGGCGAGTTCCTGGTCGAGTGCTGTTTCCTGATTCGGCTCGTGGGTGGCGGGACGGTCGGTCATCGCAGATTCCCCTGGTCGTGACGAGATCGGTACCCGGGCGCCGTCGTGGCCGCACGTCGGCGCCCGTCCTCCGGGTACCCGGTCGAGCCGGTTCGACACTCACCGAGGGCTCCGGTCGGACAGCCGCGCCTGCCCGCCACCCGCTCGGATCACCGGGCCAGGCCGAAAGTAGAACACGTTCTTGTATGTCGCCGCCGGGCGTGCCAGGCTCTATCAATGGATCTCGACGCCATCGAAGCCGTCCGCCAGCTCAAGTACCGGTACTTCCGGACACTCGACCTCAAAGCGTGGGACGAGTTCGCCGACACCCTCGCCGTCGACGCTCGGGGACGCTACGGCACCCACGCCATGGGCGAGCCGCTGCACCTGGACGGGCGCGACGCCATCACCGCGTTCATGCGGGAGAATCTCGGTCCCACACTCGTCACGGTCCACATCGCCAACCACCCGGAGATACGCGTCGAGGGCGACACGGCCACGGGGTCGTGGGCCTTCGAGGACACCGTGCTCGCGACCGAATACGGGGTGCTGATTCGTGGGGCCGGATACTACACCGACACCTACCGCCGTGACGCCGACGGCGATTGGCGTATCGCGTCCACCGGGTACCGCCGCATCTACGAGTCCATGCAGTCGCTGGCGGACACCCCCAGCTTCAAATTGCTGTCGAACATGTGGACGCCGGAGACGTGATCGCGGGGCGTCGGGCCCGAAATCGGTCCACTATCGGCCCGGTGGCGCTGGACGATCCGGCGCGGCCCGGCGGATGCTGCGACCATGCCCTCCCTAGCGCCTGACGAATTCACGCCCGAGACCACCTACCTGAACACCGCTTCCTTCGGCCTGCCGTCCGCCCGGGCCCTGGCCGCGGTGCGCGACGCGAGTGCGAGCTGGGCGTCCGGCCGCGGCGCGCCGACATCCGAGGTGGATCGACTGGCACCGGCCCTCCGCGCCGGATTCGCCCGCCTGCTCGATGGCGCGACCGCCGACGACATCGCGCTCGGAAGCGGCGTGGCGGGCCTGATCGCCCCCGTGGCCAACGCATTGCCGTCCGGCGCGGAGGTCCTGTTGCCGGAAGGCGAATTCGCCTCGGTCTCCATGCCTTTCGTCTACCGGGACGACCTCGTCGTGCGCTTCGTTCCGTTGGCGGAACTGGCCGCGCAGGTGCGCCCGGAGACGGCGCTGGTAGCGGTGAGCGTGGTCCAATCCGCGGACGGCCGCGTCACCGATCTGGCCGAACTACGCGCGGTCACCCGGGCCAACGGCGCGCGCCTGCTCGTGGACGCCACCCAGGCCGCGGGCTGGCTGCCCCTGCGCTTCGCCGACGCGGACTATTGGGTCTGCGCCACCTTCAAATGGCTCATCGGCGCGCGCAGTGTCGCGTTCCTCGCCACGCCGCGCGAGTTCGTTCCACTGCTGCGTCCGATCGGGTCCAGCTGGTACGCCGCCGAGGACCGCTGGGCCGAGCTGTACCACCCCACCGCGTTGCCCACCACAGCCCGCCGCTTCGACACCACACCCGATTGGCTCGGCGTCGTGGCGGCGCTGCGAGGACTGTCGCTGATCGAGGAACTGACGGTCGACAAGATCGGCGCGCACGACCTCGAACTCGCCGACCGATTCCGCGACGGACTGCGCGAATTGGGTTTCGAACCCGTCTCGGCGCGCTCCCCGATCGTCTCCGTCCCGGGCGCGGCGGACCTGGCGCCCCGCCTCGAGCAAGCCGAGGTGATCGCCTCGGCGCGCGGCGGCGGTCTGCGCTTCGCCTTCCACCTCTACAACAGCGCCGAGGACGTCGAACGGGCGTTGTCGGCGCTGCGGTCCGGATAGTCCGTCGCGGCCGCACGCCCGGCCAGAACAGGGCGGGGGCGTGACGACCACCGGAACGCCGAGCACGCACTGTCAGCACACCGAGCCGACTCCCCTCCGGCCCCCCGCACGGGCCGCGGATCGTTCGGAACGTGTACCCACACGAATCGGTCGCTGATGAGCGCCGATCTGGTACCCACGCCATCGGGGCGCGGTCGGTTCACCGACCGGGCCGTTGCGCGGGTGCGGTGATCAGCGGCAGATCGAGCGCGGTGAGAATTCCGGCGGGAGCGGCGACCACCGCGGGGACCGCGTTGACGATGCGCATACCGGTCGCCAGCAGGGTCGCGTGGTTGTGGTCTCCGTTGCGGCTCGACGTCACCAGGTCCATCGCGTAGCTGGGCTCGCCGGTGATCTCGACCCGGTAGGACCCCTCGGGGTGCGCGGGCTGCGGCCACTCCGGGCACAGGTCCTGGCGCAACCGCGTCACGTGCTCGAGCACCGTGACGGGCACATCGCCGACCATGCCCCGCACTTCGAAACGCAATGCCGCCGCGGTTCCCTCGGCGATGTGCCCGGTCGCGATGTCGAACGACTCCGGCGCCGGGACCCGCTCGTAGGTCTCGGTGACCGCATCCAGGGTGACCCCGATCCCCGCCGCGAGCTGGCGGACCGTGCCGCCCCAGGCGAGGGAGAGCACCCCGGGCTGCAACAACATGGGGATCTCGTCGAGGGGCTTGCCGAAGCCCATGATGTCGAACATGACCTCCCGGTTGTCGTAGCTGGCGTAGTCCACGATCTCCAGGCAGCGCACTTCGTCGATGCGCAGACACGTCCCCGCGAGTGCGAGCGGCAGCAGGTCGTTGGCGAAACCCGGGTCGATGCCGTTCACCCACAGCGACGAATTCCCTTGCGCGGCCGCCTCCTGCACCGGCTTCAGCAGGTCGTCGGGCAGCACGCCGTAGGGGTACTGGAAGAACACCGGCGCGCAGGCGACGACATTGATTCCGGCGGCCAGGATGCGCTGGAGGTCCTGCACGGCCTCGAAGAGCCGGTTGTCGGTCATCGAGCAATAGACGACGCAGTCCGGGCGCGCCGCGAGCAACGCGTCGGCGTCGGTCGTCGCGGTGACCCCGACCGGATCGAGTCCTGCGAGGGTTCCCGCGTCCTTTCCGTCTTTGGCTGGGCCCGAGACCCACACGCCGGTCAGCTCCAATTCGGGATGGGCGATGACGCCGGCCAAGGCATGCCTGCCCACATTGCCGGTGCCCCAGTGCACTACGCGATATGTCATGTCACAGATCCGGGATCGGGAGGTCGAGATTCGGGATGATCAAGCCGCCGTCGGGCTCGAGAATCTTGCCGGTGAGGTATTTGCCCGCGGGCGACACCAGGTAGAGCGCGGCCGCGGCGATGTCCTCGGGTTCTCCGATGTGGTGCAGCGGCGTCTTCGACTCCAATTCGGCACGCATGGCGTCATTTCCGGCGACGATCTCCAGAGCGGAGGTCAGGATGGAGCCGGGCGCGATCGCGTTCACCCGGATACGCGGATTCAGGTCGAGAGCGGCGAGTTTGGTGTAGTGGGCCAGCGCAGCCTTGGCGGTGCCGTATGCCGCGAACGCGCGCCCCGGCAGCCGCCCCATCGTGGACGTGATGTTCAGAATCGAACCGCCACCGGCGGTCTCGAGCATGCGCGGCACCGCGGCCCGGACGAGGGCGTGCGCGTTGGTGACATTGAAGTCGAACGCGTCCCGCAGCGCCTGCGGCGTCGTGTCCAGCAACGGGCACGGCAGCGCTCCGCCTACGTTGTTGACCACGATGTCGAGTCGCCCGAAGCGGTCGACCGCCGCCGCGGCCAGCGCCGCCGTCGCCTCGGCGTCGCTCAGGTCGGCAGGCACCACGTGCGCCTGGCGTCCGGCGGCGGCGACGCGCTCGGCGACCTCGTCGAGCTGACTCTTGGTCCGTGCGGCGATCACGACGTCCGCGCCCGCCTCCGCGAACGCGACGGCGATGGCCGCGCCGAGGCCGCGCCCTGCGCCGGTGACTATCGCGACCTGATCGTCTATCCGGAACCGATCCAGAATCATTCGGGCTCCCTACCCGTCGACCGTCGAATATTCGACAGTGTCTGATGTAATATTCGTCATCGTAAGTCGCTCACCCGAGCCGGGACAAGGGGTTGCCGCCATGCCGGACCGATCCGTGTCGCCGCCCACGCGGCGCGTCGTCGACATCGTGTCGCTGCTGGCGACGTCAGGGGAGCCGATCAGCGTCGCCGGCATCGCCGAGCGGCTCGGCATCGCCCGCGCGACCGCGACCGCCATCCTCGCCGAACTGGACGGGGCGGGGTGGGTCGTCCGTGATTCGGCTCGTGGCTACGGCATCGGGCCTGCGCTCGCCGGACTGCACGGCGCCGCGCTTCCCCAAGGGGTGGGCGAGCTCCTCGTCGG
The DNA here is from genome assembly GCF_040632645.1 of Nocardia sp. NPDC019219. Taxonomy (NCBI): domain Bacteria; kingdom Bacillati; phylum Actinomycetota; class Actinomycetes; order Mycobacteriales; family Nocardiaceae; genus Nocardia; species Nocardia sp. NPDC019219. Next base: position 989 of record NZ_JBEYCG010000021.1, on the reverse strand, counting down.
CCTGGCCGCGCGGACCGGGTACGGCGCCACCTTCAGCCGCATCGAGCCGGACCGGCTCACCGTGCTCGACGTCCGGCACGGCGTCGACCGGGTCGTGCCCGGAATCCCGGTGGGGCATCGCATTCCGCTGCAGTTCCCCGCCGGTGCGAGCGTGATGCCGTGGCGGTCCGCGCAGGAGCAGAACACTTGGCTGGCTACCGCGACCGACGCGGACCAGCGCATCGCCGGTGCGCTGCTGGCGCTGGTGCGGGAGCGGGGGGTCGCGGTTTTCCGTCCACGGGCCGACGACGCGGGCATGGTCGATCTGCTCGCCGATCTGCTCGGTGCGGTCGGATCCGAACTGCTGCGACCGCATCTGCGTACGCGCGCGCTTCGCCAGCTCGCCGCGCTCACGTCCCGGCCTTTCACCCGGGCGGAGCTGGATTCGGACGAGATATTGCCGCTGAGTTATCTGGCGGCACCGGTTTTCGACGCGAGCGGCACCGCGGCCTACGAAATTCAGCTGGGACCGTTGCGCGCCGCGACGACGCGCGTGGAACGCGAGGAATTCGTAGATGCGACGCGTAGTGCGGCGCGTGAATTGACGACCGCGCTCACCGCGGGCCGGCACGGCATGTAATTGTCCGAATGAACGGCGTCAGCCATCGACGATAATTGTCGAGCAGGTGCTCAAATGCCGATAGGGGACCCAGTAACTGGGTCCCCTATCGGAAAGGATGTTCCGGCGGTGTCCTACTCTCCCACACCCTGTCGAGTGCAGTACCATCGGCGCTGGCAGGCTTAGCTTCCGGGTTCGGAATGGGACCGGGCGTTTCCCCACCGCTATGGCCGCCGTAACTCTATGAAACTATCCACACCACCAACTCCCGACCACACCACCCCGAACACGGGATCATGCCGTCGATCATCAGCAGTCTCTGTGTGTTGTTTCAGATACCGCACAGTGGACGCGTAGCAACCTTTGTTGGTAAGTCCTCGGCCGATTAGTA
>NZ_JBEYCG010000020.1:0-181842 GCF_040632645.1 Nocardia sp. NPDC019219 | reverse complement strand
TCACCCTCGACCACATGAAGGCGATGAAGGACCAGGCCATCCTCGGCAACATCGGCCACTTCGACAACGAGATCGACATGGCGGCGCTGGAGCGTGATCAGTCCGGCAGCGGCGTGAAATCGCGGCTGCCGATGTACTCCGGTCGCGGCGCGGGCGCGGCGAACGGTTCGACGAGCGTGTTGTGCACGCTGTTGAACACCACGAAGATGTTCGACCGCGGGAACGGCGTGATGTTGTTCGACGACCCGTGCATCAGGTTCGAGTCGAACAGCAGCGCCGAGCCCGCCCGGCCGGTGAACTGGCTGATTCCGTACCGGTTCGCGAGCGCGGTGATGTCGTCGGTCGTCGGCACGCCGATCTCCTGCTCCTGCAACGACTCCCGATAGTGCTCGGCCGGAGTGCTGCCCAGGCACGGCACGAAGGTGTGGTGCGAGCCCGGCATCACCATGAGGCTGCCGTTGATCGGGTAGTTGTCGGTGAGCGCGATCGACAGGCTCACCGCACGCGGCGCGGGCATGCCGTCTTCGGCGTGCCAGGTTTCGAAATCGGAGTGCCAGTAGAAACCGGTGCCGCGAAAACCGGGCATGTAGTTCACCCGGCTCTGGTGCACGTACACCTTCGATCCCAGCACCTGCTCGGCGAGCCCGAGCACCCGTGGCTGACGCACCAGGTCGGCGATCGCCTCGCTCAGCTTGTGCACTTCGAAGACCGAACGCACCCGGTTCGACGACTTCTCCACGATGACGCGGTCGTCGTCTCGTAGCGCGGGATCGTTCGCCAGCCTGGTGATCTCGCCGCTGTACTCGGCCACCTCGGCGGGCGTGAGCAGCTGGTCCAGGATGGCGAACCCGTCGGCGTCGAACGAGGCGAGTTCCGGGCTCTCGATCTCCCCCCACACCGCGGGGTCGGCGCGCTCCAAGTGCGGAGCGGGCCCGCCGAGACGGGTCGGGTAACGATCGTAGCGAGCCGTCTCGGGCCGGGTTTCGGTGTGCTGCAGAACCATTGGAGCTCTCATCCTCCGATCGTCGCGGCGACCAGCGGGTAGACGCCGTTGCTGTCGTGAACCTCCTGCCCGGTGACCGGCGGATTGAACACGCACATCATCCGCATCGTGGTGCGGACCTCCAAGCGGTGCCGTTCGTGTCCGTCGAGCAGGTACATCGAGCCGGGGGCCAGCTCGTAGGTGACGCCGTTGTCCAGGTCGGTCAGCGTGCCCTCGCCCTCGACGAGCCACACGGCCTCCACATGGTGCACATAGTGGAACTCGTGCACGGTTCCGGCGTCGATGGTGGTCTCGTGGAAGGAGAAGCCGACGCCGTCGCCGCCGAGGACGATGCGCTTGCTGCGCCAGCCCGCACCCGCCACGTCGCGCTCGGTGCCGGTGATCTCCGCGGTGGTGCGCACGATCATGCGATCGCCCCCATTCCGCCGCACGCCGACTCGACGGCGCCGGTGAGGATCTGCAAGCCCTGGTCTAGCTCCTGGTCGGTGACCGTCAGCGGCGGCAGCAGCTTCACCACCTCGTCGGTGGAACCGGACGTCTCCACCAGCAGTCCGCGCTCGAAGGCGATCTGGCAGACCTTGCCCGCCTGCGAGGGATCGTCGAACACCACGCCTTGCACGAGGCCGCGTCCGCGCGTCGAGACACCGGGGAAGTATTCGGCCAGCTCCCCGAGAGTCCGCGCGATCTTCTCGCCCTTGGCCTGCGTCGCCGTCTGCAGGGCGTCGTCGGACCAGTAGTGGCGCAGCGCGGTCGTCGCGGTGACGAACGCGGGATTGTTGCCGCGGAAGGTGCCGTTGTGCTCACCCGGCGACCACTCGTCCAGCTCCGGCTTGAACAGCACCAACGCCATCGGCAGGCCGTAGCCGCCGATCGACTTCGACAGCGTCACGATGTCGGGGGTGATGCCTGCGATCTCGAAGGAGAAGAACGGCCCGGTGCGGCCGCAGCCCATCTGGACGTCGTCGACGATCAACAGGATTTCCCGCTCCGCGCACAGACCGGCGAGGTGCCGCAGCCACTCGGCGCGGGCGACGTTGACGCCGCCTTCGCCCTGCACCGTCTCCACGATCACCGCGGCCGGGCGGTCGAAACCGGACGACGTGTCGTCGAGCACCTTCGACATCCACTGGAAGTCGGCGGTGGTGCCGTCGAAGTAGCCGTCGTAGGGCATGTGCGCGGCGTGCACCAACGGCACACCGGCGCCGGCGCGCTTGGCGGCGTTGCCGGTGACCGACAGCGCGCCGAGAGTCATGCCGTGGAAAGCGTTGGTGAAGCTGACGATGGTCTCGCGACCGGTGACCTTGCGCGCCAGCTTGAGCGCGGCCTCGACCGCGTTGGCGCCGGTGGGGCCGGGGAACTGGACCTTGTAGTCGAGGCCGCGCGGAGTGAAGACGGTGTCGCGCAACGTCTCCAGCAATTCCCGCTTGGCAGCGGTCGACATGTCCAGGCCGTGGGTGATGCCGTCGCTCGCGATGTAGTCCAGCAGCGCGCGCTTGAGCACGTCGTTGTTGTGGCCGTAGTTCAGCGCACCGGCGCCGGCGAAGAAGTCGAGGTAGTCCTTGCCTTCCTCGTCGCGCAGCCAGCTGCCCTTCGCCGTGGTGAACACGGTGGGCCAGGCACGGCAATAACCGCGCACGTTCGACTCCAGGCTCTCGAAAACAGTGGTGTCGGCGTTGATCATCGGTGATCCTCCTCGGTGGTGCGGGCGGTCGGGGCGATGCGATACAGGTCTTCGGGTGCGTGGCTGTCGGGGAAGACGCCGGCGTCGAACAAGGGGCGCTTGGTCAGATCGGCGCCGCGCGCCTGCGCCACCGACGTGAACAGCGCGATGGAACCGGCGTTGTCCGGCGAGATTGTCGTTTCGAGAACCGAAACGCCCTGAGCCGCAACACTGTTGAGCAACGTGTGCAGCAGTTCGGCGCCGATGCCGCGGCCGCGCTGCGAGCGGTCCACCGCGATCTGCCAGACGAACACGGTGTCGGGCGCCTGCGGGCGGACGAATCCGATCACGTATCCCACGACGCGGCCGTCCAGTTCGGCGACCACCGATGTCCCGGCGAAATCCCGGCACCACAACAGGTACGCGTAGCTCGAATTGACATCGAGCACTGCGGAATCCTTCGCGATACGCCACATCGGAGCACCATCACCCAAGCGAGGCGTGCGCAGGACCACGGCCGGTCCGGTTTCCTTCCGAGACGGGGTGGCCCCGAGAGCGGCCGCGGCGTTGCCGACACGGGATCGCTCGATCTCCGCTGGGGACAGGGTTGGCAGTGACATACGACTCCCTCGTCGATCAGCAGTACTTTTCCAGGCTTACGAAGCGACTTTGAGGTGAACCAGTCGACTTCTTTACGGTCGTATTACGGATTGATGTCGCCGAGCCGTGGCAGCCGCACGACGAATCGCGCGCCCCCGCCCGGTCGTTCGGTGCAGTGCACCCGGCCGCCGTGGGTGGCGACCGTCTCGGCGACCAGGGCAAGGCCGATGCCCGTCCCGTCGGTCGAGCGGCGGCCGCTGCGAGCGGTCGCGAAGCGTTCGAAGATCCGGTCCCGGTCCGCGGGCGGTACGCCGGGGCCGGCGTCGTCGACGGTGAGCACCGCGTCGGTGCCGTCGCGGTCCACGGTGACCGCGACCACGCCGCCGCCGTGCCGGTCGGCGTTGTGCAGCACGTTGGCCACCGCGCGCTCGAGTTCCACCTTGCGGCCGCGCACGGTGACGTCCTGACGCACCGTGAGCAGCTCGCCCGGGTAGTGGCGGTCGGCCAGGGTGTGGACCAGCAGGTCGCGCACCGACAGCGGCTCGGCGTCGCCGTGGTGCATCCCCGCTTCCACTCGCGCCAGGGCGAGCAGGTCGTCCAGCAGTTTGCGCAGGTGGTCGACCTCGGCGGTGACCAAGCCGAGTGCTCGCTGGGAACGCTCCGGCAGATCGCCCCGGTGCCGGTTGAGTACGTCGACGCTCGCCATCAGGGTGGTCAACGGGGTACGCAACTCGTGGCTGACATCGCCGAAGAGCCGGTGCTCCCGCTCGATACGCCGTTGCAGCGAGTCCACCATGGTGTTGAACGACTCGACGGTGATCGCGAGATCCTGGTCACCCGTGGCGGGCAACCGCTGGCCGAGATCACCGGAAGCGATCCGCGCGGCCGTGCCCGCGAGCTGGTGCAGCGGGGTCAGCACCCGCCTGCTCGCCCACCAGCCGACCGCCGCCCCGATCAGGGTGACCACGCCGGCGCATCCGATCAGCACGTTGCGCAGCAGGTCCAGATCGGCGTTGAGATCGCCCGGCGACTGTGCTTCCAAGTAGCTGCGGCTGATCAGGAACACCGAAACGACCAGTACCAGCGACATCAGCGCGGCGATGGTCGCGAAAGCGGCGGTCACCCGGGCGCGGAGGCTCCAGGCGTTCGGATTCCAGCGTTCGGCGTGTGAGCAGCGTTCAGCGGCGCACATCGAGTCGGTAGCCGAGCCCGCGCACCGTCACCACGATGCGTGGATCGGACGGATCCCGTTCGATCTTCGTGCGCAAACGACGCATGTGCACGTCCACGATGCGTTCGTCGCCGAAGAATCCGCGGTCCCAAACGCGCTCGAGCAGCACCGTACGGCTGAGCACACGGCCCGGTGACTCGGCGAGCTCACAGAGCAAACGGAACTCGGTGAGCGTGAGCCGGATCTCCTCGTCGCCGCGGCGCACCACGCCACTGTCCTGAGCGAGCACCAGCGGAGCCGTGTCGTCGGCCTCGAGCACCATCTCCTGCGGCGTCTCCCGCTCGGCGGTCAGCCGGGAGCGGCGGCGCACCGCGCGCATGCGGGCGGTGATCTCCTTGATCTCGAACGGCTTGGTCACGAAATCGTCGGCCCCCGCCTCGAGCGCGGCCACCACGTCGTGGGTGTCGTCGCGGGCGCTGACCACGATGATCGGGACGTCGTGATCGCGGCGGATCTCCCGGATACATTCGAATCCGTCCATGCCGCCGAGCATCAAATCGACGATCATCACGTCCGGAACGCCATTGCTGCGCAGATGGGTGAGCGCGTCCTCGGCTTCCTCCGCCTCGTCGACGTCGTATCCCTCGTCCTCCATAGCGAGCCGTAACGCACCACGGACCCGGTCGTCGTCTTCCACGATCATCAGGTTTGCGCTCAAGACCTTATCCCTTGCAGACATGCGAAAGCGCGTCACGATGCGGACTACCGCATCCCCATACCGACGCGACCTTCCGCTTTTCGAGCAACCTTTGCTCGGCTACGAGTACCCCTGTGCCCGGCCGGTAAACGTCCGGCAGACCGATCCGGGGTCTCTTGGTCGTTCCATCGACGCTATACGCCCGGCCGATTCTGCGGTGCAAGGGGGCGATGGCGCAGTACGAGTTCCGCGTGCCGCAGGCGAGGTACCGGAACGGAAACGCCTACGAAAAACGCTGAGCAGCAATTCTTTTCGTTTCCATCACCGAACGGAACGAGACAAGCGGCGACAGCGAGGTCGCGGATGGAACGCGCGGCTGCGTCGTGCCGTGCGTCACATGAGCAGGATGCGCCGGTTACGTGGATCCGACGGTGACCGGCCTCACGGTGGCGCCAGCGGCCCACCGGCTACCGCGGCGGTTCCAATCGGTTGAAATTGCTCGGCGGACGGTCGGCGCTCGGCTCCTGATACCAGAAGCGCAGATTTCTCGCGTCGAAGGTGGCGAACCACTCGTCCCAGCCCACCCGACGCAGTACCGCCCCGCCGTATCCGGGGAAGTCGAACCGCAGCACTCCGAGCCGTCCGTCGTGCTCGCTGCCCGGCACGGTCGCGGGCCGAGCGCCCCGCTGCGCGGCCCAGCGACGGATGACGTCGTGATTCCTGGTGACGGAAATCCCGCGAGACTGGGGCGACGCCCCTGACCCACCCGGTCCGAACCGCGGAATCCGGGAGCCTGGGCGGCGCTGGTCGGTCATGACGAGCTCCTCGAGCCATCGGCATCTGTTGTCCGGTTCCTGTCTGACTACCCGCCGGTCATCGTCGGCAAACTGGTCGGCCGAACCACACCCGGCGCGAGCGCGGACCCGGTTCGCGCCGCGATCGGTGGGTAACCGGCCGATGATCGGACCGGACGAGCGAAAACACCCGCTGGCCGATCGCTCGAACGAGAAGGAGTTGGCATGTCCAGTGACAGCGCGGCACAGCCGGTCCCGCCCACACCCGAGCCGGACCCGGTGCCGCCGATCCCAGAACCGGATCCGGTGCCGCCGATTCCCGAGCCGGACCCCATTCCGGACCCGAATCCCATTCCGCCGGAACCTGATCCGCATCCGTTGCCGCCGGTTCCCGGCCCCGCGCCCCGCCCTCCGATACCCGGCCCCGCCCCGGTGCCTCCGGCGCCGGACCCCAGCCGCCCTACACCGGACCCGGGCCTGCCGGGACCGTCGCCGGATCCCGCTCCGCCGAATCCGGTGTAGGCGACCCGCGCTCAGTCCCGCAGCGCCTGCTCGCGCAGCGAGTTCAGCGTCCGGGAGAGAATGCGGGAGACGTGCATCTGGGAGACCCCGAGCCGCTCGGCGATCTGGTTCTGCGTCAACGACTCGAAGAACCGCATGACCAGCACCTGACGCTCGCGCTCCGGCAGCTCGCCGAGCAGCGGCTCGACCGCCATCACGTCCTCGACCAGGTGGTAGGACGGCTCTTCGGCGCCGAGGCTGTCCAGCAGCGGCTGCGCGGCACTCTCGGCGTCCTCGCCCGCGACCGCGTCGATGGACGAGGACTGGTAGGCGTTGCCCGCGATCAGCGCCTGGGTCACTTCGACCAGGTCGACCCCCAGCTCCGCGGCGATCTCCCTGGCTCGGGGCATCCGGCCCAGCCGCTGCGACAGCGTCTCGACGGTCGGACCGATGCTCAGCTGGATCTCCTTGGTTCGGCGCGGCACCCGCACGGCCCAGGTGTTGTCCCGGAAATGCCGCCGGACCTCGCCCATGATGGTGGGGACGGCGAAAGACAGGAACGACGACCCGCGCGTCACGTCGAAACGGTCGGCTGCCTGCACCAAGCCGAGACGCGCGACTTGCAGCAGATCGTCGAAGTTCTCCCCGCGCCCGGAGAACTTCCTGGCGATGTGCTCGGCCAGGGGCAGGCACCGCTCGATCAGCTCCTGACGCATCGCGTCGCGGCGCGCGTCCCCGGGTTCCAGCGCGGCGATCTTCTCGAAAAGCGGCTCGATGTTGTCGTAGGTGTCCCCGCGCCCCCTCGGCTCACTCGCCATTCGGGGCACCCCGCACCCAGCTGAAGTCGATCACTGTCGGATACCCGCCCAGCACGCTGTCGTAAGAGCCTTGCGCGGCGGCGATCGAGTCGGTCAGCGTGCGCACGATGTGCCAGCCGAGCCCGGCGTGGCCGACCACCGACTCGGTGACCGCGACCGACGAGACGTGCACGAACATCTTGTCGGTGTCGTAGGTGAACTCACAGTCGATCATCGAGCCGGGCGCGGCGTCGAGAATGAGCGAGGTCGCCACCTCGTCGAGCGCGAGCCGGATGTCGGTCACCTCATCGAGGGCGAAGTCGGCGATGAGGGCGACGGTCTCGGCGAGCGCGCGCAGCATGGTCAGCTGCTCCAGCTGGGCGGGCACTCGCACACCGACGGTCGTCGTGTCGGTAAAGGATCGGGAAGTCCACTCCCCCATTTGCCCATCACCACCTTGTCCTCACAGCCACTCCACTGTGGCCTGCACATCGCCGCGGGTTCTCCTGGCGGCCGAAACACCGCGGGCACCGCGGACTGTGGAGCAGATATACGCCGCGTTCCTCGTCCGAGGACGTACCCGCCGAGGCCGGATCGAAACGCCGGTCAGTCGCCGTCGATGCGCTCGTGCGCGGTGAGCAGCAGGTGGTCGAACTCCGTCCGCAGCGCGGCGGGGACACGCGTCAGGCCGGGCAGATCGGCCACCAGCCGGGCGGCCAGCCTGCGCAGCTTGACGTTGGTTTCCTGCGACCGCCAGCTCAGCACCCGGAACGCCTGCTCGGGTCCGATGCCGTAGATCAGCATGAGCGCGCCCTTCGCCTGCTCGATCACGGCTCGGGCGGCGTACAGCTCGGGCAGGGCGCCGTCCAGCGTCTCCTGCCGGTGTTCGGCGAGTGTGTCGGTGACATCGATGTAGTAGCCGGAGGTGCCGACGACGCGCTCCTCCTCGTCGACCATGCGATCGGCGACGAGGATCACGTGATGCACGGCGCCTGCGGTATCGATGATGCGATGCCGGCTGGAGAACGGTTCCGCGTCGGCGATCGACCGCGCCAGGGCGCTGGCCACCGCTTCGCGATCTTCCGGGTGCTTGTGCGTCAGCAATAGCTCCGTCGTCGGCGTCACCGCCCCCGGCGCGTAGCCGTGCATCGACGCGACCTCGTCCGACCATTCCCATCGCCGGTCGGCGAACCAGAACCGGAAACTGCCCACACTCTGCGGCGTTCCCGAACCGATCACTCGGTCCAGCGCCCGGGCTTCCTCGGGCTGGACCGACCTGCTATCACTCACCGCAGAAGTATCCGATGCCGGTGCACCCGGTGTGACCGGATCGGCAGCGGTCACACCGCGAGCAGGGGCTTCGGGGCGCCGCGCCCTTCAGCTCAGGCGTCCAGGGCTGCCCGCATGGAGGAGTAGCTGGGGAACAACGACCGCACGCCGGTCACCTCTAGTGCGCGCTCCACTCCCGGTCCGCCCGCCACGATCCGCAGATCCGGACGACCGACCCCGTCCCTACGCAGGCCACCGAGCCGCACGGCCGCGCGCAGACTCAAGAACCGCGCCGCCCGCAGATCGATCACCACGGCATCGCACGGTGACTGCAACGCACGGTCGACCGTCTCGAAGAACTCGGCCGACACGGCGGCGTCCAACTCGCCTTCGACACGGACCACCACGCATTCCCGGCGGCGATCCACCCGCTGCGCCCACAACCGGTTGTCCCGACGACGTCCCGGTCCCGAACCATTGAGATGCACGCCCTCGGCGTGCTCCCGTAGCAGAGAAATGGCAGACAAGTCGAACCTCCCGTGTAGGGGGTATCCAGTCCTCCGTGGCGGGCCGGGGACGAAGGCGGCGCGAGCGCGAATCGGTTGCCGTGCCGTCCCATCGACCGGCTGCGCCGAATGCGTCGAACCGGGGTCGGCTGTGATCTCAACCTCCCTACAGTGTGGCACGGTCCACCCGTTCCCGACAGCGTTCGGTAGGAGAACGTGACCCGCCGCCGGAGCGCCCGTCACCGGCACAAACCGACCGTTCGGCTGGGGATATTGCCGCTGACGTGGGGTTTCATCGATCCGCCTCGGGGCATATCCCCGACATATCCCACACGTCACGCGATGCCGGTCGTAGGGCATCCGCGCGGATTCGCGCGGCCGGAGGGTGCCCGCGACGAGAACGGAGCACCCGGTGAAGATTGCCATGGTTTCCGAAGATGCCAGCCCCCTCGCCGAAGGGAGTCCCGCCGACGGAGGCGGCCGCGGCACCTACGTAGCCGAATTGTCGGCGGCGTACGCGCGCCGCGGCCACGAGGTCACCGTCTACACCCGGCGCATCAGTCCACGCGCGCCGGCCGAACTGCTCGCCGAAGGCGGCTACCGCGTGGTGCACGTCGCGGCCGGACCGCCCGCTCCGCTTCCGAGCGACCGGACCCTGCCCTATCTCGGGGACTTCGGCACGGGCCTGCGGCGGCACTGGGCCGCCGAACGACCGGACATCACGCACGCGCACTACTGGAAGTCCGGGCTCGCCGCCGAGCTGGCCGCCCGCGCGCACGGCATCCCGGTGGTGCTGACCTTCCACGGCCTCGGCACCGTGCAGCGGCGCTGCGAAGGTCTGGCCGACCCGAGCCCGCGCTCACGCATCCGGTTCGAGCGGCTCATCGCGACGCGAGCGGCCCACGTGGTGGCGACCTGCTCCGACGAGATCGCCGACCTGACCAGGATGGGTGTGCCGCGTTTCCGGACCTCGATCGTGCCGCACGGGGTCGACCTCACCCTGTTCACCCCGGAGGGCGCCGCGGCCGACCGGCATGCCACGCACCGATTGCTCGCCGCCGGAGAGCTGGTGCGGCGCAGCGGATTCGACCCGGTGATCAAGGCACTGGCGGACCTCCCGGACACGGAACTGGTGATCGTGGGCGGCCCGTCCGCCGACGACGAAGACGACACCGAAGGCCGCAGACTGCGCCGCCTCGCCTCGGAACACGGTGTGCGCGAACGACTCCGGCTGACCGGACCGGTGACGCGACCGGCGCTGCCGCGGCTGTACCGCTCCGCGGACGTCGTGCTCTGCACGCCGTGGTACGAACCGTTCGGGCGGGTGGCGCTGGAGGCGATGGCCTGCGGGAAACCGGTGATCGCCACGCCCGTCGGCGGTCTGCTGGATACCGTGGTGGACGGCGTCACCGGGCGCTTCGTCGCCCCACCCGAAGCCGACGCTATCGCGCGGGCCGTGCGTCCATTGCTCGCCGACGCGACCCTGCGCGAGACGTGGGGCGCCGCAGGCTATCAGCGTGCCGCGGGCCGGAACTCCTGGGACCGGGTCGCGGCGGAGATACTCAGCGCCTACCACCGTGGCGCCCCCGCTCACGCGGGCGAGGTCGTCTCCTGGGCCCGGTGACCCGGGCGCGGCGGTGGGTCAGGTCAGTAGTGGTCGGCGCGGACGTCCTCGGAGGCGCTGCGCCAGCGCCACGGCGCGACCAGCCAGGTCGCCGTGAACAGGGCGACACTCGCGACGCCGGACGCCACCGCCGCGGCCGTCCCGGTGACGTAGTCGACGACGAGGACCACCGCGCCGATCAACGCCAGCCCCAGCAGTGCGACGCCCGCCATCGCGCAGCGGTGTGCCGCGGAGACGACATTGCCCAGCCGGTGCCTGCGGAACAGGATCCGATGCCAGGACACCGGCGCGATCAGGAACACCGTCGCCCCCAGCACGGCGGCCAGCGTGGCCAGGTAGAGCGCTCGCATGCCGGGTGAGAGCGTGCCGAACGACGCCTGGAACGGCAGCACCAGCAGCGCCCCGAACAGGAACTGCACGCCGGTCTGCACGACACGCAATTCCTGCACCAGGCTGCTCCAGTTGCGGTCCAGTCGTTCGAGTTCGGTCTCGCCCCGCGCGCGGCGCGCCCACGCGCCGTCGTCAGCTTCGGGCACGCGCTGCCTCCCGGCGATTGCGTTTCTTGATCGCCTCGACGAGTTCGTCCTTGGTCATCCGCGAGCGGCCGGAGATGTCCAACCGCCGGGCGATGCCGAGCAGATGCTCTTTCGAAGCGTTCGCATCCACGCCTTCGGCGGTCTCGCCCTTCGCGTTCGGGCCACGCTGCGCGGCGCGCTCGTCGGAGGGACCGCGCCGGGCTTTCGGCTCCCAATGGTCGCCGACCTTCTCGTAGCTGTGTTTCAGCGCGGCGTAGGCCACCCGATGGGCGCGCTGCTCGTCGCCGTCGTACTGTTCGAGCGCGGCGTCGTGCGCCTCGGCGAAGGTGCGCTGCGCCTTCTCGTCCGACCGCTCCAGCGTGCTGGGCAACTCGGATTTCTTCACGTCGCCGCGTGCTGTCGTCTTGGGCATGTGCCGCTCCTTTCGCGTCCCGAGGCCCGCGGTCCGAAGAGGTCCGAAAGCCCGGTGCCGGCGCATGCGGGCCCTCCGGATATCCGGACGCATACCCGGTGAAACGTCGATTAACCCGGTGTCCGCCGGGTACCACCGCTGCATGGCCGTTACCACCGATCAGCTGCTGCATGCGCTCACCCGCACGGTGAACGCGCTGGCGGCGACAGATATCCGATTCGCGGTGGCGGGCGGCTGCGCGGTCTACGCCCGTGGCGGCCCTGCCTCCCAGCACGACGTCGACATCTTCGTCAAACCCGAGGACAGCGGGCGGGCGATCCATACACTGGCCCGCGCGGGCCTGCGGGTATGCGACCCGCCGGAGAACTGGTTGCGCAAGGTTTACGCCGACGACATCCTCGTCGACGTCATCCACCGTCCGAACGACCGCGACGTCACCGACGACCTGCTCGACCGGGCCACCGAGATGCGGATCGGGCCGGCCAAGGCCCCCGTGATCAGCGGCACCGACCTGATGGTGGACAAGATGCTCGTCTTCGACGCGCACCGCCTGGATCTGAGCCCGATCCTGCACATCGCACGGGACTTGCGTGAACAGGTGGACTGGGAAATGGTGCGCGAACAGACCAAGGCCTCGCCCTACGCGCGGGCGTTCATGGGCCTGCTGGACGATCTCGGCATCACCCGCACCGGAAAGGTGGAATAGATGGAGCAGCCGCAATACCTGGTCGCACGGTTGCGCCGGGCGCTGGCCGAGGACCCCCGCACCGCCGAACTCGGTGTGCAGGTGACCATCCGCGGCGACGTCGTGGTGCTCTGCGGCGAGGTGAGCAGCGAGAACTGCAAGCAACAGATGGAAACCGTAGTGCACGAGCAGCTTCCGCACGCACGGATCCACAACGACGTTCATGTCACCCGTCCCACGGCCCCCGTCGAGACCGAGACGCTGGAGCCGGACGGATCCGAAAGGAGTTGAGCCGCATGCGGATAGCCGCGGTCGGTGATGTACATCTCGGCGTGGATTCGCGCGGGCAGTGGCGGCCGGCGCTGGCGGGCCTCGACGAGCGGGCCGACGTGCTCCTGCTGGCGGGCGATCTGACCCGCCACGGCAGCGCCGACGAAGGAAGGGTGGTCGCGGAGGAGTTCGCCGACCTGGGCGTGCCGGTCGTCGCCGTCCTGGGCAATCACGACTATCACGGCGACGCCGAACACGAGATCACCGCCGCGCTGACCGACCACGGCATCACCGTCCTGGAAGGGGCCTCGGTGACTTTGAACGTCGACGGAAGCACCCTCGGGGTCGCCGGCACGAAAGGCTTCGGCGGTGGATTCGCGGGCAAGTGCGCGAGCGTCTTCGGTGAACCCCTGATGCGCGAATTCGCCGGTCATACCGTAGACGTGGCCGCCGCGCTCGGCTCCGCGCTCGATGCGTTGGACACCGACATCACCATCGCGCTCACGCACTACTCCCCGATCAGCGACACGCTCCACGGCGAGCCGAGGGAGATCTATCCGTTCCTCGGCTCCTACCTGCTCGGCGAGGCGATCGACGAACACGGCGCCGACCTGGCCCTGCACGGTCACGCGCACGCGGGAACCGAACGCGGCACCACTCCGGGCGGCATCCGGGTGCGCAATGTCGCCCAGCCGGTGATCCGAGCGGCCTACGCGGTCTACGACATGCACCCGGCCGCGGTCTGAGGAGCGCCGGACTCAGAAGTCGGTCGAGATAGCCTCCACGGTGCTTCCCGACTGGGTGTTGTCGACGGCGGTGGCGACGTCGGCCTGCGCGATGATGCCGACCAGCCGGCCCTGCTCCAGCACCGGTACGCGGCGTACCTGATGCTGTGACATCACCGACATCACCTTGCGCACGTCGTCGTCGGCTTCGACGGTGACCAATTCCGTGCCCCCGAGCTCGCCCGCGTCGACGCCGAGCGGGTCCTTGCGCTGGGCGATCACCTTGACGACGATGTCGCGATCGGTGAGCATTCCCTTCAGTTTGTCGTCCTCGCCGCAGATGGGCAGGGCGCCGACATTCAATTCCGCCATCCGCTGTGCGGCCGCGACAACCGTGTCGCTGGAGCGGACGCATTCCACGTTCGGGGTCATGATGTCCCGTGCTGTTGTCATCGTGGTCCTCCTGGGACTTCTACGGGTTCGAGCGGCCCGGATCGGGCGGCTCGCTGACGTCGTACCCGCGTTTCGGATCCGCTAACGCGGGCATCCGAGCGGTATGCCGCCCCGGATGGCCCGGCCGCAACGTTCCGGGCCCCGGGCGGCACGCGCACCGAAATCGTTGCCGCTCAGCAGAAAGGACATCCGATGCTGCCAGCACCGAACGAGCCGACCGCGGGATCCGGCGCCGGAGAGCAGCACGCACCCCGGACCCACACGTTTCCGGACGACACCCGTACCAACCGCAGCCACGCCGGAGAGTCCATCGAGGACGCCCGCAACTGGCCCGGGATCATCCTGGTCGCGGTGGGCATCGTGGCCATGGCGCTCACGCTGACCGCCGCCGGATACGGATTCGCGGGCTGGGCGGTGATCGCGGGGGTCGTCAGCGGCGTGTGCATCGTCGCGGGCGTCCTCGTCATCATCGCCGAGCACCGCAGGGTCAAGGCGCGGGAAGGCAGGCGGCTGCGCGACGCCGCCGGTCACTGATCGACGCCAACCGATCGCGGTACGGCCGGCCGAGGAAACGCGGCTTCGACTCCCAGGAGAAGGAAAGAATGACAAACCAGCCCAACCGGCCCTTGGGCCGCTTCGCCCTGCTCGCCGGGACGTTGGCGGCGAGTTCGGTGATCGCGGCGTGTTCCGGTGACGACGCAGGTTCGGCGGCGGACACACCCGAGCCCGCGACCGTTTCGATCACCATGCCGGGCCCCTCCAGTTCCCAGGTCCCGAACACCGACCAGATCACCCCCGAGGCGGCAAAGCAGCTGTGCGACATGATGCGCGCCGATATCGACACATGGCGCGGACAGGGCGCCACCCTCGCCAAAGTGACGTTCAACGGCACCGTGCACAACTGGGCCGCCCGGAACGGTGGCCTGAACGACGTGGTCGTCACCGATCGGAACACGGTCGACGCCATCACCACGCAAACCTGCCCGGATGTCCGTGAGCAGGCCGTCCAGGCGCTCGACGTGCCGGATCTGGCCTCGGCGCTGGCGGGGTTCGGGCGATGAGCGCCGCGGGCCGAATGGGCTTCGCCGTGCTGGCCACGCTGGCGGTGTGCGCGGCGGGGTGTGGCGACGAGCCGGAGAAGATCGTGAACAAGGGCGGCGACACGCCGTGCAACGAATACGTCGCCCAGGATCCGGATAAACAGCGCATCACCACCGAGAAGTTCCTCGAACAGGAACGCGAGGGCGACGGCACGCCCGACGCCAGGACGGTCGACGCCGCGATCGCGGCGATCAAGCTGATGTGCGCGGCGCAGGCCAACCCGGATACCCCGATCCGGAAGGCCGACCTCACCGGCATTTTCGTGCCGAAGTAGCCGGATGGGCTCCTGGAAGCCGATGTGGTGCTCCCCGGTTTCGAACCGGGCATGCCGGGCATTTCAGGAGGTAGCAAGAACCGCTCGTTCGATTTGCGAATGCCGCTTCCGCCGTGGTGTCCAGGCGCCGAAACCCGGCGGGAGTGCCGCCGTTATCCGTGCGCACCCCTCGACAACGGCGTCGAGGGCCGCAGCGGACGGCGGGCTTCGAGACAGGTCTGCGGGGTCCGGCGCGGATTCCGCGAACCGACTCGAAGCTTTGTGGCACACCCGCCCCGGGCCGCCGACGATGTCGGCCCGGGCGGCGGGGCCGTGCCGTTCGCGCCACATGGAGAGGCATTTTCGTGACTGTCCTGCTCGCCTTGCGCGCACACGGGCTGCGGGAGCTGTTGACGGCGATTCCCGCCCTGCGCGCGCTGCACGACGTCCGCCCCCCACACCGGCTCGTCCTCGCGGCGCCGGGATGGCTGCGTCCCGTCGTGGAACTGGCCGACTGCGTCGATGAACTTCACGCCACCCCGATCGCGGGCGGGCTGCGCTGGAACGCGCCGCCGCCATCCTTCGCGATCAATCTGCACGACGCCGGAACCGACAGTATCCGCGCGCTGCTGGCGACCGATCCGGATCGAACGATCACCTACCGGCACAAGGATTTTCCGCGGGTACCGGGCCCGCTGTTCGAGCCCGAACTGCACGAGACCGTGCGGTGGTGCCGACTGGTGGAATGGGCCGGTATCCCGGCCGACCCGGCCCGCCTGGACATCACACCGCCGCCGGAGAGCACCGGCGAGCGACGATCCATCGTCGTCTACCCGGGCGGTACGCCTGCTCGGCGCTGGCCCGCCGAGCGATTCGCGGCAGTCGCGGCCGGTCTGCGCGAATGGGGATGCCCCGTGCGTATCGTCGGCAGCGCCGCGGATCGTCCACTCGCACGCAGCGTCGCCGCACAGGCCGGATTGCCCGAGAACAGTGTGCTGGCAGGCGAACTCACGCTGCGACAGCTCGCGGTGACGGTGGCCGACGCGGCCCTGGTGCTCAGCGGCGACACCGGTGTGGGACATCTGGCCACGGCGTTCGGCACGCCGTCGGTGCTGATCTTCGGCCCCGAAGCGCCCGCGGTCTGGGGACCGCCACCGGAGCGCGCCGCCCATGTTGCCTTGTGGGCCGGACACGCCGGTGATCCACGCTCCGATACGCCCGCGCCCGGCTTGACGATGATCAGCGCCGCCGAAGTGCTCGCCGCCGCCGATCGGCAGCTCACCAGCCAGGTGCGCGTATGAACAGCGGGCCGGACGGGCGTTTCACCCCGTTGAGACCGGCTATCTCGGGCTTATGACGTCCCTATGGTTGCACGGCGCGCAGGTTCCCGCGCGGTTGCGGTTGACGCCGGGATCGCGCTTCGACACGGTGGTGATCGGCGGCGGGCTCACCGGACTGGTGACCGCACTGCTGCTGGTCGAGAACGGCGTCGAAGTGGCCGTGGTCGAAGGCAGGCGCGTCGGTGCGGGAACGACCGGCGCCACGACCGGGAAAGTCAGCCTGCTGCAGGGGACTCGGGCCCAGCAGATCGCCAAACATCACTCCGACGATGTACTGCGCGACTACGTGGCGGCGAATCAGGCAGGGCAGGATTGGCTGCTGGGTTTCTGCGCCGCTCACGGCGTCGCCGTGGAGCGAGCCGCGGCGTTGACCTACGCGCAGAACGACGAGGAGATGTCCGCGGTGCGCGCGGAATACGCCGCGACGCAGAAAGCGGGTCTGCCCACCGAACTGCTCCGTGACCTCGACGTCCCCTTCCCCGCACGCGGTGCGGTGCGCCTGGCGGATCAGGCCCAACTCGATCCGATGGCGGTGCTGGCCGCACTGGCGGCCGACGTGGAGTCGCACGGCGCCCCGATCTACGAATCCACCCTGGTCCGCGGCGTGCACCACGGCGGCGGTGAGCTCGTCGTCTCCACCGAGCACGGCGACCTCGGCGCGCGCCGGGTGGTGCTGGCCACCGGGACACCGATCCTCGATCGCGGCGGGTTCTTCGCCCGCCTCACGCCGCAACGCTCCTATCTGGCGGCGTTCAGCCTGGACCGCCCAGCTCCGCGCGATATGTACATCAGCGCGGGGAGCCCGACCCGTTCTCTGCGTCGCGCGCAGGGACCCGACGGGGAGCTGCTGCTGGTCGGCGGCAACGGCCACGTCGTCGGCCGCGGCGGATCGACCCGCGAGAAGGTCGAGGAGCTGGTGAGCTGGACGAGAACCTGGTTTCCCGGCGCCGAACCGACCCACCGCTGGTCGGCTCAGGACTATTCCCCCGTCGGTGAACTGCCCTACGTGGGTCCGGTGCTGCCGGGTCAGAACGACATACAGCTGGCCACCGGCTACGCCAAATGGGGTCTCACCAACGGTGTGGCCGCCGCCATCGCGCTGGCCGGACGACTCACCGGAGCGCCACCCCGCTGGGCGGGCGCGCTGGCGAGCTGGCGTCCGGACGAGCTCAAAGCGCTCCCCACGGCCACGAAACTCAACGGCGCCGTGGCGCAGAAACTCTCCGCGGGCTGGTTGCGGATCGCCATTCGGCACGACGGCGCCGCTCCGGCCGAGGACTGCGGCACGGTGCTGCGCGAGGGCTTGCATCCCACCGCCGTCTGCACGGTGGACGGCGTCACCAACCGGGTCTCCGCGGTGTGCCCGCACCTGTACGGCATCGTCAGCTGGAACGACGCCGAACGCACCTGGGACTGCCCGCTGCACGGCTCGCGCTTCGCCGCCGACGGCACGCTGCTCGAGGGCCCGGCCACCAGTTCGCTCACTCCCCTGCAGGTGCCGCGCGATACCCGCTGAGCGGAGCCCGACCGCGGGCGCGTCACTCCGTCAGCGGCCCGGCCTCGGCGAGAATTCGATCGACCGTCTGCTCGACCGTCAGATCCGAGGTGTCGACCCAGAGGCCGATGCGGGGCGTGGTCTCGCGCAGCACCTCGTCCAGCCCGGCAACGGTGAATTCGTCGTAGGCGTCCTTGCCACGCGCGGCCTCGCGTGCGAGGACCACTTCCGGGCGCGGCGCCAGCACGACGACGTACAGCGGTCGGGTGACGATCAGATCGGCCAGCCACGGCAGGAATTCGCCGAGGACGACGTCCTGCAGCACGACCGTGAACCCGGCGTCGGCGTAGGCGTCGGCCGTCGCGGCGGCCAGGCTGTGCCGCAACCGCAGCTGGGCCAGCGCCTCGGGCGACGGAGCGGCGCTCATCTCCGCACGCCCGTTGACGACGAAACGGCGGAACACGTCTCCACGCACGTGCACCGAGCGCGGCAGCCGTTCGGCCAGCGCCTGCGCGACGGTCGATTTGCCCGCGGCCTGGATGCCGGTGATCAAGTAGACAGCCGATGCCATGACCACGATCATGGCCGGTCGCGGCCCGGCCCCCGCCATCGGCCCTGCCGCGTCTCAGCTCGCGGCGGCGCCTGCCTTCTGCTCGACGTAGCGATTCATCGCCCAGTTCAACCCACGCATCGCGACGTTGTACGCGGGCGGGAAATAGCGCTGCGCCCAGAAACCGACGCGAATATCCGGCGAGGTGAACACCAGATAGCGATTGCGCTCGACACCGCGCACGATCGAGCGCGCCGCCGCCTCCGGCGTGACCGCGTGCCGCATGAACAGCGCGACGCCTTGCTGCACCGCTTCAGCCGTGCGGTCGACGCCCGCGATGTCCACACGGTCGACCATGGGCGTGGCCATCGCGCCCGGGCACACCAGGCTCACGCCGATGCGGTGACGCGCCAAGTCGAAGCGCAGCACCTCCGACACACCGCGCAGACCGAATTTGCTCGCGCTGTACGGCGCGTGCCACGGCAGGCCGAACAGGCCCGCCGCCGAGGACACGTTCACCAAGTGGCCGCCGCGTCCGGCCGCGATCATCGGCGGAACGAACGCTTCGATCACGTGGATGGGGCCCATGAGGTCGATGTCGATGGTGCGCCGCCATTGGTCGTGCGTCAGCCGGTCGACGGTGCCCCAGGTGGCGATGCCGGCCACGTTCATGACGATGTCGACGCTACCGACCGCGTCGTGCGCCTGAGCCGCCAGCGCGACGACCTGATCGTAATCACCGACATCGGCCGCCTCGGCCAGGTGGACGGTGGCGCCCGCGGCGCGCGCGTCGGCGGCCGTGCGCGCCAGACCCTCGGCGGCGATGTCGGTCAGCACGAGCGCGGCGCCCTTTTCCGCCGCCGCGAGTGCCGTGCTACGACCGAGACCGCTGGCGGCGCCGGTGATCAGACAGGTTTTGCCGGCGAACTTCGTCATAGTCGACGACCATACGCAACCATGAACACCGCTGTCTATGGAACCGGCGAAGCGCTCTCCCACGGCACGGGCGCCAATGCGACCGTGATGTTGTCACCGCCGCCGCAACGCAACGCGAACTGCGCCAGTGCGCGCGCCGCCGCCGCGGGCGACGCCCCCGCCACGTGCTGGGCCAGCGCGGACGGGGAAGGCGAGTAGTTCCACAATCCGTCCGAGCACAGCAGCAGCATTCCCGGACCCGACACGCGCACGGTCCGCACGCAATTGTCCGCCCACGGCTTGGGCGGGCTGTCCGCGCCGAGCCAGCGGATCAGCGTGTGCGCGCGAGGGTCGGCCATCGCCGCGCGCTCGTCCATCGCGCCCGCGTCGACGAGCGCCTGAGCCCACGAGTCGTCGACGGTCAACCGCTGGGCGGGCTCGTCGCCCGGTCGGCCGCCCTCGGTCGCGGGCAGCCAATAGGCCCGGCTGTCACCGACATTGGCCACGGTGACCTCGGTCTGGTCGCCGTGGTGGGAGACGATGGCGGACACGTACGTGCACGAGGGCGCCGGGCCGTCGGGAACGTCGACGTCGCGAACCGCCTGCGCCGCGGCCGCCAGCCCGGCCATGACGGCGTCGGTCGCGGGCAGGCCGGAGGCGAGTGCCTCGGCGGTGGCGCCGACGCCCGCCCGGACGGCGGCGCCGGAGGCCACCTGCGGGCGCGACGAGGTCGACACTCCGTCGCTGACCGCGATCACGACGGTCGTGGCCACCCCGGTCGCCGCGCCGTCGAGCACCCCGGCCGCGACGGCGTCCTCGTTGCGCGCGTGGACGATGCCGCGGTCGGTGAGCACCGCGACCGCGCCGAGATCGGTGTCGAAGCGATCCGGCATCGTCCGGGACCGGCCGCACTGCGCGCAGTGCCCCGCGGCGTCGAATCGATCGCCCCCGCAGTCGACGCACAGCGACGGATCGTCAGCGGGCAGCGCGACGTACCGATAACCGAGTTCCAGACCGCAGGACCCGCACCGCGGGCCGTCGAGGCCGACCGCCGAGCATCCGGCGCAGCGTAGGTCGGCGCCTTCGTCGCTCATCGAACGGCTCCCACGGCCGACGGCGCCGCGGCGCCCGCCGGCGCGGAATGCTCCGGAAGTCGTTGGCCCAACCGTAACCACAGTGGCTCGTTGCTGGTGCGAACTTCCACACCCTCCTCCTTCATCTCCCCGGCAGGCCGACTCCGATCGCGATAGTACGGGAGCGTTCCGGCGGACGATCCCAGCGCTGGATCGACCCGTCCGCTGCCCGCAGCACGATAGCCGACCGTCTGCCCGCTTCCGCATGACGTGCGATCCTCCGTCGGCGCGGACGCGGCCGGCCGGAGCCGGGGCGCTCAGACCAGTTCGGGGGCGCGATGCGAGCGCCGTCCCCGCGAGCGGAACGTCTGCGGCGGGCAGCCCTGCCAGCGGCGGAAGGCTCGAATGAAGGAGGCCGCCTCCGCATAGCCGAGCCGCGCCGCGACCTGTTCCGTCGTCATATCGGTGTGCGCGAGCAACACCTCGGACATCGTCTGACGCACTTCGTCCAGCAAGGCGCGAAACGAGGTCCCCTCCTCGTGCAGCCGCCGCGACAAGGTGCGCGAACTCATGTACAGCCCGAGCGCGACCGTGGCCTGATCGGGGATCTCACCAGGAGTGCGGACCAGGCGATCGCGCACCGACGCGGCGACACCGGTGCGCGTCCGGCGCCGGTCGAGCAGGTCGCGGCACAGTAGCCCGCAGCTGTCCCTGGCGGCGGCGTTCGCCGGCGGCAGGGGCCGGTCCAGCACGCCCCGATCGAAGACCACCGCGCTCAGCGGTGCACCGAAGATCGGCACCACGCCGAAGATGTCGCGATAGCGCTTGGTGTCGCGGGGGCAGGCGTGCCGGAAACTGACCCGCCGCACCGGGACCCCGACGGAGAACAGTTCACGATCGAAGGCGGGCAACCCGGCCAGCGTCGCCTCGGCGAAGAACGCTCGCATGCCCGGCGGAAGATTCGCGTCCTCGAACACCAGCCGGGCTTCGCCGTCGGCTTCCTCGACAGTCACCCGGCCGAACGGCACCGTGCGGCCGACGCAGCGCAGCCCCACCTCGATCAGCTCCCGCGGCGTCCGGCTGCCCAGCAGCGCGAGCCCCCACGGCCCGCGCGACCGCAGGTGATGACGGACCGCCGCCGCGAGATGGAGTCCGGGCTCGTCGCCGAAGCGGCCGAGGACCGTGTGCACTATCCGCAGTTCGTCGTGGGCGGTGATCTCGGCGCACGGATCGTCCAGTTCGGCCGGCGCGAGCGCCGTTCCGGCCAGGCACTCCGCGGGCGCCATGCCACGCTCTCCGGCGATACGTACCAGAGCGCGCACGCCCTCGGTACTGCGGAGGGAATCCGGATCGACCATGGCTCGTGTCCTCGATGAAGCGGTACTGCGCGGTATCGGCGCAATGTATCAATCGGGTGTCGGGCTCATCAGCGGTTCGCCGAAATGCCGGTGCGGCAGGCGCGGGCAGACGGATGTGTTCACCCCGCAGCGGCATCTCGGCGAACCGCGCGCGGTCAATCCGACACGGTGAGACCGATGGAACGCGCGAAGGCGGGCGCGAGATCCATCAGTTGCGGGCTGGTGATCGTCGCGCCGCGCAGGCTGTCGAGCCCGTCGGTGATGTCCAGCGCCGTCGCGCCGCGCAGGTCCACCTTCGCCGAGCGAACGTTGCGCAGCGAGAGGCGGACGAGTTCCGAGCCGGGCACCGCGATGTCGGTCAGGGCCGCTTCGGCGAAATCGCAATCGCGCAGCACACAATCGGTGAAGGACACCTCGCGCAAGTGGGCGCCGCGGAAGTTCACCGCGTCGAACTTGCAGCCTTCGAACCGCACCCGCCGCAGATTGGCGCCCGCGAAGTCGACGCCCGACATCGCCCCGGAGACCACCTCGCCGTCGATCCATGCCGTGTCGGCCAACTCGGTGCCGATCCAGCGGACATGACGCAGCCACACATCGGCGAACCGGCTGTAGCGCAGACTCCCCCGGGTGAAGGTGGTCGAGGTGAACACGGACTCGCTGAACCGCGCGTGCCGCACATCGAGGTCGTCCAGCACACCGCCGTCCACCCGGACGCAGTCGTAGTCGCCTTCCGCCTCGAGGTCGCCGTCCGGCGCGGTGAGGTATCGCGCGTACGGCAGGTCGTCGAGATCGCGCGCCATGCACTCCTCCAGTTCGTCACGAAGATGGGCCGGTGCCGAGTATCCCGGTGCGCCACGACAAGTTCGGCCGCCGATCATGTGACCACCCGCCGCCGACGTCCAGGCGGGCGGCGTGGGAGAGCAGATAGCGCCTCTTGCCTCGGCTGGTCAGTGGTCGAACTCGAGCCGTTCCCAGCCCAGTGCCGTTCGCCAGCCTCCGCGCTGGAATGCCCAGTCCTGGACAGCGCTCACCACGGTCTCGAACGCGGGAGAGTGAACGCTGTTCCACGGAACGTCGTCGCTTACGGTGGCACGGAAATGCGCATCCGGTCCTCCGTCGCGAAATTCGACGATATAGCCGTGCCCCTGTTGTGGATCCACTTGTTCATCGAGGTGAACCTGGATGTAATAGTCGCCGGATTCGGGGCCGCCGAGCCGGTCGACGATGACGAACGGCACACTCAGGTTCATGTCCGCGAGGATGTCGTGCAGCTGCGTCTCGGAAGGATTCTCGATCGTTCGGTAGGAATCTGTCGCTACGACTCTCGGCGATGTGGTCTGGTCTCGAGTCACTCCGAGCAGGGTACGGATCCAGCGCTTGCCTCACACCTGTACCCGGTGGCGCATGCCGTGCGCGTCAGCGCTCTCGCTGCAACTGGGCGAGCCGGGCAAGGGCGGGTAGCGCGGCGCTGAGAGCCTGCCGGTGTGCGGGGCTGAGCTCACGAACCATCGGAGCCAGGTGCCGGACCCGGTCGTCGTGGCGGGTTTGCCGCACCCGCCGGCCCGCCTCGGTGAGATGCACGATGAAGGCCCGTCCATCGTCGGGGTCACGGTGGCGCTGCACCAGCCCGTCGCGCTCCAAGCGCGCGATGAGTTGCGTGATGCCCGGCTGGGTCAGCTGCTCGGTCTCGGTGAGATCCGTCAGCCGCGCCGGGCCCCGCTGAGCCAGGGTGTCGAGCACCGACAGCGTGGTGAACGGGAGCTTCTCCCGCACCGGGATGCGGATATAGCCCCGGTTGAAGTCCTCGATCGCCGCGGCGAAGGCGGCCACGTCGAAGTCGTCGATGTCGTCCACACGCCCAACTATATCCGGCACTTATAAAAGTTGCTTAAATAACATGCTTATGTAAAGTGGAGCCCGGACGGCACAGGAGGCCCGATGAGCGACGGAACCGGTGAGGCGCGACCCTTCCCTTTGACGCCGACGAGGATTCACGTCCCCGACAGTGTGCTCACCGACCTGCGGCAGCGCCTGGATCTGACCCGCCTGCCCGACGATGTCGGCAATGAGGACTGGTATTACGGCGTGCCTCGCGGCTATCTCCAGGAGCTCGTCGACTACTGGCGCGGTGGATACGACTGGCGCGCAGCCGAAGCCGAGATCAACACCTACCAGCATTACAAGATCGAAATCGACGGCGTTCCAGTGCATTTCATGCGTAGGCCCGGCGTCGGGCCGGATCCGACGCCGCTGATACTGACACATGGCTGGCCCTGGACATTCTGGCACTGGTCCAAGGTCGCCGACCTGCTGGCGGATCCAGGGGCGCACGGCGGTGATCCGGCCGAGGCGTTCGACGTGATCGTGCCCTCGTTTCCCGGCTTCGGGTTCTCCAGCCCACTGAACCGCCCCGATCTGAACTTCTGGAAGGTCGCCGACCTCTGGCACACGCTCATGACCGATGCGCTGGGCTACGAGAAGTACGGCGCCGCCGGTTGCGACGTGGGAGCCCTGGTCACCGCGCAGCTCGGCCACAAGTACGCCGACGAGTTGTATGCCATCCACATCGGATCCGGACTGAAACTCGACTTCTTCAACGGCGATCGCGCCTGGGACTTCAGCGGCGGCATGCCGATTCCCGACGGCCTGCCCGCCCAGGTGCGCGCCCGGATCGTGGAGTTGGACAAGCGTTTCGCCGTCCATCTGGCCGCCCACCTGCTCGCCCCGAGCACCCTCGCCCACGCCCTGTCCGATTCACCGGCGGGCATGCTGGCATGGATCCTGGAACGTTGGATCAAATGGAGCGACAACGGCGGCGACATCGAAACCGTGTTCAGCAAAGACGATCTCCTCACGCACGCCACGATCTACTGGGCCACCAACACCATCGGCACCTCGATCCGCCTCTATGCCAACCACAATCGCTACCCCTGGACGCCTTCGCACGACCGTCTGCCGGTGGTGCAGGCCCCCACCGGCATCACCTTCGTCGGTTACGAGAACCCGCCCGGCATCAGCACCGCCCAACGCGTCGAACACTTCCGCACCGGTGACCGCGCCCAGTGGTACAACCATGTCAACCTCACCGTCCACGACCATGGCGGGCACTTCATCCCGTGGGAGATCCCCGGCCAATGGACCGACGACCTACGCCGCACCTTCCGGGGTCGTCGTTGACAGGCGAGAGGAATTCGGCACGCCGATGCGAGCGGCCGATCGGGCCCGAATCAGTCCGCGAGCCAGGCGAAAGCGGCTCGGTCGTGCCCTCGCCCGGCGCCGGATCGCCGCGCCACGCCGGGGAATCGGCGGCCGATCCGGGCAGGCGGCACGCACGGAGCCGGGGGTGCGCCAGGTGTGCACCACCGGACGGCGCATTGCGCGGGCTCGCCGACCCGGCCTGTCGGTCGGAGACGCAGGCGGGTTCGCGGATGCCCGCATCGCCGGCGTGCCGCAAGATACTTCGCGTCCGGGCGCAATGCCGATATCGACCAGCCACGGCGGAACCACCGACCGGTTATCCCCGGACACACATCGTCCGGTTCAGCGCACGACAGCGTGCACGTCGGCGAATGCGGTGAGACGGTCGGCGATCCGCGCGGTCGTCGCGGCGTCGCCGCCGAGCGCGATCCGCATCCGCGCCGTGCCGGTCGCCGGATCGGCGGTGACGGTCAGCTCCCGGATGCTGCCGCCGAAACGGCGTGCCACCAGCGCCAGCCGCACCAAGGTGCCGGACGCGTCCGCTACGCGCAGCTCGAGAACGCGCGTGCTCATCGCGCGGCCTGCCCCGGGGCGGCGTCGGCGACGTCCGATGGCGGCGGATCGTCGGCGTCGTCGAACAACGGGCGCAGGTCCCGGGCCGCCATGATGAGGTCGTTGCCCGCCCCGGCCGCGATCATCGGCCACACCTGCGCGTCTGCGCCGACGACGAAGTCCACGACCACCGGGCGGTCGCGCACCGCTCGCGCGACCGCGATCACCCCGGCCACGTCCTGCCTGCGCTCGCATCGCAGGCCCACACAGCCCAGGGCCTCGGCGAGCGCCGCGAAATCCGGGATCCGCCGGGAGTGGGTGGCCAGATCGCTCTGCGAGTAGCGCTCGTCGTAGAACAGGTGCTGCCATTGCCGGATCATCCCCAGGTGGCCGTTGTCGATCACCGCGACCTTGATGGGGATGCCTTCCACCGCGGCGGTCGCCAGCTCCCGGTTGGTCATCTGGAAACAACCGTCGCCATCGATCGCCCACACCTCCGCGTCCGGAGCGCCCAGCTTCGCGCCGATGGCCGCGGGCACGGCGTATCCCATCGTGCCCTGCCCGCCGGAGTTCAGCCAGGTGCGGGGTTTCTCGTAGTCGATGAACTGCGCCGCCCACATCTGGTGCTGGCCGACGCCCGCGCAGAAGATCGCGTCGGGGCCGGCCGCACGGCCGAGTTCGGTGATCACGAATTGCGGTGCCAGCGCACCATCGGCGGGCCACTGGTAGCCGAGCGGATAGTCCGCGCGCAGGCGGTTCAATCGCGCCCACCACGGCGCGAGGTCCGGCAGTGGTTGCGGATACGCGCCGATGGCCGCGTGAAGTCGTTCGAGCACCGCGCGGCAGTCGCCGACGATGGGCACGTCGGCCCGGCGGTTCTTGCCGATCTCGGCCGGGTCGATATCGGCGTGGATCACCGCGGCGCCGGGTGCGAACGTCCGCGGATCGCCGGTGACGCGATCATCGAAACGTGCGCCGAGCGCGATCAGCAGGTCGGCTTTCTGCAAGGCCGCCACCGCCGTCACGGTGCCGTGCATGCCGGGCATGCCCAAATGCTGCGGATGGCTGTCGGGAAACGCGCCACGCGCCATCAGCGTGGTCACCACCGGTATTCCGGTCACTTCGGCGAATGTCCGCAGCGCCTCGGCCGCTTCGGATTTGATCACTCCGCCGCCGACGTAGAGCACCGGCGCTTGCGCCGTGGCGATCAGGTGCGTCGCGGCGGTGATCTGCCGCGGGTTCGGCGTCGTCACCGGGCGGTAGCCGGGCAGGTCGATGCGCGGCGGCCAGTGGAAGATCGTCTGCGCGCGGAGCACGTCCTTCGGGATGTCGACCAGCACGGCACCGGGCCGTCCCGTCGCGGCCAGGTGAAACGCCTCCGCCAAGACCTTCGGGATGTCGGCCCCGCGCATGACGAGGACGTTGTGCTTGGTGATCGGCATCGTGATGCCGGTGATGTCGGCTTCCTGGAACGCGTCGGTGCCCATCACCGGTGTGCCCACCTGACCGGTGATCGCGACCACCGGCACCGAATCGGCCTGGGCATCGGCGAGCGGGGTGACCAAGTTGGTCGCTCCCGGCCCCGAGGTCGCCAGGCACACGCCGACCTTGCCGGTTGCCTGGGCGTAGCCGGTGGCCGCGTGCCCAGCGCCTTGCTCGTGCCGGACCAGGACGTGCCGGATCCGCCGCGAATCCAGTAGCGGGTCGTAGACCGGCAGGATCGCCCCACCCGGGATGCCGAAGACGACCTCGACGCCGAGTTCCTCCAGCGCGCGGACCACCGCCTGCGCGCCGGTGATCCGTTCGGTCGTGCTCGGCACGGGTCCGGGGTCGGGACGGTGGGTGCGTGGCGCGCTACGCCACGCAAGGGATGAGTTCACGGGAAAACTCCGTTCTACTGCGCCGCTACGCGTGAATGCCGCTGGGACGAAGCGGTTTTCGCGCACGCTGACGCCGATGATCGAGGAGAAAGCCGTGCCCGGAACGACACACCGGCTGGTTCCGGCAGGTCTCTCTGCCGTGGATGTGTCGCGGGCGTCGCCCGGCTCGCGGTCCGCGGTCCCGTGGTGAGGACGGACCGGCCTGGCACGGCGCCTGATGGGGCGCGCGTGCGGATCATGATCTTAACCGGACTCACAGGCCCGGCTCCGAGCGCGGGGGCCGTTGCCTCCCCAGGCGCGTGGGCCGGTGGGTCAGCGCAGCGTGCGAATCCAGCGGCGGGTGTCGGCCGGATCGATGACGTCGTCGACTTCCAGGACGGTCGCGGCGGTGAGCGCCTTGCCGTTGGCGTAGGCGAGCTGGACCAGATTGTCGAATGCTTGCTGCCGCTCACCCGGATCCTCGATGGCGGCTAGTTCTTTGGCGAAGCCGAGGCGGACCGCGCCCTCCAGACCCATGCCGCCGATTTCCCCGGTCGGCCAGGCGACGACGAACCGGGGCGCGCGGAACGAGCCCGCCGCCATGGCTTGGGCGCCCAGACCGTAGCCCTTGCGCACGATGACGGTGCCCAGTGGCACGGACAGTGCGGCGGAGTCGATGAACAGGCGACTGAACTTCGTCACCGTTCCGTCCTTCTCCGCCTCGGGGCCCACCATGAAACCCGGTGTGTCACAGAAGGAGACGATCGGCAGGCCGTGCGCGTCGCACAGGCGCAGGAACATGCTCAGCTTGTCCGCGCCGGGAGCGTCGATCGCCCCGCCGTGATGGTGGCAGTCGTTGGCGATCAACCCGAACGGCCGTCCCTCGACCCGGATCAGTGCGGTGACGATTCCGGCCGCCCAGTCGCGTCGCAGCTCCAGCACCGACCCGACATCCGCGACGGCTTCGATGGCGGCACGGATGTCGAACGCGCGCAGCCGGTTCTCGGGGACGACGTGCCGCGCCAGGCGCGGGTCGGGCGCGGTCCAGTCCTCGGTGGCGCCTTGGAAGTAGGCGAGATAGCGACGGGCGGTGGCGACCGCCTCGGCCTCGTCGGCGGCGACGATGTGCACGACACCGTTGCGGCGCTGAACCTCGACCGGACCGATGTCCTCCGGGGCGTACACGCCGAGCCCGCCACCCTCGATCATGGCGGGGCCGCCCATGCCGATGTTCGCGTCGGGCGTGGCGATCACGACGTCGCACATGCCGAGCAGCGCCGCGTTACCCGCGAAGCAGCGGCCGGACACGATTCCGATCAGCGGAACCCGGCCCGCGAGCGCACCCATCGCGCGGAAGGTGGTGACGTCCAGTCCGGAGATGCCGGGATAGTCGGTGTCGCCCGGTCTGCCGCCGCCGCCCTCGGTGAAGAACACCACCGGAAGCTCCTGTTCACGAGCGAGTTCCAGCATGCGATCGGTCTTGACGTGGTTGCGCATTCCCTGGGTGCCGGCCAGCACCGTGTAGTCGTAGGACAGCACGACCGCGCGCGAGCGATCAGGACCGAATCGCTCGGCGTCGATGGTGGCGACGCCCGCGATCAGTCCGTCGGCGGGTGTGTTCGCGATCAGATCCTCCTGGCTGCGGCGCAGGCGCTGCGCGGCGACGGCCAGCGCGCCGTATTCTACGAAGCTGTCCGCGTCGACCAGGTCGGTGATGTTCTCCCGGGCGGTGCGCCGCCCGAGCCGATGACGTTTCGCGACCGCCTCCGGCCGCGCTTCGTCGAGGCCGACGCGGTGCCGGGCGTGGACTTCGGCGAGGTCGGCGCGCACCGCGTCCAGGTCGATCGCGGCGTGTTCCGCGACCGCGCCGTCGTGCTCGGCGGCGACGAAGGTCAGCAGCGGCGCGTGCGGATCGACGACCGCGCCGACCGCCACGACATGGCGGCACACCCGCAGGTCCTGCTCGGCGCGCACCACGTGCTGCATCTTCATCGCTTCCAGCACCGCCACCTCGCCACCCGCCGCGACGAGGGTGCCGGGGTCGGCGAGAGCGACCACCGTGCCGCCCATCGGCGACCGCACCGCCTCCTCGTCGCCGGCCAGCGTCACCTCGGCCGCCGCGACCTCGTGCCCGACCGGCGCGAGGGGCAGGGCATCGGCGAGATCGCTTGCGCGCCGGACCAATTCCTCGACATTCTGCTCGAACCACGTGGTGGGCACCACGCGGCCCTGCGCCAGGTCCGCCAAGACCGCGCGCAGCACGGCGACGTTCGTGTCCACGCCGGTGACGACGGTCTCAGCCAGCGCGTCGGCGCACCGGCGCAGCGCGGCGGGATAGGAGGGACCGGCGGCGACGATCTTCGCCAGCAGGGAGTCGAAGCGCGCGTCCTGCCGCATTCCGGCGTACGCGGCGGTGTCGACCCGCACCCCGGCGCCGGTCGGGGGCGCGAATCGGGTCAGCGTGCCGGTGCCGGGCAGCACGTCCCCGCCCGCGGTGACGGTTTCGGCGTTCAGGCGCGCCTGCACCGCGTAGCCGCGGGCGGTACCGGGATCGGGCAATGCGAGCTCGGCCAGCGTGGCCCTGCGGGCGAGATCGCATTGCACCGCGACCAGATCGATCCCGGTGACCGCTTCGGTGACGGTGTGCTCGACCTGCAAGCGCGGGTTCACCTCGAGAAACCAGGCCTCCTCGCCGCGGACGAGGAACTCGACGGTGAGAACGCCGCGGCAACCGACGGATTCGGCGAGCCGGACGGCCCAGCGGTGCAACCGCTCCCGCGACACGGAGGACAGTTCGGGAGCGGGCGCCACCTCGAGCAGTTTCTGCTGCCTGCGTTGCACGCTGCAATCACGATCGCCGACGGCCGCCGCCGCCGCGCCGTCCGCGACGATCTGGACCTCGATGTGACGCGCTCCGGTGACCAGCGCCTCCGCGTAGACCCCGTCGTCGCCGAATCCGGCCAGCGCCTCCGCGCGGCAACGTTCGAAAGCCTCCGGCAGGCGCGCGGCGTCGCGCACCGCTCGCATACCGCGTCCGCCACCCCCCGCGGCAGCCTTCACCATCACCCCGTCGGGGTGCGCGGCGAGCAGGGCCTCGACCGCGGCGATGTCCGCGCCGCGGCGGGTCGCCGGGAGTACCGGGACGCCCGCGCGCTCGGCCGCCGCGCGCGCCGCGGTCTTGTCCCCGAAAACTTCCAGCGCTTCCGCCGAAGGACCGACGAACACGAGCTCGGCCGCCGCGCATGCCGCCGCGAATTCCGCGCTCTCGCTGAGGAATCCGTAGCCCGGATGCACCAAGGCCCCCGGCCCCGCCTTCCGTGCCGCTGCCACGACCGCCGACACGTCGAGGTAGGCGGCGGCGCCGACGCCGGGCAACGCCACCGCGTCGTCGGCCAGGCGGACGTGCAACGCGTCTCGTTCCTCGGCCGTATGCATCGCCAGGGTGCGCCAACCCTGTTCCCGGGCGGTGCGCACCACGCGAACCGCTATTTCTCCCCTGTTCGCCACGACGAGTTGCATGCCGCCCAGTCTCGTTGACATTGACGTCAACGTCAATATGCGTCACGATGTCCTGCGTGACCCAGTCCACCTGGTCGGTGCGTGCCGCGCGGGAGCGCTCGCACACCTCCCGGCACCGCGACCTGCTCGACGCCGCGGCCCGGGTGTTCGCCGAGCGCGGCTACGACAACACCACCGTCGCCGCGATCACCGCGGCCGCGGGCGTCTCCCGCGCGACGATGTACGTCTACTTCGCCTCGAAAGAGGAGATCTTCCTCGCGCTGGCCGAGCGGGTCCGCGACGATTTCCTCGCCGCCCAGGAGCCGGGCATCGAGGACGACGATCCGCGAAGGATGTTGCGCGCCACCATCGATTCCTTCGCCACGGCGGTCGCGGCGGCAGGCCCCTTGCTGCGGCTGATCGACGAGCGCGGGGCGGTGGACCCGAAGGTCGCCACGCTGGCCGAGGAGATCACCGAACGCCCGATCCGCCGCTTCACCCGATATCTCCAGCGCCAACTCGACGCAGGCCGCGTCACCCCGGTGACGACGCCGCGGGTGATCGCGGAAACCATCGGCTACACCTTGACCGCGGGTGTGCTCGCGCGCCGCACCGACGACGAACCTGCTCGCGCCGAGTTTCGCGACGCCATAGGGAAGGTCGCGGAGACTCTGCTCGGTCTCTAACGCGCAAGACGCTTCCGGCTCCGGGCCGGAACGGGCATTCCGTCGGAGAGTTGCGGGCTGGCTCGGACGAATGGACACACCGCCGAGCTACCATCGCGTGCTCGTTCCGGGGCAAGAGGCCGCGCGCGGCGAGCACCCGGCGCCGTGGCCGAGTCCGGCGGCGGGAATGCGCTACTCCTCTATGTGCGTCTACCCGTCGCCGCTGCCCGGCCCGGTGGGCCGGATCCCCTCCCGATGGCACGTCTCCCGCACCGGCCGCCGACATCATGGGCGCCTACTACCCGCGAACCGCCCTGCGCGCGTGGTCCGCGCTCGTGGCGGACACCTCGTCGTGCCCGCCGCATATGAGGCGATCGGCGGCGCTCAGGCGCTGCGGATGCCTTCCAGCGGTCGTGCGGCGGTCGGCGACTTCTCGGACCGGCTGAAGGTCAGCACCCCGTCCTCGAGCGCGCCCTTACGCAGCAGTTTGCGGTCGCGGAAGTAGTTGTTGATCACCTGCCAGGGACCGTTGGTGCCTTGCCGGGGCATGACCGCGTCGCCGCGCTGGATGTAGCCGGAGGTCAGCGCCCCGCCCATCACCGAATCGGCGCCTCGGTCGCGCTCGGCGGCGACGGCCTCCACCCGGGTGAAGCCGTGCTTCTTCATATGGTTGAGCACACGGCAGAAGTACTCGGCCGCCAAGTCCGCCTTCAGCGTCCAGGAGGCGTTGGTGTAGCCGAGCACCATCACCGCGTTCGGCACGCCGTCGAGCATGGTCCCCTTGTAGACCACCCGGTCGCGGGTGACCACCGGCTCGCCGTCGATCTCGAGTGTCAGGCCGCCCAGCATCTGCACATTCAGGCCGGTGGCGCTGATGACCAGGTCGGCGGGCAGTTCCTCGCCGGAGACCAGGCGGATGCCCGTCTCGGTGAAGGTCTCGATGCGGTCGGTGACGATGGACGCCTTGCCGCTGCGCAGCACCTTGAACAGGTCACCGTTGGGCACCACGCACAGCCGCTGGTCCCACGGGTTGTAGCTCGGGGTGAAGTGGCGCATGTCGATCCCCGGGCCGACCTGCATCCGCACGGCCGCCAGCAGCAGCTTCTTGGCCGCTTCCGGATTGGTACGAGAGAGTTGGAAACTCGCGCGCTGCAACGCGATGTTGCGCGCGCGCCCGATCCGGTAGGCCAGCTTCTCTGGCACCTTGGCGGCTTTCATCCCCACCGCGACCGGGTCGTCGGCGGGCAGCGCGGTGATGTACGTCGGCGAGCGCTGCAGCATGGTGACGTGCGCCGCCGCGTCGCTCATCGCCGGGATCAGCGTGATCGCGGTGGCTCCGGAGCCGATCACGACGATCCGCTTGCCCGTGTAATCGAGGTCTTCGGGCCAATGCTGCGGGTGCACGATCTGCCCGCCGAAGTTCTCCTCGCCGGGGAACCGCGGCCGGTAGCCGTTGTCGTAGTCGTAGTACCCGGTGCAGCCGACCAGGAAGTCGCTGGTGTAGACCTCGGACTCGCCGGTCTGCTCGTCGAGCGCCTCGACGGTCCAGGTTCCCGTGGCACTGGACCAGCGCGCCGTGGTCACCTTCCGGCCGAACCGGATGTGCTCGGTGACGCCGTACTCCGCGGCGGTCTCCTCGATGTACCGGCGGATGTGCGGCCCGTCGGCGAGGACTTTGGTGCCGTTCCACGGGCGGAAGCCGTAGCCGAAGGTGTACATGTCGGAATCGGAGCGGATGCCCGGATAGCGGAACAGGTCCCAGGTGCCGCCGATGGCCGTCCGGCGCTCCAGGATCGCGTAGCTGCGTCCGGTCTGCTCCTTGGTGAGATGGCAGGCCATGCCGATTCCGGACAGCCCAGCGCCGATGATCAATACGTCGACATGCCGCGTCATTGAGGTACTCGTTTCGTCCGATCCGCCTCGCACACCTGAGGGTGCGTGCTGAGCCCAGATTACGTGTGATTCGTGGTTACGTCTAGTCACGAATAGTGACACGGCCGGACACCCGAATAAAAACCGGGCTGGTTGCAAACCGTGACCCGGCCCGGCCGAGCGGCCAGCATGGACCACTGCGGCAAGCCCACCGGGCGCACCGCCTCGATCTGTCCGTTATCCGCGCGGCCGCGCTCTCCGGAAGGGAGTTGGCTCAGCATGAGCCTGTCGTTCCACTGGTTCCTCCCCACCTACGGCGATTCCCGCGGCCTGATCGCGGGCGGGCACGGCACCTTCATGTCCGGCGACCGCCCGGCGAGCCTGCGGTACTTGAACCAGATCGGCGCCGCCGCCGAGGACAACGGCTTCGAGGCCGTGCTCACGCCCACCGGCGCATGGTGCGAGGACGCCTGGCTGACCACCGCGATGATGGTCGAGACCACCGAGACACTGAAATTCCTGGTCGCCTTCCGCCCCGGCCTGGTCAGCCCGACCCTCGCGGCACAGATGGCGGCCACCTTCCAGCGGCACTCCAAGGGCAGGCTGCTGCTCAACGTGGTGACCGGCGGGGAGCCACACGAGCAGCAGGCCTACGGCGACTTCCTGGACAAGACCCAGCGCTACGCCCGCACCGGCGAGTTCCTGCACGTCGTGCGAGAGCTGTGGACCTCCACCGAGCCGGTGACCTTCGAGGGCGAGCACATCCGAGTCCACCAGGCACTGCTGGCCAACCGACCGGACCCGGTGCCCCCGGTGTTCTTCGGCGGCTCCTCCGAACCGGCGGGCCCGATCGCGGCCCGCTACAGCGACGCCTACCTGACCTGGGGCGAGCCGCTGCTCGCGGTGAGCAGGAAGCTGGAATGGATCCGCCGTCTGGCGGTGGACCACGGCCGCGTCCTCGACTACGGCCTGCGCGTCCACGTGATCAGCCGCGACACCTCCGAGCAGGCCTGGGCCGAGGCCGACCGCCTGCTGGCCGGCATCGACCCCGCCGACATCGAGCGGGTGCAGAGCAATCTGGCCCGCAGCGAATCCGAAGGCCAGCGGCGGATGAGCGAACTGCACGGCGGCAGCACCGACCGGCTGGAGATCGCGCCGAATCTCTGGGCCGGTGTCGGCCTGGTCCGCGGCGGCGCGGGCACCGCGCTGGTCGGCTCGCACACCGAAGTCGCCGATCGGCTGGCCGAATACGCGCGTCTGGGCATCAAGCACTTCATCCTCTCCGGCTACCCCCATCTGGAAGAGGCGTACTGGTTCGGGGAGGGCGTGCTGCCGATCCTGGAACGCAGGGGCTTGTGGCGGCATCCCAACCGCGCCGCCCGCGTCGCCGCCGCCACGCCGTTCGCCGCGTCATCGAGCAGCTGAGCGCAACCCCCCAGTTATTCCCACGCGCTGCTGCGCAGCGAGAATGGTCTATCGGTCCGGCACCGGCCGCGACCGACGGACCGTTCGCCTAAGGGAGTCATGACCACCGAATCAGCCCGGCGCTGGCGCCGCCGCCTGCCCGACACCGCGACCGAGGCGGGCGCGCCCACGCTGGCGCGCAGGCTCGGTCGGCTCGATCTCACCGCCATGGGCGTCGGCACCATCGTTGGCGCGGGAATCTTCGTCATCACCGGTGTGGCCGCCGCGGAGAAGGCCGGGCCCGCCATCGTGCTGTCGTTCGCCTTGGCCGGAACGGTGTGCGTGCTGGTGGCCCTGTGCTACAGCGAACTCGCGGCGATGGTTCCGGTCTCCGGCAGCGCCTACACCTACACCTACGCGACCCTCGGCGAAGCACCCGCGTTCCTGGTCGGCTGGAACCTGCTGCTCGAGTTCGTCATCGCGGGAGCCGCGGTGGCGATCGGCTGGTCCGGGACCACGGTGTCCGCGCTGGATTCGCTGTTCGGCATCACCGTCCCGCACGCACTCGTCGCGGGGCCCGCCGAAGGCGGCGTGGTGAACCTGCCCGCCGTACTGATCGTCGCCGCCGTCGTCGCGGTGCTCGTCGGCGAGGTGACGTTCACCGCGCGCATCACCAAGGCGCTGGTCGCGGTGACCATCGGGGTGCTCGTGCTGGTGATCGCCGTCGGCGGCCCGCACGTGAGCGTGGACAATTGGACCCCGTTCGCGCCGTTCGGCATCGGTGGGATCATCGGCGGCGCCGCGATCGCGTTCTTCGCCTTCCTCGGTTTCGACGTGGTCGCCGCGTCGGCGGAGGAGGCCCGCGATCCACGGCGCGACGTGCCGTTCGCGATCATCGGCACGGTGCTCATCGCCACCGTGCTCTACGCACTGGTCAGCGCCGTGCTCACCGGCATGGTGCCGTTCGCCACGCTGAACAACAGCGCGCCGATCGCGACCGCGTTCGGCGCGGTGCGCATCGGCTGGATCGGCGACGTCATCGTGATCGCCTCGATCATCGCGCTCACGAAGGGCCTGCTGCTGATCGTCTACGCGCAGGTGCGGTTGATGTTCGCCATGTGCCGCGACCGGCTGCTGCCCTTCGGTCTCGCGGCGACCGGGAAACGGTCGACCCCGGTCCGGCTGACCGTGCTGCTCGGCGCGCTCGGCGCGGTCATCGCGGGACTGCTGCCGATCGACATCGTGGTCGAATTGGTGAACATCGGCGCGCTGTCGGCGTTCGCGGTGGTGTGCGTGGGCGTGCTGGTGCTGCGTCGGGTGGAGCCCGAACGTGAACGCCCGTTCCGCACTCCGCTGGTGCCCGTGGTTCCGCTGCTCGCGCTGATTGGCTGCGTGCTGCTCGCGACCACTCTGGAGGCGCTGACCTGGGTGCGCTTCGGCGTGTGGGTGCTGGTCGGCATCGCGGTCTATCTCGGATACGGACGCAAGCGCTCCACCCTCGCCGAGCCGCGCCTCGGCGAGGGCCCCGCCCGCCCCTGACTCAGCCCGCCACGAAGAACAGGCCGGCGCCGTAGGCGTCGCGCGCGGAGACGAAGAACCCCTCGTCCGTCTCGCGCACCGGCACACCCGCGTTCTCGATGACATCGCGTGCGACGCGAAGTTCGCGCACGGCGATCGTCATGGCGGCCAGATACGACGGTGCGGGTGCCGGTTCACCCGGCAACACGGCGTCGGCCTGGGACGCGCGCACCAGTTCCAACCGCCCCGCACCCATCTCCAGCACGGTCAGCGGCCCTTTGCCCACGGCGGGCGCCTCCAGGATGCGCCCGTAGCGTTCGACGATCCCGTCGAACTCCGCATCGGCCGCGGCGATCAGCACGGCGGCGATGGCACGCGCGCCGTTCGGGTGCGCGAGGTAGCGCGGCTGGTGCACGTATTCGCGGGTCAGGTGCTGGGCGACGCCGAGCAGGGCCTCGGGCGTCGAGCTCGGGTCCACGTGCACTGCCCGCGCGCGCACCGTGCGAACGCCGTCCTCGGTCTCGACGTCGCGCTCGAGGTCGAGCACGCCGGTGGCACGCAGTCCCGCCGCCAGCAGCTGCCGCCGCGCCGACTCGGCGTCGCCGGTCTCCAGGTTGAGCAGGCGGAAACCTTCGTACTCGTCGGCCATCGCTTTGGTGTGCCAGGGATCCGGTGCGTTCTCGTCCACGATGCCGAGCAATTCGAGATAGGACCCGCCGAACAACACGCACCGGTTGGCCGTGCATCCGGGCGTGGGCGGCTCACCCGGGTGCGCGCTGAGCAGGTGCCGCGAGCGGGGACTCAGCGTGAACCCGAGGTCGAGATAGCGGCGTTCCAGGCCGTCCAGATCGCGGGTCAGGATTCCGGTGTGGTGAATGGCGTCGATCGGTTTCTGCACGCTGTCGATGTTTGTCCCGGCGCCGCCGTACCGCCCGCCGGCACGGCCGATTCGCCGTATTCCGGCACTGCCCTAGGCTGACATGGTGGATTCGGTCATCCTGGACGACGTCGACCGAAGTTTGCTGCACGCCCTGCAGCTGGACGGCCGCGCGCCGTTCAGCAGGCTCGCGCCGGTGCTGGGGGTCTCCGAACGTACTCTGGCCCGCCGCTACCGGCGGCTGTTGGACACCGGCGGGCTGCGCGTCACCGGCGTCGCCGACACCGGGCGGGTGGGCCACGCCGAGTGGCTGGTCCGTCTGCGGGTCCGTCCCGATGCCACCGCCGCGCTGGCCCACGCGCTGGCGCGCCGTGGCGACACCGCCTGGGTGACCGTCGTCGCCGGTGGGGCCGAGCTGGTCTGTCTGTTCCGCGTTCCCGGCGATGCTCCCCTGCCCGAGCTGGCCCGCCATCCGGCCGTCCACTCGGTGGACGCCCACCGCGTGCTGCGGCACGTCATGCAACGCCGCTGGCAGGGACGGATGTCGGCGCTGTCCACCGAGCAGAGCGCGGCACTGCGTGCGCCCGATACGGATCCGGCGGCGACCGTGACGCCGAGCGAGCTGGATCGGCGCCTGCTCCCCGCGCTCGCCGCCGACGGTCGAGCGGCGTATCCACGGCTGGCACGAGCCGTCGGCTGGTCGGAATCCGCGGTCCGGCGGCGGCTCGAGGAATTGCGTTACGCCCGGGTGCTCGGCTTCGACGTCGAGGTAGATCCCGCCCTGTTCGGCTACGCCGTGCAGAGCCTGCTGTGGCTCACGGTCGCCCCCGCCCATCTCGTGGCCGTCGCGACCACGGTGGCCGCCGATCCGGAGGCGGCGTTCGTCGGCGCCACCACCGGACCGCACAATCTGCTGGTGTGCGTCGTCTGCCGAGACGCGGACGACCTGTTCCGCTACACCACGGAGCGGATCGCGGCGCTGAGCGGTATCGATCGGATGGAGATCAGCCCGGTCAGCGGCTACGTCAAGCGCGCGGCGCCACCCCGATTCACCTGACGCGTACTTGCGCTCGATGCCGAAAATGGCGGAGGCACAGTCGCTTACCCGACATCGAGTGCATCCGGGGTTCCACGTGGATCACGGCTCTCGTTGCGGCGGCACGGCTTTCGCCCCAGGGAGTTGTGAATCACAACAGCCCGACCGGCACGCCGCGGCGCGGGCTATTAGGGTCGGTCAGGTGACCTGGACCGTGGGCTTCGACCTCGACATGACGCTGATCGACTCGCGACCTGGCGTCGCCAGCGCCATCGACCGACTCGGCGCCGAGTTCGGCCTGCCACTGTGCGGGACGACCTTCGCCGATCGGCTCGGCCCCCCGCTGGCCACCCTGCTCGTGGAGGCCGGCGCGCCCGAAGACCTGGTTCCGGCCCTGGTCACCCGCTATCGAGCGCTCTACCCGACGATCGTCTCGGCCATCCCCCCGATGCCCGGCGCGCAGGCCGCGCTGGCGGCTGTCGAGGCCCGCAACGGGCGAGTGCTCGTGGTCACCGGCAAGCACGCGCCACTCGCGCAATTGCACATCGCCGAGCTGGGCTGGCGCGTCGACCATCTCGCGGGCGACCTCTGGTCGGCGGGAAAGGCGGCGACGCTGCGCGAACAGGGCGCGAGTCTGTTCGTCGGCGACCACGTCGGCGACATGAACGGCGCGCGCGCCGCGGACGTCTTCGCCGTCGGGGTCAGCACGGGGCCGTGCACGGCCGACGAACTGCGCGCGGCGGGCGCGGACGTGGTGCTGACCGACCTCACCGAGTTCCCCGCCTGGCTCGCGACCGAATGCGGCGCGGTCACCGCTCGATGAGCGTCCGAGAACCTCGTCAGCCTGGTCGGTGATGGGCCGATCGGCGGACTCGGCCGGGTAACGGCGAGCTGCCGACACGGTCCTCTTGGTGTGGGACGGGTTGCCGCAACCTTTCAGCCAGGCGCTTCAGTTCCTGCTTCGACATGAGCGCGGACGGCAGATCGCCACGCGAACTCCGGAGCCCCACGGCGGTCGATTCGCCCGCCACTCGACTATCCAGCTCGGGCGCCGGTCCGTCGCCGACCGTGCGCGCGCCACTTCGGCCACGGCCCACTACGCGTTCCTACCTCGAAGTATCGCGGCGTACCTGCACTAAACTTGCGGCGCTAGTTTATTCCTCGCTAGCCTACCGTCCATGAACCTCGAACTGTCCGGCGAGCAGACGGCGGCGCGGCAGCTCGCGGCCGATTTCGTCGACCGGGAGATCGTGCCGCACGCCGCGCGGTGGGATCGCGACGAAAGCGTGGACCGGTCGATCGTCGCCCGGCTGGGCGAACTGGGCTTCCTCGGGCTCACCATCCCCGAGCAGTACGGCGGCAGCGCGGGCGACCATCTCACCTACTGCCTGGTCCTCGAGGAACTGGGGCGCGGCGACTCGGCTGTGCGCGGCATCGTCTCCGTCTCCCTCGGCTTGGTGGCCAAGTCGATCCACCACTTCGGCACCGAGGAGCAGAAACAGACCTGGCTCACGCGGCTGGTGGCGGGCGAGGCGCTCGGCTGTTTCGCGCTCACCGAGCCGGGCACCGGATCCGACGCGGCTCAGCTGCGCACCCGTGCGGTGCGCGAGGGCTCGGACTGGGTGCTGTCGGGCACGAAGATGTTCATCACCAACGGCACCTGGGCCGATGTGGCGCTGGTGTTCGCGCGTAGCGGCGGCGAAGGACATCGGGGCATCACCGCGTTCCTGGTACCGACCGACTCGCCCGGATTCACCGCGCGGGAAGTCCACGGAAAGCTCGGGCTGCGCGGACAGGCCACGGCCGAACTCGTGCTGGACGGTGTGCGTGTTCCCGACAGCGCCCGGCTGCACGCCGAGGGGAAGGGCTTCGGTGTGGCGATGGCGGCGCTGGCCAAGGGCCGCATGTCGGTCGCGGCCGGCTGCGTCGGGCTGGCGCAGGCCTGCTTGGACGCCGCCGTCGGCTATGCCACCCAGCGAGAACAGTTCGGCAAGCCGATCGCGGCCCACCAGCTCGTCCAGGAGCTGCTCGCCGATATCGCCCTCGACGTGGACGCGGCGCGGCTGCTGGTGTGGCGGGTCGCCGACCTCGTCGACCGTGGCGAGGAATTCGCCGTGGCGTCCTCCAAGGCGAAGCTGTTCGCTTCCGAGGCGGCGGTCCGTGCGGCCGACCGAGCGGTGCAGGTGTTCGGCGGATACGGCTACATCGATGAGTTCCCGGTCGGCAAATACCTCCGCGACGCCAAAGTGATGACCCTGTACGAGGGCACGAGCCAGATCCAGAAATTGCTCATCGGCCGCGCACTGACCGGCGTCGCCGCGTTCTGACAGGAGAACATTCGATGCACCGCTTCACCGACCGGATCGCCGTCGTCACCGGCGCGGCCCGAGGCATCGGCGCGGCGACCGCGCTGCGCCTCGCCGCCGAGGGCGCCGCCGTGGCGGTACTCGACCGCGACGCGCCCGACGAGACCGCCGCGCGGATCACCGAAGCCGGCGGAGTGGCCCGCAGCTACGTCTGCGACGTCACCGAGCGCGGCTCGGTCGAGGCGGTGTTCGATCGGGTCGCGACCGATCTGGGCAGCCCGCACATCTTGGTCAACAACGCGGGCATCACCCGCGACGACCTGTTCTTCCGCTTGTCCGAGGAGGACTGGCACGCGGTGCTCGCGGTCAATCTGACCGGCGCCTACCACTGCGCGCAGGTCGCGCAGAGGTTCATGGTGGCCCAGCGGTACGGCAGGATCGTCTCACTGTCGAGCCGGTCGGCGCTGGGCAACCGCGGCCAGGCCAACTACGCGGCCGCCAAGGCCGGCATCCAAGGGCTCACCGCGACGCTCGCCCTGGAGCTCGGGCCGTACAACGTCACCGTGAACGCGGTGGCGCCCGGCTATATCGCCACTTCTATGACCGCCGCCACCGCCGACCGGGTCGGAATGAGCGCCGAGGATCACCAGAAAGCGGCCGCGCAACGCACGCCGCTGGGCCGCGTGGGTCAGCCCGAAGAGGTCGCGGCGGTGATCGCCTTCCTCGCCAGCGACGAGGCGAGTTACGTCAGCGGGCAGACGCTGTACGTCAACGGTGGCGCCCGCTGACCGACGGCGAGCGCCTCCTCACCGTCGTCTACGGCAGGTGACCGGGCAGGAATCTGCACTTCCCTGTCGCGGCAGAGACAGCCGTAGCGTGTGCGCTCCGGCCGCGTTGACCTGGAAGCCGGGAAGCACCAGGACCGTCGTCGTTTCGTTCACGGGGCCGGGCGTCACGTGCCCGGCAGCCGTCCGCCAGGGCTGCCAACTCCTGGGAGCAGCGATCCCACCCCGGCGACGACCGGGCACGGCATGATCGGGATGTGGATCGAACCGAGCTGGCCGCGTTGCTGAGACAGGCGCGCGACCGAGTGCGTCCGGGCGACGTCGGGCTGCCCGCGGGCTCGCGCAGGCAGGTGCCGGGTCTGCGCCGCGAGGAGGTCGCCCAGCTGGCCGGTGTCAGCGTGGACTACGTGGTACGTCTGGAGCAGGGTCGCGGTCCCCGTCCGTCCAGCGCCGTGCTGGCCGCGTTCGCCCGCGCGCTGCGGCTCAACGACGAGGATCGCACCCTGCTGTTCCAGCTCGCGGGCGCGGCGCCGCCGCAGGCGGGCCGCATCGACATGGTGGTGCGCCCGAGCGTCTTGCGTCTGCTGGATCGGATGGCGGACCTGCCCGCGCTGGTGCTCTCGGCGAAAGCCGATGTGCTGGCGTGGAATCCGATGGCGACCGCGCTGCTGGGCGACTTCTCCGCCTGGCCGCCCGCTCAGCGCAACATCATCTGGCAGCGTTTCCTCGGCACCGAGCCCGGACGGGTCCGGATGACACCCGCCGAGGCCGAGAATGCCGCGGCGTTCTCGGTGGCCACCCTGCGCGGCACCCGCGCGCGCTACCCCGACGATCCCGGCCTCCTGCGCCTGGTCTCCGAATTGCGTTCCCGCAGTCCCCGATTCGAGCAGTTGTGGAACGCGCGGCGCTCCGGGCAGTGGCGCAGCGCGACCAAGACGATCGATCACCCGGACCTCGGATCGCTGCGGCTGGACTGCGACACCCTGCTGGTCCCGGACACCGACCAGGCCGTCGTGGTCTACTCGGCGACGCCCGGCAGCCGGGAAGCCTCGGCGCTGGAATTGCTGCGGGTGACCGGGACCGAGCAGTTCACGGAGTCCGCCGGCTAGCTGCCCGTCTTGTACCGGCGCAGGTATTCGCCGGTCAGCGAGGACGGGTGCGTGAGCAGT
The DNA here is from genome assembly GCF_040632645.1 of Nocardia sp. NPDC019219. Taxonomy (NCBI): domain Bacteria; kingdom Bacillati; phylum Actinomycetota; class Actinomycetes; order Mycobacteriales; family Nocardiaceae; genus Nocardia; species Nocardia sp. NPDC019219. The sequence continues at coordinate 139,315 of NZ_JBEYCG010000020.1, read as the reverse complement.
TCGGCGGGTGTGCCGGTGAAGACGATCTCGCCGCCGTCCTTGCCGCCGTCCGGCCCGAGATCGATCACCCAGTCCGCGTGGGCGACCACATCGAGGTTGTGCTCGATCACCACGACGGTGTTGCCCCGGTCGACCAGACCGTCCATCAGCGCCAGCAGCGTGTCCACGTCCGACATGTGCAGTCCGGTGGTGGGTTCGTCGAGCACGTAGACGCTGCCGGTGTTCTGCAACTGTGTCGCCAGCTTGATCCGCTGCCGTTCGCCCCCGGACAGCGTGCTCATCGCCTGGCCGAGGCTGAGGTAGGCCAAACCCACCTCGTTCATCGTGCGCAGCTTGGTGTGCAGCGCCTTCTCCGGGAAGAATCCGAGCGCCTCCTCGGCCGGCATCTCCAGCACGTCGGCGATGGACTTGCCGCGCAGCGTCAGGGCGAGCACGTCATCGGAGAAGCGTCGTCCGTCGCAGGCATCGCAGTGGGTGGTCACGGGATCCATGTAGGCGATCTCGGTGATGATCACCCCACGCCCCTCACACTGCTTGCACGCACCCGCCGAATTGAAACTGAACAGGCCCGCGGACTCCCCCGTCGCCTTGGCGAACAACTTCCGAATGGGGTCCATCAATCCGAGGTAGGTCGCGGGCGTGGACCGGGAGGACGCCGCGATGGGCGATTGGTCCACGAAGATCGCCTCGGGATGCTCGCGGACGAACACGTCCCGGATGAGACTGCTCTTGCCCGAGCCCGCGACCCCGGTGACACAGGTGAGGATGCCGGTCGGGATCCCGACGGTCACATTCTTCAGGTTGTGCAGCGTCGCGCGCTCGACGAGCAGCTCGCCCGTGCCCGCCCGGAAGGAGTCCTTCACGCGGAACGGCCTGCGCAGACCGGCGCCGGTCGGGGTGTCGGCACTGCGGAGATCGGCGAAACTTCCCTGGAAGACCACCTGACCGCCGTGCGCGCCCGCACGCGGCCCGACGTCGACGACATGGTCGGCGATCTGGATGACGTCCGGATCGTGCTCCACCACGATCACCGTGTTCCCCTTGTCCCGCAACGCCTTCAGCAGATCGTTCAGCCGGCCCACATCCCGCGGGTGCAACCCGACGCTGGGTTCGTCGAAGATGTAGGTCAGTCCGATCAGCGTGCTGGACAGATGCTTGATCATCTTCAGCCGCTGTCCCTCGCCGCCGGACAGGGTCGAGGTCGGCCGGTCCAGGCTGAGATATCCCAGTCCGATGTCGGCCACCCGCCGCAGGGCGGTGCGGATGGCCCCGGCCAGACCGGCGGCGGCCGGATCGGTGATCTCGTCGAGCACCTCCATCAGATCGGTGATCTGCAAGCGCGCCCAATCCGCGATGTTGCGGTCGCCGATCCGGGTGGCCAGCGCTGCCTGGTTCAGGCGCGCGCCCGCGCAGGTCCCGCAGACTCCTTCGGTGAGGAACTGCTGCATCTGCTCCCGGGTCTTCTCGCTCAGCGTCGAGGTGTCGCGCTGCAGCCGGGTCCGCGTGAATTTCGTGGCGATGCCTTCGTAGTTCGCCTTCCAGGTGCCCTTGCTGAAGGTCAGTTCGACCTTGCCGCCGGTGCCGTAGAGCAGGTCGTGCAGTTCCGCGTCGGTGTAGTCGGCGAGCTTCTTGTCCGGATCGAAGCGGCCGGACTTGCCGTACAGTTGCCAATCCCCGCTGCCCACGCCGTATCCCGGCAGGAGGATCGCGCCTTCGTTCAACGACTTGGTGCGGTCGAGCAGCCGGTCGGGATCGGCGCGGACGGTGACGCCGAGTCCGTCGCAATCCGGGCACATGCCCTGCGGCACGTTGAACGAATAGTTGTAGACGAAGCCCGCCGAGGGCGAACCGAATCGGGCGAACATGGCCCGCACCATGGAGTAGATGTCGGTCATCGTGCCGACCGTGGAGCGCGGCCCGCCGCCGACCGGCTGCTGATCGATGATCACCGGCGCGGTGAGATTCTCGATGGCCTCCGCGTGCGGGCGTTCGTAGCGCGGCAGGAAGTTGAGGATGAACGCGGGGAAGGTGGCGTAGAGCTGGCGCTGGGATTCGACCGCGATGGTGTCGAAGACGATCGACGATTTGCCCGAGCCGGAGACGCCGGTGAAGACGGTGATCTTGTTCTTCGGGATCTCGAGCGACACGTCCCGCAGGTTGTGCTCGCTGGCTCGGAGCACTCGGATGGCGTCGGGCGATGCGGTGGATTCGGCGAAAGGCATACCGCACACCTTGCCATCCCGTACCCCCGAAATGCTCCGGTAAATGTGACGTAAATCACATTTAGATCGAGCGGGAGATGTGGGCAATGACGGCCTTTCGGCGGCCAGCAGCAACTCCCCGGTTTCCGCGGACTCCGAGACGTCGGCGACCGCTCCCGGCCCGAAATCGATAGCCCCTACAGTGTCGAAGTGCGCGACGACCCCTATTGGAATCACAACACCCACTACCACCCCTGGTTACTGAAGCAGGTGCCGCCGTCGGCCCGCACCGCGCTCGACATCGGCTGCGGCGACGGCCTTTTGGCGCGCAAACTGGCTCGCCGTGGGTTGACCGTCACCGGAATCGACGTCGACGCGGAGCCCTTCGCGCAAGCCCCGGTGACGGCGGGGGTGTCCCTCGACCAGGCCGACTTCCTCGACTACACGGGCTCTTTCGACGTAGTCACCATCGTGGCGACCCTGCACCATGTCCCGTTGCGCGAGGGCATCACCGCATTGCGCCGCCTGGTCGCACCCGGCGGTGTCCTCGCCGTAGTCGGGCTCTGGAACATGACCCTGCGCAGGGACTACCACTATCTGCCCCTGGTGCCCGTCATCCGGATGACGGACCTCCTGCACCGGTCCGGCGAGCCCAGCGTCCAGTTGCGTGACCCGATCGACGGGTACGCCGAGATTCGCTCGACCGTTGCCGATCTGCTACCCGGTGCGCGCATCCGGCGACGGCTCATGTGGCGCTACACCCTGCTGTGGCGAAAGCCCGCGTGAGCACCCGCTGCCGCGAACCCGCCGTTCAGCGCAGCAACTGGATGACCGGCGCGAACTTCTCCATGCTGTCCTCGAGGACGGTGACGTAGCTGATGCCGTAACGGTCGCGCCGTTCGCGCAGGCGGTCGGCCATCTCCTCGGGGGTGCCCATGAGCAGGATCGGGTGATCCTCCGGGGAGTCGGCGACGTCCGGCGGCAGCGCCGGACCGAAGACCTCCAGGACGCTCGCGCGTTCGTTCGGCGGAACCACCCGCTGCACGAGGATGTTGAACTCGACCTTGTCCGCTCGGGGACCGAGCAGCTCCCGCACGTAGGCGACGCGTTCCTCGATCTCGGCCAGCCCGGCCATCTGCAGCGGGCCGCCGTTGCGCGCGGCCGCCGCGCCGGTGAAGGCGATGATGTCGGCGTGCCGCGCGGCGACGCCGAGCAACCGGTCGCCCCACCCGCCGATCAGCACGGGCGGACCTGTCGGCTGCGCGGGTTGCGGCTGATACTCCGGATCGGCGAACAGGCCGCGCAGCGTGATCACCGTCTGCTCCAGATGCTCGACGCGCTTGCTGCCGCTTTCGAACGGAATGCCCGCGGCCTCGAACTCCGCCTGCACGTAGCCCGCGCCGAGTCCGAGTTCGACGCGCCCGTCGGTGAACTGATCGGCGCCGGCCACGTCGCGCGCCAGCAATACCGGGTTGTAGAACGCGGTGTTGAGCACGTAGGTGTTCAACCGCACCCGCTCGGTCGCCTCGGCGGCCAGAATCATCGCGGGGAACGGCGCAGGCAGGCCGAGATGGTCGGCGACGCCGACCACGTCGAAACCGAATTCCTCTGCCCGGCGGCATTTTTCGATCCAGTTCTTCCGGCACTCGGGGACCACCATGTTGACACCGAACCGGAACGGGCGCTGCGCAGTCACGTGTCCTGTCTAGCGAACCGCGCCGGAGCGCCGCACGTCGGGGCCGGTTTCAGCACTGGGCGAGCGCGCCCGCGGCGACCGCGATGCCGAGTAGCGCGACGCAGGCGGCCGCTATCGGCGCCGGACGGCGCAACGCCCGGCGGACGGGGCCGGGAACACCGCCTCCGGTGGAGTTCCCAGCCGGGGATCGGCGGGCGAGCCGGCGCCGTGCCATGGCGACGGTGGTGACGATCAATGTCGCGATCAGCATGCTCGCACCCCCTCAGGCCCGGACGGCGCGCGGCGCGGAGGCCGCCGGGGCCGGCTTGCGCCGCGACGGCGCGACGATTCCGTGCTGCAACAGGCTTTCGGCGGTGTCCAGCAGGGTTTCCCGGACAGGCCGCATGGTCCAGCCCAGTTCGCGTCGCGCTTTGCCCGCACTGAGCGACTCGGTGCGCCCCAGAGTGGGCACGGTCAACCGGACGCCCTTGTCGAAGAGCGCGACACAGCGCACGAGCCAGTTCGGCAGCCGCCTGGTCGGCACCCGGAACCCGCGCGGCCGGTATTCCTCGGCGAGGATGCGCGCGATGTCTTCCATCCACAGATGCTCGCCCGCGCAGATGTAGCGGTTGCCCGCGGCCTCCGGCGTCTCCAGCGCGAGCCGGTGCGCTACCGCGAGGTCACGCACGTCCACCGGCGCCCAGCCGACCCGGGGTGTACCGGGGACGTCCCCGGCGAGCAACCTGCGTACGGGCTCGTGCGACGTGCTCGTCGCGGCGGAGAGCAACGGTCCGAGCACCATACCCGGGTTGACGACGACCAATTCGAATCGCTCGCCCGCCGGGAGCTTCGCGACGAAATCCCAGGCCGCCCGCTCGGCCAGCGTCTTGCTCTGCTGATAGGCGGGACTGCGCTCGACCACCGTCCAGTCGGCCTCCGTGCGCAAGCCGTCCTCGGCGTGACCGTACGCGATCGCGGCGATCGAGGACGTGAGCACCACCCGGCGTACCGTGCCCGCGGCGGCGCAGGCGCGCAGCACGCGCAGCGTTCCTTCGACCGCGGTGTCGATGAGGTCGCGCTCGTCGTCGGGCGGCGTGCTGGGGAACGGAGAGGCTACGTGCAGGACCGCCGCGCTGCCCGCGACAGCGGCCGCCCAGCCGTCGTCGCCGTTGAGGTCGGCTCGTGCGAATTCGAGCTCGCCCCCGGTGCGCCGGGCCGCCTCGACCAGGTGTGCTCGCTTACCCGTGTCGGCGAGGTCGCGCACCGTCGCGCGCACGGCGTAGCCGTGTTCCAGCAGCTCGGCGATGACGTGGCCGGCCACGAAACCCGTTGCGCCGGTGACTGTTACTCGTGTGCTCATGTCTACATCCGTCTCGTGGGTACCTCGCGCGCCGCCCATCTGAGCGGCGCTCAGATAATCTAAGCACCGCATAGTTAGGTTGTCCAGGACACGTCGCATACGCTCGGACGGTGACGCGGACCAGTTACCACCACGGCGCCCTGCGCGACGCGCTGCTGGCCGCCTGCCTGCGTTTGATCGAGACGGAGGGGCTCGCGGCGGTGAGCCTGCGCCGGGTGGCGCGCGAGGCAGGTGTGAGCACCGCGGCGCCGTACCACCATTTCCCCGACCGGGCCGCCCTGCTCGCGACCCTGTCCACGCAGGGCTTCCAGCTACTGGGAGCGCGATTGGCCGCCGCCCGCGCCGAGGCGGAAACGCCCATGGCCGCCCTCACCGCCCTCGCGAACGCCTACGTGCGGTTCTCCCGCGAACAGCCGGCCTACTTCCGTTTGATGTTCCGGCCCGAACTCTCCCAACCCGACAAACATCCCGACACCATGGCCGCGGGCGACGCGGCCTTCGGCGTCCTGGCCGACGCCATCACGGAGTGCGTCCGCGCGGGAGCGCTGCCCGCCGACAAAGCCGACACACTGGCGGTCATGTTCTGGGGTCTCGGCCACGGCTTGGCCTCGCTGTGGCTGGACGGACAGCTGGAGAAACGCGCCGGACAGTTCGGCACCACCGCCCCGGCGTTGGTGGACGATGTCATGCGGACCTTCGCGACTTTCCTGGAGCCGAGCGCGCCGCCGCTGACCTAGAGTAGACGCCAGACATTTGCTGTCCGATGCTTCCCACACCGATCCGAGAGGACGACCCGGATGACCGCGCAGCTGGATCCGACGGTGCAGGAGTTCGTCGACGCGCTCAACGCCAACGATCAGGACCGGTTCTACGCGGTGCTCACCGACGACGCCACCATGTCCGACGACGGTGTGGAACGCAACCTCCACCAGTGGACCGGAGCGGAGATCTTCGACAGCAACGGCCGCATGCGGGTCGAGTCCGTCGGTGAGGACGGCACCGAACTGGTCGCCGACTACACCAATTCCCGATGGGGCTCGATGCGGACCACCTGGCGGTTCGTCCTGCGCGACGGCAAGGTGAGCCGTTTCGAGACCGGACAGGCGTGAACGCCCTTGCCAGGCAGCCGCCGACGTTGACATTCTGACCTCGTGTTCGTCGCGCCGCGCTACGGTTCGGGTTCTCTGGCCGACCTGTTCCCCTCCGTCCTCGCCGGTCTCGGTGTACCCGGTGAGGAGGACCGCCTAGGGCTGCGGCTCGACGCCGACCAGGTCTGCGTCCTGCTGGTGGACGGGCTCGGGTACGAGGATCTCGTCGCGAATCCCGCTGCGGCGCCGTTCCTGTCCGGCCTCGCGCCGATCCGGCTCACCGCCGGTTTCCCGACAACGACGGCCACCAGCCTCGCCTCGCTCGGCGTGGGCGTTCCGCCCGGTGAGCACGGGATCGTCGGCTACCTGTTCCACGTTCCCGGTTACGACCGGCTCTTCACTCCGCTGTCCTGGCGGCTGCACGGCGCGCCGAAGTCCGATCTGCGGCGGGAACTCGTCCCGTCGGAATTCCAGCCCCGCACAACGGTTTTTCAGCGCGCCGTCGCCGACGGCATCGCCGTCGCGCAGGTATCACCCCGCGATCAGGCGGGGTCTGGGCTGACCGAGGCGGTGCTGCGCGGTTGCGAGTTCCGCCCGCAACTGTCGTTCGGCGATCTCGTCGCCGGTGTGAGCGAGGCGTTACGCGCGGGCCCGCGCTCCCTGGTCTACACCTACCACGGCGATCTCGACCTGACCGGACATGTGCGCGGGCCCTCCGCACGGTCCTGGCAACTGGAACTCACGCACGCCGACCGGCTCGCCGCCGCGCTCGCCGACGAGCTCCCCGCGGGAGCGGCGCTGCTGGTGACCGCCGACCACGGCATGGTGCACCTGGACGATCGCCTCGATTTCGACACCACCCCGGCCTTGCAACACGGCGTCCGGGCGCTCGGCGGTGAACCCCGCGCCCGCCACGTCTACACCGAGCCGGGCGCCGAATCCGATGTCGCGGCGGCCTGGCGGGCGACCCTCGGCGCGGACTTCGAGGTCCTCGACCGGGCGGAAGCCGTGGGCCGAGGCTGGTTCGGCCCCACTGTCGCCCCGGCGATCGCCCGGCGCATCGGCGATCTGGTCGTAGTGGCCCGGGGTCGGCGTGGCGTCATCCGGACCGGCGCCGAGCCGCTGCAGTCGCGGCTGATCGGTCACCACGGTTCGCTCACCCCGGCGGAGATGAACGTCCCGCTGTGCGTGTTCCGCGCCTGAGCACCCGCCGTCGGTGGGACACTCGGCGTGAGCGCTCTACGCTGAACTCCGATCGCGGCGGGCAGCGCCGCCGAACCTTCAGGAGGAGCCCATGCACGCCACGCTGTCACGAACCGGCCGCACCGGCCTCGGGATCGCGATGGTCGCCATGGCGCTCGCGGGCTGCACCGACATCGAACGCGCCCTCAACCGCGGCGGCGACACGCCGTGCAGCGAGTACGTCAAGCAGGATCAGGACACCAAGCGCACGACGATCACCAAGTTCGTCAAGCAGCAGACCAAGGACGACCGCGAACCGGCCGGGACCGCCGTGGACGCGACCATGGTGTCGGTCGACCTGCTGTGCGGCGCCCAGGCCAACGCCGACACCCCCATCAAGAACGCGGACGTGGCAGGCATTTTCATCCGGAAGTGACCGTTCAGCGCGGCGGATGGGCGGCCAGCCAGTCCGCCGCGCGCTTGCGCGAGGCCCGCGACAGCCAAGCGTCCTGGATGACCTCGGTGAGTTCTCGACGACTCAGTTCGCCGAGGTGAGCGGCGCGCACCAGGACCGACGGATGCCCGTCGAAATGCCGCGTGGTGAAGAACGGCGAGTCCGGATCCTGGACCAGCGCCTGCTTGTCCGACTCCGACGGCACCCAGATCACGATCACATCGGCGTAGCGCTCGCCGGTGCCCGGATCCACGGCGTCCGGGCGAGGGGTGCGGAAGAACACGAACGACTTGCCCCCGACCTGGTAGATCGGGTTGCCGCGCGGTCCGTCGACGCGGGTCACATAGGGCATGCCCGAAGCCACTTCGTGCACGTCGGCGAGGCGTGCCCGCGGTAAACCGGTCGCCATGCCAGCAGCCTAGGGCTTCGTCGCCGCGTTCGCTCGAAGCTGACGCGACCGGCCGGTAGGGGCCCGAACAGCTCGCCACTCCGGTCGGCGTACGCCAGAATGAGAGTGCGAATACGAGCTCACACGACGATGGGTCTTCCACGTGGCGCAGTTCCGCACCCTCACACAGCAGCGGGTCGAACTGGAAAAAGAATGGGAGCGTTGGGCGACGGCTCCACAGGTGACGTCCCGGCCCAGCGCCGCCGTCCTCCGCAACGAAGTAGCGCAGTCGTGGCGGCGGTCGATGTACACCGTCGATCCCGGTACCACGGTCGCGCCCGCGGTGGACGACATCGGCGATCGCTGGGCGGCGTCCCCACTCCGGGAACCGGTGACGGCGCTGGCGGGTGAACTGCGCGCCGTCACCGAGGACTCCGGCTACCTGGCCGTGGTCACCGACAGCGCGGGCACCGTCTTGTGGTCCTGCGGCGACCGCACGCTGCGCAGGCAGGCCGAACAGGTCAATCTCGCCCCGGGCGGGTGCTGGGGCGAAAGCCATATGGGCACCAACGGTTTGGCGCTGGCGCTGCACACCGATCGCCCTGCGACGGTGTTCTCCGCCGAGCACCTGATCGCCGCTCTGCACGGCTGGGTCTGCTATTCCGCGCCCATCCACGGGCCGGACGGCAGACAGGTCGGCGCGTTGGACCTGTCCAGTTCCTGGGAGCGCTCGCATCCCGCGGTGCTCACCTCGGTGCGGGCGCTGGTGACGGCGGTGGAGACGATGTTGCGCACCGCCGCGCCCGTACCCACGCCGGGGATCCGGCTGGAATGCCTCGGCGCCGCACGCCTGGTGCGCGACGGGGTGCCGCTGCCGCTGCCGCCTCGGCAACTGGAAATTCTCGCGCTGCTGGCGCTCCAGCCGGACGGCTTCACCCCCGAGCAATTGCACGCCGCCCTGTACGGCGACCGGTCGGTTTCCATCAGCACGCTCAAAGCCGATGTCTCGCATCTGCGCCGGGCGATCGGAGGCGACATCAGCAATCGCCGGTACGCGCTGACCGGTCCGGTCTCCTGCGATGCCGTCGACCTGCTCGCCGCCGTCACCGCGGGCGACACCACCTCGGCGGTGTGGCTGTACCGGGGGCCGCTGCTGCCCGGATCGGAGGCGCCCGCCGTGTTGCGGTGGCGCGACCATCTCGACGTGGGCGTGCGGACCGCCGTGCTCACCGGCGACCGGGCAGAACACGCGGTCGCGTTCGGCGAACGCGCACCCCGCGACATCGCGGTCCACGAGCACGCGCTGCGGTTGCTCCCGCCCGACGACGTGCGGCGCGCGGTGGTCGCGGCTCGGCTGCATACCGCGTTGCGCGACTGACGTTCTCACACCAACCTCGCGCCAACCTCCGCGGACCATAGTGAGTCGGTCCGAGATACATCAGCGAGGAATCATGAGCTTTGCCAGATCGGTGCCGGGACTCCGGCATCGCCGACTACCCGACACACGCCGGCCACGTCATCCACGCCGGTCCGCCGACGCGGGAACGCACCGGGTGGACATCACCGATCGCGCCAGAGCCGCCTTGCGCCGCGTCATCCACCAGCACGGGGCTGTGCTGCTGCATCAGTCCGGCGGACACCGCGACAGCGTCGAGCCCCGCTGCCTGCCCATCCGGGAATCCCGGATCGACGGCGCGGACGTCCTGCTCGGAAGCCTCCCCTGGCACACCGAATTCTGGATCAGCGGCGAGCAATACGAGCATTGGAAGCACACCCATGTGACCGTGGACGTGGCCGATGCGCCCGGCGGCCGCGCTTCGGACGCGCTCGACGGCCTGCGATTCGTCCTCAGATCACGGCTGCTCACCGACGAGGAAGCAGCGGCGCTGGCGGCCGGAGGGCCGCCGCGCACCGGAGCCGACCGGTTGGCGTGACCCCTGCGCGAACGAACCGGCGGATCGTCCGCCCGGGTGGGCACGACCACCCGGGCGGACGTCGTTCGTCAGCGTCCGGGCAGGAACCGCAGACTGCGGGCCACGGTCATCAGGAACGGCTGCCACCTGTCTTTGGGGAACAGCTTGGGCGCGTCGAGATTCATGAAGCGCGTGACCACGACCGTTTGCGGTTCGGTGAACTTGAGCAGACCGTCCGGACCGTGCCTGCGCCCCACACCGGAGATGCCCATGCCGCCCATCGGCGCTCCGGTGGTGCCCCACGCCGGCGCGTAGCCCTCGTCCACGCAGACCGTGCCCGCGTGCAGCCGCGCCGCGATCCGCTCGCCTTCGGACTTGCTCGCCGCCCACACCGAGGCGTTGAGGCCGTAGTCGGTGTCGTTGGCCAGGCGCACGGCCTCATCGACGCTGTCGACCGGATAGATCGACACCAGCGGGCCGAAGGTCTCGTCGCGACCGCATTCCATCTCATCGGTCACGTCGGCGAGCACGGTCGGCTCGAAGAACAGCGGACCCAGATCCGGCCGGGCCGTGCCGCCGGTGAGCACCTTCGCCCCCTTCGAGGTGGCGTCCGCGACGTGCTTGGACACCGTCTCCAGTTGGGCTTCGGAGATGAGGCTGCCGATGTCGGTCGAATAGTCGTAGGCGGCGCCGAGTTTCGCCGCGTTCACCGCGGCCACGAATTTCTCGGTGAACGCCGCGGCGACCGCGCGCTCCACATACAGCCGCTCGATCGAGATGCACAGCTGCCCGGCGTTGGAGAAGCAGGCGCGCACGGCCGCCTTGGCGGCTTTGTCCAAGTCGGCGCCCGCGGTGACGATCATCGGGTTCTTCCCGCCGAGTTCGGCGGAGAAGCCGATCAGCCTGCGGCCACACTGCTCGGCCAGGGTGCGGCCGGTCGCGGAGGAACCGGTGAACATCAGATAGTCGCAGTCCTCGACGATCGCGGTGCCGACCACATTGCCCGGGCCGGGGACGACCGCGAGCAGCTCGCGCGGCAGACCCGCCCGGTAGAGCAACTCGGCCCCGGCCAGCGTGGAGAACGGGGTCTGGCTGTCGGGCTTGACCACCACGGCGTTGCCCGCGATGAGCGCCGGGATGGAATCGCCGATCGACAGCAGCAGCGGATAGTTCCACGGCGCGATGACACCGACGACGCCTTTGGGCTGGTACCGGACGGAGGCGCGGTTGAGCACGGGGAACGCGCCCGGTACGCGATGAGCGTCCAGCAGACTCGGTGCGATCCTGGCGAAATACCGGGCCGCGAACATCAGCCCCATGATTTCTTCCTGGGCCGCCCAGCGCGCCTTGCCGGTCTCGGCCTGCACCACGTCCATCAGGAACTCGCGATGCTCGACCACCAGCGCGCGGTACCGATTCAGCACAGCGGCGCGTTCGGCCACCGGCCGGGCCGCCCAGCGCTCCTGCGCGGTTCTGGCCTTGCCGAAGGCGGCGGCGACGTCGGCCGCGGTGCCGACCGGCACGCTGCCCAGCGGGTTCCCGGTGAACGTCTCGGTGATCTTCCTGCGCTGACGGTCTGCGGGCGCCTCGATCGCGGCCAGCGCGCTCAGGCGGTCGAATACATCGGCTTCCGGCGCGGGCATCGTTGCCTCCTACTTGTGAGTAACCGAGGGATACACACAATCTACGCCGCGCGCGGCGGGCTCTGAACCGGCCACGGGAGGATTTCCCGCGCCGCGAGTCGCTGCGTGCCCGCACAGGTCGGTCGCACCCGCACGGGCGAGTTAGAGTTATGCACGGCGGCAATCAATTTCGGCGCAACGCCGACAGCGCACAAGAGCAACTGCCGAGTCAAATCGAGTCCCGCTCACCGGGACAGAGCGGCCGGATCGCCCGGTTCGTGGATTACGTTGTGCCGATGTTCAGAGCGAGGCTCGGGGTCCGCACCCGGATTCTGGCGATCGCGCTCATCCCGAGCCTGACTCTGCTTGTCGTCGGTGTGGGTGCTACGAGCTATCTGGTCGCGGAGGGAACCAAAGCCAAGGACTGGGCGGCCGAGAACCAGAAAGCCATCCCCTCGACCAGGGAGATGATGGAGGCGGTCCAGCAGGAACGCCACCTGACACTCGCGCACCTGTCCGGCGACGGCACCGCGGCGACCGCGCTGGGCGCCGCGCGCATGCGTCTGGACGGGGCGCTGCGCGGCCTGATCCAGGCCTCCGAAGGCATCCGCGACGTCGACGACTCCAAGCTCGGCGACAACGTGGCCAACTTCACCACCCTCACGCAGAACATGAGCGCCGTGCGCGGCGGCGTCGACGCCGCCGCGCTGCCGCCCGCGGACGCGTACATGTTCTACAACCGCCTGCTCGACGTCATCTCCGTGGGCACCAAGGTCGCCGAGCAGACCGCGCCGTACACCGAGATCGGCGTCCGGATCGCCACCGGCATGCGGCTGTTCAACGCCACCGAGGCGATGGCGCGCAGCAACGCGCTGGGCGGCCTGTACATCGACGGCCCCACACCCCCGGCCATCCCCGCCGAGGAGTACATCCGCCAGATCGGCTTCTACCACAGCGAGATCGCCGCGCTCGGCGCCGAGTTGGAAGGCGCGGAACAGCGTCATCTGCAGACGCTCATCGCCAGTCCGGCCTGGCAGCAGCTCACCACCATGGAGAACGCCGTCGTCCAGCGCGCCATGGCATCCGCTCAGCCGCCCTCGACCGGATCGAGCACATCCGGCAGCGGTGCGCGAGCGTCGAGCCCGCCACCGCTGCCGCTGAGCACGCAGGAATGGCACAGCGCCGCCGCCGAGGTCAACCGCGGCCTGATCGACGCCTGGACCACGCACAACCGGGCCTCGCAGAAACTCGCGGAGGACAAGGCCGCCGCGGCCGCGACCAGATCCGCGTTCGCGGGCGGCGGCGTGCTGGTGGTCAGCGTGCTGGCGTTCCTCATCGCGGTGATCATCGCCAACCGCGTGATCCGCCGATTGAAGCGGCTGCGCGGGCAGACGCTGGCCTTGGCCGATGAACGGTTGCCGGACATGATGCGCAGACTGCGCGATGGTGAAACCGTCGACCCCGCGGCCGAATCCTCCGTTCTCGACTACGGCAGCGACGAGATCGGCCAGGTGGCCAAGGCGTTCCAGCACGCGCATTCCGCCGCCGTCGCCGCGGCGGTGGCCGAGGCCCGCACCCGGGAAGGCGTGAAGGCGGTCTTCCTGAACATCGCGCACCGCAGCCAGATCGTGGTGCACCGGCAGCTGGAGATTCTGGACGAAGCCGAGCAGCGGCAGGAGGATCCGGTCCTGCTCGACACGTTGTTCCGGCTCGACCACCTCGCGACGCGCGAGCGGCGCAACGCCGAGAACCTCACCATCCTCGGCGGCGGCAAACCGGGCAGGCAGTGGCGCAACCCGGTCCCGCTGGTCGATTTGGTGCGCAGCGCCGTCGGCGAGACGCTCGACTACGCCCGGGTCCGGGTGGCCCGGCTGCCCGAGGTCCGCGTGCTCGGCACCGTGGTCGCCGACCTCATCCACCTGCTCGCCGAACTGGTGGACAACGCGACCTCCTTCTCGCCGCCGCAGTCGCGGGTCGAGGTCTCCGGCAACGTGGTCGGCAAGGGCGTCGTGGTCGAGATCGCCGACCAGGGCATGGGCATGTCCGAAGAAGACCGGGCCACGATGAACGAGATGCTATGCGATCCACCGGATTTCGGGGTGGCTGCGCTGTCGGCGGACTCGCGGCTGGGGTTGTTCGTGGTCGCGCAGCTGGCCGCGCGCCACGGCATCGCGGTGCGGCTCTCGGACTCCGACTACGGCGGCATCAAGGCCATCGTGCTGGTTCCGTCCGCCCTCATCGCGACCGATTCCGGTGCGCCGCAGACACCGGCGGAGCTCACCGATCCCGGCCGCCGCGGCAGGCTCTTCGACGGCCCGTCGGTCGCGGCGGAGACGGAGACCGCAGTGCAGACCGCGCCGTCGTCCGTCGCGACCCTGCCGGTCGAAGCCGCCGCGCTCCCGCGCTACGGACCCCGCCCGTATACCGAGGCGCCGATGCAACCGGGCCCCGACGGCCGCCCGGCGCTTCCCCGGCGCACCCGACAGACCAACCTCGCACCGCAATTGGCGCAGCCGGTCCAGGAGCAGGCCGCCTCCGTGCAGCCGCCACGCTCCGCCGAGCAGGCCCGCGATCTGATGTCCGCCATCGAGAACGGGACCAGGCAGGGCCGTCGCGCCGTCATCTCCGACGAACAGGAAGGCTAGGGGTGTCCGCTTCTCCCGCAGGTGATCTGAATTGGCTGCTCGACGATCTCGTCGACCGGCTGGCCGGCGTGCGCCACGCGGTGGTGCTGTCCACCGACGGGCTACTACTGGGCCGCTCCAGCGGTATGAGCCGCGAGGACGCCGAACATTTCGGCGCGATGTCCTCGGCGCTCTACGGGCTGGCGCGCAGCGCGGGCAACCGATTCGACGGCGGTAGCGTCCGGCAGGCGGTCATCGAACTCGACCGCGCGGTGCTGTTCGTGACCTCCGCGGGCGACAACGCCTGCCTGGCACTGCAAGCCGCCGAATCGGCCAACCTCGGCATGGTGGCCTACGAGATGAACCTGACCGTGCAGCGGGTCGGCAACTACCTGTCCACGACTGCCCGTCAAGACCTCGTCGGACATGTCGAGTAAGTCCTGCCATGACCCATCCGCGTGAGCCCTGGTTCGATGAGGCGGCCGGACCGCTGGTGCGTCCCTACGCGCTCACCCGCGGGCGCACCGCGGGCGCCGGACCCGAACTGGATATGCTCACCACCGTGATCGCGGACACCTCCGCGCCCACGTTGCGACGCAGTGAACCCGAGTACGCCGATATCCTTCGGCTGTGCCGGGTTTCGCAGACCGTCGCCGAACTCTCCGCACAGTTGCGTTTGCCGCTGGCGGTGACGAAGATCCTCGTCGGTGACCTGATCGGCGACGGGCAACTGATTTTCCGTGCTCCCGTTCCGACGGAGGCCGGACCCGATGACCTCAACATATTGCGAGCGGTACTGGATGGAATCCGAAAACTTTGACCCGAGCGGCACACCGCAGCTGGCCGCGTCGGTCAAGATCCTCGTCGCCGGCGGGTTCGGCGTCGGCAAGACCACCATGGTCTCGGCCATCAGCGAGGTCGCGCCCTTGCGCACCGAGGAGCTGATCACCGAGGTGAGCACCGGCATCGACGATCTGTCGGGCGTCGAGCAGAAGTCCACGACCACCGTCGCCCTGGACTTCGGCAGGCTCACCATCGACCGTGACCTGGTGCTGTACCTGTTCGGCACACCCGGGCAGGACCGGTTCTGGTTCCTCTGGGACGAACTGGCGCGCGGCGCGCTCGGCGCTGTCGTGCTGGCCGACACTCGCAGGCTGGGCAACTCCTTCGCGGCCGTGGACTTCTTCGAGCGGCGCCGCCTGCCGTTCATGGTGGGCGTCAACTGCTTCGACGGCGCGCCGCGCTACACCATCGACGAAGTGCGTGACGCCCTCGACCTCGACTCGGTCACCCCCGTCATGCTCTGCGACGCGCGCGACCGCAGCTCCTGCAAAGACGTGCTGCTCACCCTCGTGGAGCACCTGATCCAGCGGGCGCAGCGCGCACACGCCACCACCTGAGCGCCCCCGCGGCGAGGGCGCCCCCTAGGCTTCGGCGGGCCTCACACCTGCCGTAGCCAGGCCACGAAAAGCAGCACGCCGCCCGCGACGAGCGCGACCGCGACCGGAGCGGGCCACCGCGGCCCGTTCCGGCCGAGCAGCCCGCGGGTGAGCCGCAACTGGAACGCGCCCAGACCGGACAGAATCAGCAGCCACACCGGCAGCAGACCGACGCCCAGCACCGCGTGCACCGCCCAAGCGCCCGCCAAGGTGGGCCCGCCCCAGGACCCGTGCAGGTCGTCACCGGCGACGAGCGGGAAGCAGACGCCGCGGAACGCGGCCACGACCGCGAGGAATGCCAGGAACCAGGCCAGCAGGCCCACCCCGCCGCTGAGCACCGAGTGCGACACCGAGCGCAGCGCGGAGAATTTACGCGGCAGAACGGATTCGCCGAGCATTCGCCGCGGCACGCGTAGCCGGGTCGGAATCCGCCGCGCCGCCAGCGGTAGCGCCCGCAGGGCGTAGGCGGCATAGCGCAGGAGTGTCCGAAGCCACGACATACCGCCGACGGTAGCGCTGTCCGGTCCGCGATTCACCGTAGCAAGCCCGCGTGCACCAGATCGTCGAACAGCAACTGATCGACCGGGGGGACGAGAACGCGGTCGGCGTAGGAGAACCACGCGACCTCCTCGATTTCGCTGCTCGCGGCCAGCGTTCCACGGTAATCCGCGGTGTAGCAGCTCATTCGCACCACCGCCCCGTCCACCGGGCCGTGCGACGCCTCGTAGGTGCCCACGTGCGCGGCGGTCTCCGGCAACAGCGCGACGGTCAGCTCTTCCTCGATCTCGCGCAGCAGAGTCTGCAGATCGGTCTCGCCGCCCTCGCGCTTGCCGCCCGGGATGTAGAAGATGTCCTTGCCACGCGGTCTGGCGCAGAGGATTCGTCCGTCCTCGATGCGCACCCATGCCACCGTGTCGATCAGTTGCCGCACTCGCCCGTCCGCCACCGCCGCAGCCTATCGCCGCGCGGCGGCGAACGCGGAACCGGCCGCAACCCGTTCAGCTCGAGGGCAGGAGGGATGGGTCCTTGGCGCCGGGACCGAGTACGGGACGCAGGTCGCGCGACGCGACGCGTTCCCCGCATTCGGAGCACACCGGCTCGACGGTCGCCAGGTTTCCGCACGTGGCGTGCAAGGTCTGCACCGGAGGGCCGTCCGGCGCGGACCATTCGTCGCCCCACTGACGCATCGCGGTGACGACCAACCACAGCGAACGACCTTTCGGGGTGAGCCGGTAGTCGTAGCGAACCGGTTTGTCCTGGTAGGGCTCCCGGCTCAGCACCCCGTGCACGACCAGATGCTCGAGGCGCTGAGTGAGCACATTGCGGGCGATCCCGAGGCGGGCGCGGAAGTCGTCGAAGCGCGTCACGCCGAACAGGGCGTCGCGCACGATCAGCAGCGTCCACCACTCCCCGACCACCTCGAGGCACTGGGCCAGCGAGCAGTTCATCTCCTCGAAGCTCGTCCTGCGCATAGCCACCAGAATAGTCGGTTGCTTCAAAGAACTCACCAATTTATGGTGAGTTTTATGAAGCAACTAACTAGGCGGTCCATCGCCGAGGAGTTCGCGCTCACCGAGACGGGCGCCGGTGGATGGCAGGCGCGTGTCGAGCGGTCCTGGCGCGGTTGGACCGGACCGCACGGCGGCGTGATCGCGGCTCTGCTCATCGAGGTGGCTCGGGCGGCGGCCGCCGAACCACTGCCCGTGCGCGCTGTGGATCTCCGGTTCCTGGGCCGCCCCACAGAGGACCTGCTCACCTTCCGGGTGACCGAGCACGCCGTCGGGCGTAGCACCGTCGTCCTGGAGGTTTACGCCGACCAGGGCGGCAACCCGGTCGCCGGAGCGTCCGTCACACTCGGTCGCACCGTGGCATCGGACGTCGCGGACTACGCGGGCGCGCCCGCACCGCGCGTGCCCGACCCCGACTCCTGCGCACCCTTCGCCCTCCCGCCTGAAATCGTCCCGGCAAGCGCGCATTTCACCATCCGTCCCGCCGCGGGACCGCTGCCGCTCACCGCGGCGGACGAACCGATGATGTGCGCGTGGATCGGCCTCGTCCCCGAGCTGCCCGCGAACGCGGCCACCCTCGCGATCCTCGCCGACGCGTTGCCGCCCGCCGTCTTTCCCACGCTGCGCGGGCCCGTCGCGATCCCCACCGTCACGCTGTCGATGCACCTGCACCACGTGCCGACCGGCGACTTCCCGGTGCTGGTGCGCACGGCGAACGCCTCCACCGGCGGCGGATGGTCGGTGGACGACACCCTGATCTGGGACCGCGACGGCCGGCTGCTCGCCTCGGCCCGCCAGACCCGCCGCGTGCTCGGCTGAAACGGAGACGATCGTGAATCCCCCCGCCACGGCCCCGACGCGGGCCGCCGCCGACTTCCGGGTCGTGCTCGCCGTCGTCTCGATCGGCGTCCTGCTGTCGAGCCTGGATCTGTTCATCGTCAACGTCGCTCTGCCGGACCTGGCCGCCGATTTCGGCGGAGCCCGGATCTCGGGGCTTTCCTGGGTGCTCAACGCCTACGCCATCGTGTTCGCCGCACTGCTGGTCCCGGCGGGACGACTCGGTGACCGCCGCAGCGTCCGGACCACCTTCCTTCTGGGACTGCTGGTGTTCGTCGCCGGGTCGGCACTGTGCGCGACCGCCTGGGACGTCGGGTCACTGGTGCTGTTCCGTGTCCTGCAGGCCGTCGGCGGCGCGCTGCTGACGCCCGCTTCGCTCGGCTTGGTACTCGCGGCCAGCCCGCCGCAGCGCCGCGCCGCGGCGGTACGCCTGTGGGTCGCCTTCGGAGGGCTCGGCGCGGCCCTCGGTCCGGTGCTGGGCGGCGTTCTGGTGGAATTCGGCTGGCGCTGGGTCTTTTTGGTGAACGTGCCGATCGGTCTGGTCGCTGTGGTGGTCGGGATGCGGACGTTGCCCGATCCGCCGGGCGACGGTGGGCGGCTGCCCGACCTGCTTGGTGCGGCGCTGCTGGTCGGCGCGATCGCCGGGCTGGTGCTCGGGCTGGTCAAGGGCGAGGACTGGGGGTGGTCGTCGGCGCGGGTTCTGACGGCGTTCGCGGTGGCGGCCGTCCTGACGGTGGCGTTCGTCGTCTCCTCCGCCCGGCACCACAGTCCGGTGGTGGATCCGGCCCTGCTGCGCGCGCCCAACTTCGCCTGGATGACCGGCAACGCGGTCTTGTTCAACGTCGCCTTCGGCGCGATGCTGCTGTCGGCGGTGCTGTGGGCGCAGGACGTGTGGGGCTGGTCGGCATTGCGCACCGGCCTGGCCATCGCGCCGGGGCCGCTGATGGTCCCGGTGGTCGCCGTCCTGGCTGGACGGCTGATCGGCCGGATCGGCGCCGGTCCGGTCATCGCCGCGGGCGGGGTCGTGTTCGGCGCGGGCATGCTGTGGTGGGTGCGCGCGATCACCCTCACACCCGACTACGTCGGCGGCCTGCTCGGCGGCATGGTGGTCAGCGGCATCGGGGTCGGCCTCACCCTGCCGACCGCCTTCGCGGCGGGCACCAGCGGGCTGCCGCCGCACCGGTTCGCCACCGGGTCGGCCGTGCTGAGCATGGCGCGCCAGATCGGTCTCGCGATCGGCGTCGCGATCCTGGTCGCGGTGCTCGGCACACCCGCGGGCCCGGAGGCGGCCCTCGACGCGTTCCGGCGCGGGTGGTCGGTGACGGCCGCGGTCGCCGTCCTCGCGGGCCTGGTCGGCGCAGCCGCGCGCATGCCGAAACCTGCCGCGGCGCAGCCGGATCCGGTCACGCAGTCGACCGTGGCCTGATCCTCTCCACACCCAGCGCCGGCGTGCAACCGCACGCGCAAGAGACCGAACGGGGCACCGGCCTGGCCGACGTGGGATTCCGGCGGGCGCGGGTGCCGATGCCGGACCGGGCCATGGCCACGCTGATCGACGACGCGTTCGGCTCGGTTCCGGCTCCTTCGGCGCTCAGCGCACCCACGAGGGCCTGACGCCGGTGCCGCTACGCCGTTCGGACCGTGAGGTTCTCGCGCCCGGCCGCCAGCGCCACGTGCGCGAGGGCCTCGTCCAACCCCCGCCTGGGTAACGGCGCACCGTCGAACATGGTGATCTCGACAGCGTCGTCGGCGAGCTCCCACACGCCCGCGATACGTCCACCCACCACGACGATCGGTGAGATCCAGCCCGCGGCGCGGCTCACTTTCGCGCGGTGGGCGGCAGGGAGCAGGGCGGTGTCACCGGTGCCCGGCGCGAGCACGTACTGGTCGAAGGCGCCGAGCAGGTGCACCGTCGCGCTCGGCGCGGCGGCGGCCAATTCGTCGACCCGCTCGGTCGGCAGGAAGGCGCGGCGGCCCTCCACGTCCACCTCGGTGAGCAGGTCACCCAGTTCGGCGAACCAGCGCCGCACCGTGGTCTTGCGCAAGCTGTTGCGGCTGAGCCAGGCGTCGAAGGTCTCCGGCGTCGCCGGGCCGTAGGCGCTGAGATAGGCGAGGATCGCCGCCCGCGCCGCCGCATCCGGCTCGGGCAGCCCGGGCCAGTCGCGGATCAGACGCGCCGGACTGGTGAACGTCACCTTGCTGCCCCGCGCCGGGCCGTGGCAGAGCGCCCCCTGCCAGGCCAACGGTTTGAGCAGCGCACCCCACCCGGAGCGCAACTCTTCACCGAGGCGGTGGAACTCCGGCGCGGACATCAGGGCTTCGACCAATTCCTCCCGGGTGAGCACCGCGGCGGCGAGCACCTCGGCGACCGCCTCGGTCAACGCCGAGACCTCCGCGGGCGAGGCGCCGAAAGTCCTCTGCCAGGACGGCTTCTCCCAGGTGCGCGCGGAGCCGATGAGCGCGAGAGCGGCCGCGGCCAGGTCGGGGGTCAGGGCGTGCAGCGTGCCGCGCATCGCCCAGGTCTTCATCAGACTGCCGTCGTCGAGCGCGCGGACCAGCGCGCCGGATTCGGGTTTCGTGCTGCGCAGGGCGACAGCCAGTTCCGCCGCGGAGGTGACCTGGGCTTGTACGCCGCACAAGCGCTCGGCGATCGCTTCGGCCCCCTCGTCGGTGCGGAACCCGACGTGCTGACGTCGCAGCCGCCAGGCGAAGACCTGATCCCAGGTGGCTCGCACGCGCGCTCCTTCTCGTACTCAGCTCAGCAGCGCACCGGCGGCGGCCACCGTCGCGGCGGCCAGTGCCGACCCGGCGACCGTCATCGCGATCACGCCGAGCAAGGCGGTGCGGGTGGTGGCTCGCCGGATCGCGCCGACCGGGTCGGCCAGCCGCTCGGCGCGGGCCAGTACCGCCGTGCCCGCCGCCGCCAGCGCTCCCGGGGGCGCGGGCTCGACGATGCCCACGATCGCCAGCAGTCCGCCCAGCAGCGGCAGCGAACCGTGCTCGTCGGCGGCCTTGTCGTCGGCGCACATCTCCAGCAGCCGGGCGATCTCGGCCGCGCCGACGGTGAACAACCGCAAGCCCGGCAGCGTGGTGGCCACCGCGCGCAGCACCGCCGTCAACGCCGCGTGCCGGCCGGACAGGTGCGCGCGTTCGTGCGCGAGCACCGCGGCGAGTTGGTCGCCCTCCAGCGCTTCCAGCGCGGCCGTCGTGACGACGATGGTGTCGGGCTTTCCCGGCACGCAGTACACCTGCCGTTCCGGCGACTCCAGCACGACCGCGCCGATACCCGGCACCGGCCTGCCGACCAGGCGGACTGCCCGCGCATGGACGCTGGTACGCCTGCGCATGTCCACGACGACACCCACCGCGCGCGCCACCAACGCGAACGTGCCCGCGGCCACCAGCGCCGCCACCGCGAACGTCGCCGCCCGACCGGCCGCGGCACCGTGCACGTGCATGGGAGACCACAGGAACGAGGCGCACGCGCTCAGCGCGTCCTTCGGGTGTCCCCAGTAGGTCGCGAACTCGACCGTCACGACCGCCGCCGCGATTCCCCAGGCGCTGAGCGCACCGATGATCGCGACCACCCAGGCGGTCACACCCAGCCGCGGCGCGATGCCGCGGTGGGTCAGACTGCGCAGGACGGGCGGACCGAAGGTCGCCACGACGCCGCCGTACAGCGTCAGCGCGATGGCCAGGCTCACGGCACTTCTGGTGACTTGCGCGCCGCCAGTCTGCGTAGCGCGGCACGCAACCCGGCCGATTCCTCGGCGCTGATCCGGTCGACGAAATGACTGAGCACCAGGTCCGATCGTCCGCCGGAACCGAGCGCTTCCAGCATGAGCCGGGCGCTGTGCTCTTCCCTGGTGAGGGTCGGCCAATATCGATAGGCCTTACCGGCGCGTTCGCGCGCCAGCCAGCCTTTCCGATGCAGATTGTCCATGGTCGACATCACCGTCGTATAAGCGATGTCGCGCTGAGCCGACAGTTCGTCGAAGATCTCGCGCACCGTTGTGTCCTCTGCGTCCTGATCCCAGATGCGGTCCATGATCACCGCCTCCAAATCCCCGAATCCACGCACCGTACCGACTCCCTCATCCGCGCTGTGCCCCGTCGTGGGAACAGGTTACCGGCTGGGATGAGTTACTACGGAGGCAACCAGTAGATCCGCGCAGGCCACCCGGACTGTCGGACCGCCGTGCGAACATATGTTCGTGTCCGATGCGCCCGTCTCCCGACCCGGTCGACCCCGGATACTCGCGCGCCCGGAGGCATCGATCCTGCATGCCGATCTCGACTCGTTCTATGCCTCGGTCGAGCAGCGCGACGACCCGAGGCTGCGCGGCAAACCGGTGATCGTCGGCGGCGGCGTGGTCCTGGCCGCCAGTTACGAGGCCAAGGCGTTCGGCGTGCGCACTCCGATGAACGGTGGGCAGGCGCGCCGGTTGTGCCCGCACGCGATCGTGGTGCCGCCGCGCATGTCCGCCTACGCGGAGGCGAGCAAAGCCGTCTTCGAGATCTTTCGCGACACCACGCCGGTCGTGGAAGGCATTTCCATCGATGAGGCGTTTCTCGACGTCGGCGGGCTGCGCCGGATCGCGGGCGAACCGGTGGCCATCGCGACGCGGCTGCGCGCGGAAGTCCGCGACCGGGTCGGCTTACCGATCTCCGTGGGGATCGCCCGCACCAAGTTCCTCGCCAAGGTGGCCGGCGCCGTCGCCAAGCCCGATGGCTTGCGGCTGGTGCCGCCGGACCAGGAACTGGACTTCCTGCACCCGCTGCCGGTCGAAAGGCTCTGGGGCGTAGGCGATGTCACCGCGCGGACGTTGCACGAGCACGGCATCACCCGGGTCGGTCAGGTGGCGGAGCTGGGTGAGCGCCCGCTGCGGGCGATCCTCGGGCCCGCCGCGGCCCGCCATCTCTACGCCCTGTCCTGGGCGCGTGACCCGCGCCGCGTCGAGACCGGCAGGCGGCGGCGCTCGATCGGCGCCCAGCGCGCCCTCGGCCGCAAGCATCGTCCCCCGGACGAGATCGAGGCCTACCTGCACGGGCTCACCGATCGGCTGGGCAGGCGGCTGCGCGCCGCCGAGCGGGTATGCCGAACCGTGGTGCTGCGTCTGCGTTTCGATGATTTCGCCCGGGCCACCCGCTCACATACCTTGGCCGAAGCCACCGATCACACCGAGACGATTCTGCTCGCTGCCCGCGGTCTGCTCACCGGCGCGATGCCGCTCATCCAGGAACGCGGCCTCACCCTGATCGGCCTGGCGCTGACCAACCTCGACGATGCCGACGCCGTACAGCTCACCCTGCCTTTCGAGGCCCGCGCCGCCAACACCCTCGATGCGACCCTCGACGACCTGCGCCGACGCTTCGGCTCCACCGCCGTCACCCGCGCCGCCCTCCTGCATCGCGGCGAAGGCATGTCGGTCCCGCTCCTGCCCGACTAGTCCTGTGTGGCCCTCCTCCTACCCGTTCGCCACCCGCGACCGTTCAATACGCCCGTTTCGGCCGCTTGTCCATCAACCGCAGGATCAGCGGCGTGAAGATGAGCTGCATCGCCAGCTCCATCTTCCCGCCGGGCACCACGATGCAGTTCGTCCGCGACATGAACGAGTCGTGCAGCATCGACAGCAGATAGGGGAAGTCGATCACCTTCGGGTCGGCGAAGCGGATCACCACGAAGCTCTCGTCCGCCGTCGGAATGCTGCGCGCGATGAACGGATTGGACGTGTCCACGGTCGGTACCCGCTGGAAGTTGACGTAGGTGCGGGAGAACTGCGGGCAGATGTAGGTCACGTAGTCCGGCATGCGGCGCAGGATCGTGTCGATCACGGCCTCGCTGGAGTAGCCGCGCTCGGTCTTGTCCCGGATCACCTTCTGGATCCACTCCAGGTTGATGATCGGCACGACGCCTACCAGCAGATCGGTGTAGCGGGCCACGTCCACGGTGGCGGTGACCGCCGCGCCGTGCAGGCCCTCGTAGAACAGCAGGTCGCTGCCGGGCGTCAACTCCTCCCACGGCGTGAAGGTGCCCGGCTGCTGACCGTAGGGTTTGGCCTCGGCCTCGTCGTGCAGGTACCGGCGCACGGTCCCGACGCCGGTCTCGCCGTAGTCGCGGAACAGCGTCTCCAATTCCTTCAGTAGGTTGGCTTCCTCGCCGAAGTGCGAGAACCGCACATTGCGGTTCTGCTCGGCCTCGGCCATGGCCAGTTTCATCTCGTTGCGGTCGTAACGGTGGAACGCGTCGCCCTCGACGATCGCCGCGTCGATTCCTTCGCGGCGGAAGATCTCCTGAAACGTCCGGGTCACGCTGGAAGTCCCCGCCCCGGAGGACCCGGTGATGGCGACGACCGGGTGCTTGGCCGACATGGTTCTCCTCTTCAGCGCTGGGCCGGACGAAACAGCGACCGCCTGCCGAACAGCGAGCTGTCGAAGCTGGGTCCCTCATCCGGCTCGCGGTGATACCGCTCGATGCGCTCGACTTCGTTGCGGGAGCCGAAGATCAGCGGCACCCGTTGGTGGACGTCGCCGGGCAGCACTTCCAGCACCCGTTCGCTTCCGGTGGTCGCCGCGCCGCCGGCCTGTTCGACGATGAACGCGATCGGATTGGCGCCGTAGAGCAACGCCACCCGCCCCGGACGCGCGGGCGGGCGGGTATCACGCGGATACAGGTACACCCCACCGCGGGTGAGGATGTGGAAGGTGTCCGCGACCAGCGAGGCCACCCAGCGCATATTGAAGTCCCGCTCCCGCGGACCGTCCACGCCGTCCAGGCATTCCTGCACGTAGCGGCGCACCGGGCGCTCCCAGAATCGCTCGTTGGCCGCGTTGATCGCGAAACCCGACGTGTCGTCCGGGATGCGCATCCGCGGGTGGGTCAGCACAAAGGCGCCGATCTCCCGGTCCAGCGTGAACCCGTCC
This sequence comes from Nocardia sp. NPDC019219, assembly GCF_040632645.1. Taxonomy (NCBI): domain Bacteria; kingdom Bacillati; phylum Actinomycetota; class Actinomycetes; order Mycobacteriales; family Nocardiaceae; genus Nocardia; species Nocardia sp. NPDC019219. The sequence continues at coordinate 114,100 of NZ_JBEYCG010000020.1, read as the reverse complement.
ACCCCGCTGCCGGTCGTCAACACCAGCATGGTCGCCGGTCCGTACAGGGTGAAGCCCGCGCATACCTGCTCGACCCCTGGTTGCAGGAAGTCGTCCGCGGCCGGGCCGCTGCCGGGCGCGGGCATACGCAGCACGCTGAAGATGGTGCCCACGGGAAGGTTCACGTCGATGTTCGACGAACCGTCCAACGGATCGAACGCCAGCAGATACTTCCCGCGCCGATGCGTCGCGGGCACCGGATGGATCTCACTGATCTGTTCGGAGAGCAACGCCGACAGATGCCCCGTCCACTGCGTTTCGGCGACCATGATGTCGTTGGCGATCGCGTCCAGTTTGCGATGCACCGTCGGCGGCAGGTTGTCCGGCTCCGAGGCGCCCAACGATCCGACGATCGCGCCGCGGGTGACCTGATTGGCGACGATCTTCGTCGCGGTCGCGATGACGTTCACCAGCCCGGAGAACTCGCCGGACGAGCCGGGATGCCGATGCTCCTGCTCGATGGTGTACCGGGTGAGGGTCTTCAATCCTTCTGGCATGGCGGCTCGATCTCGTCACCGGCGGGCTCGCGCGGTCGGCTCGGGGTCGGTGAACACGCTGCTGCCGTAGACATCGCGGTCGGTCAGCGTGATCAGATCGGTCTTGGTCAACGGCCTGCGCAGTTCGACGAGACGCTTGGCCTGCCGCAACCGGCAGCGGTCCAGCGCATTGCGCACGCTGCGCGCGTTGGAGAAGCGCGGACGAGCCATCCGGCGTTCCAGGTACTCCCCGAACGCGGTCCGCGCCGCGTCGTCGAAATGGAAGTTCTCCGCGGCCACCATGAGTTCGGCGATGGCCAGCAGTTCCGCCTGGGTGTAGTCGGCGAACTCCAGGTGATGGGCGACCCGCGAGGACAGGCCCGGATTGGCGGAGAAGAAGCGGTCCATCCGGTCGGGATATCCCGCGAAGATCACCACCAGGCTGGCGCGCTCGTTCTCCATCTCCTGCAACAGGATCTCGATCACCTCCTGCCCGTAGTCGCGTTCGTTCTCCGGCCGGAACAGGTAGTAGGCCTCGTCGATGAACAGCACGCCGCCCGCCGCTTTGGCCAGCGCCTCCTTGGTCTTCGGTGCGGTGTGCCCGATGAACTGGCCCACCAGATCGTCTCGCGTGACGGTGTGCACCTTCGGTTTGCGGATGTAGCCGAGTGCGTGCAGCATTTGCGCCATCCGCAGCGCCACCGTCGTCTTGCCGGTCCCCGGCCCGCCGGTGAAGCTCATGTGCATGGTTGGCCGCGACGAGGTCAGCCCGAAACGCTGCCGCGCGCGGTCGATCAGCAGCAGCGCCGCGATCTCGCGGACCCGCCGCTTCACCGGGGCCAGCCCGATCAGTTCCGCGTCCAGTCTGCGCAGCGTCTCCTCGACATCGTGGCCCGCGATGTCGGCGGACAGATCCAGCACCGCGTCCTCGCCCAGAATCTCCGGCTCCTCCGGTTCGGCGGGCGCCGTCCGCACCGCGCCGGGGACGTCGGCCCCCGGGCGGTGCAGACGGAATCCGGAGCCGTTGCGCTCAGCCGCCATACCGGTCTCCCGGGCGGACGGTCGTCGCATACGAGTGCAGACCGTACTTCTGCCTGCGGTCCGGCCCTTCGGTGCGAGTCAGCACGAAGCCGGGCTCGTCGGGCGGCCGCTGCACCAGGAAACTCAGCGCCGTCGTCTGCCTGGTGTAGCGGGCGTCATAGGCCAGCACCCGCACGTAATGGCGCGGAAAGGTGGCCCGGCAGGCGTTGATCTCGGCCAGCACGCCGTCGGGCTCGTCGAGATCGAACAACGGCAATCCCCACATCTCCCAGTAGGCGTTGCGCGGATGCGGATCGTCGGTGTACTCGATGGACACCGGCCAGTTGTTCAGCAGCGCGTAGCGCACCTGGGCGGCGATCTGCTCGTCGGTCAGCGGCGGCAGGTAGCAGAACGTTCCGTGCCTGAGATACATCGGTGAGTCCTTCCGGGATGGTCAGCGGCTGGCCGTCGGCACGGCGTCCGGCGCGTCGGTGGAGGTGTAGTCGAAGGTGACGTCGCCCCAGGTCGCCAGGGCTACATCGAGCGGACGGCAGATCTCGGCCGCCTTGCGCAACACCTCGGGCCCCTCCTTCAGCAGGTCGCGCCCTTCGTTGCGGGCCTGCACGACCGCCTCCAGGGCGACCCGGTTCGCCTCCGCCCCCGCGGCGATGCCGAGCGGGTGCCCGATGGTGCCGCCGCCGAACTGCAGCACCACGTCGTCACCGAAGAGGTCGAGCAGCTGATGCATCTGCCCGGCATGGATGCCGCCGGAGGCCACCGGCATCACGCCGGGCAGGCTCGCCCAATACTGGTCGAAGAAGATCCCGTTGGCCGGCTCGGTCCGGATGTGATTCTCCCGCAAGGTGTCGTAGAACCCTTTGGTCGTCGCAGGATCGCCCTCCAGTTTTCCCACCACGGTGCCCGCGTGCAGATGGTCGACGCCGATCAGCCTGCACCACTTGGCCAGCACCCGGAAGCTGACGCCGTGCGTCTTCTGCCGCGTGTAGGTGGAATGCCCCGCGCGGTGCAGGTGCAGCAGCACGCCGTTGCGGCGCGCCCAGTGCGACATCGACTGCATCGCGGTGAACCCGACGGTGAGATCCATCATGATCACGACGCTGCCGAGTTCTTTGGCGAATTCCGCCCGCTCGTACATCTCCTCCATCGACGCGGCGGTCACATTCAGGTAGTGACCTTTGATCTCGCCGGTTTCGGCCATCGCGCGGTTGACGCCCTCCATCGCGAACAGGTAGCGGTCGCGCCAGCGCATGAACGGCTGCGAGTTGATGTTCTCGTCGTCCTTGGTGAAATCCAGGCCGCCTTTGCACGCCTCGTAGATCACCCGCCCGTAATTGCGGGCCGATAGCCCGAGTTTCGGTTTCACCGTCGCGCCCAGCAGCGGCCTGCCGTATTTGTTGAGATATTCGCGTTCCATCACCGTGCCGTGCGGCGGCCCCTGGAACGTCTTCACGTAGGCCACCGGAATGCGCATGTCCTCCAGCCGCAGCGCCAGCAACGGCTTGAACCCGAACACGTTGCCGATGATCGAGGAGGTCAGGTTGGTGATCGATCCCTCCTCGAACAGGTCGAGATCGTAAGCGACATAGGCGAAGTACTCCCCCGGCCGTCCGGGGACCTCGTCGATGCGGTAGCACTTCGCCTGATAACGCGAGTGCGCGGTGAGCCGGTCGGTCCACACCACCGTCCACGTCGCCGTGGAGGACTCGCCCGCCACCGCGGCGGCGGCCTCGATCGGGTCGACGCCGCGCTGCGGGGTCACCCGGAACACGGCGAGCACGTCGGTTTCCGACGGCTGATAGTCCGGCGCGTAATACCCCATCGACGCATAGGATTGGACACCCGGATCCCAGCGGTCGCGTTCGATTTCTTCGGCCATCGTTCCTCCTGCTGTGCCACTGCGGGACACCCGCACCCGGGCGAACGGGCGTGCCTTGGGATTTCCAGGATGACGGGCCGGATACCGACAAACAATTTGATTGTTCCTCGCGATACTCAACATATTCGTTGAGTTTGTTACCGTCGTTCGATGGGTATGGTGAGCGCGGCTCGGATGGAAACCTTCCTGGCCGTCGCCCGCCACGGCAGCATTCGCCGCGCCGCGGCCCAACTGCACATCACCGAGGCCGCCGTCTCCGCGGCCGTCGCGCACATCGAGAAACAGCTCGGCGCCGAGCTCGTCGCCAAGGCCGGGCGCGGCATCATGCTCACGGAGTCCGGTCGCGTCTACGCCGAGTACTGCCGCGGCATCCTCGGGTTGATGAAGGAGGCGCAGGCCGCGGTACGCCGCGCCGAGACCGGGCGCCTGCGGATCGGCGTGGTCGCCACCGCGGGCGAATACGTCCTGCTGCGGCCGCTCGCCTCGTTCCGCCGCCGGTTCCCCGACATCGAGCTGAGCCTGTCGGTGCACCCGCGCGACGCGCTGTTCCTCGAATTGCAACATCACGAAACGGATCTCGTCATCGCGGGCCGCCCACCTCGGGACACCGGGCTGGTGGTGCGCGCTCGGCGGCCGAGCCGCCTGGTCGTGGTCGGACTGCCGGAACTCGACCCACTGCACACCACATGGCTGCTGCGCGGGCGCGGCTCCGGTACCCGGGAGGCCACCCTCGGCCTACTGGAGCAACTCCGGATCGAACCACCCACGCTCACCCTCGGATCCCACGGCGCGGTCCTGGCCGCCGCGCGAGAAGGATTGGGCGTCACACTGATCCACAGCGATGCCATCTCCCAGGACCTGGAGAACGGCGTGCTGCGCGTCCTCCCGGTCGAGGGCACCCCGCTGGACCGTCCCTGGCATGCCATCACCACCCGCACTCCGACGCCGACCACCCGCCTGTTCCTCGCCCATCTGCTCGACCCCGCCGAGGTCGGCTCCGACGCCTTTCATTCCCATTGATCGGCTCCCCGGCGCCGAACGACCGGTGCCGGGTTCCGCTGGACAGATGTGACAGACTGGCCCGCATGACCCGAGGGGACATACCGTCCAACGTGTCGGACACCGCGCGCTGGGTCGCGGCCTACCGGGCGCGCGAGACGACACGCCCGGACGCACTGTTCCACGATCCGCTCGCCGACCTGCTGGCCGGAGAACGCGGCCATGCCATCGCCGACAGCGCACCCCGAATGATGCGAGGCGGGTGGCCGATCGTCACCCGCACCAAGCTGATCGACGATCTCGTCACGAAAGCGGTCGCCGAGGGCTGCGACCGGGTCCTCAACCTCGCGGCCGGTCTGGACACCCGCCCCTATCGGCTGGATCTACCGCCCGAGCTGCTCTGGATCGAGGCGGATCTGCCGGGAATCGTCGCGGAGAAGGACGACGCGCTCGCCGATCAGACGCCGCACTGCGTGCTCATCCGCCGAGCGGTCGATCTCGCCGACCCCGATGCCCGCGCGAAGTTCCTCGACGAGGCGCTCGGCGCGATCGGCCCGGCCACCGCCCCCGCGTCGAAGGCCTTGGTGCTCACCGAGGGCCTGCTGATGTACCTCGACCCTCCGACGGTCACCGATCTGGCGAACGCCCTGGCCCGCCCGGAGATCGCCTGGTGGTTGCTCGACCTGAGCCTGGGCATGAAGAAGATGCGTTCCGGCGACACCTTCGCCAACGCGCCGATGAAATTCGAGCCCCCCAACGGCGTCCGCTTCTTCGAAGACCTCGGCTGGCAGCCGATCGAACTGGAAAGCCTGCTGCTGCACGCCCGCAAATTCCACCGCGCACCCTGGTACCTGCGCCCGTTCACCTATCTGCCGCAGCCCGACCCACGCAAACCCATGCGCAACCCGTGGTCGGGCATCATTCGTTTCCGCCACACCTGAGCGGGACGATCGAGCAGCGGTGATCACTTCTCCTCAGCTTGTGGTGCCGAAGTAAGCCGGGAGGCTCGCTATGTCGGGCCTCCCATCGGAGGCGAGATTCGCACTGGTCAACCAACGACAGCAAACGCGAGCCCTGTCGTGTGGCGGAATGACCGACACGGTGAGCGACCGCTCGACGTGCCGATCCGCAGCTACAGCTGGCCGTGTGGGGAGTCGAAGGTCAGGACGCGTCCGCCCAGTTGGATCTGGGCGCCGGGCGCGAGGGTGACCGGCCGGCCGGGGACCGCACGCACCCAATCCTGCCGTCCGGGATGACGGATGTGGGTGCCGTTGGTGGAGCCGCCGTCCACGACGGTGACGTCCCAGTCGACGAGACGGATCTCCGCGTGGGCCCGGGACATTCCACCCGAGCTGTCCTCCAGCCGCAGCGGGCGAGCGCCACGCGCGACGGCCTCGGCATACTCCGGCTCGCGTCCGAGCACGCAGTCGCTGTCCAGCACGAACGACGTGCCGTCGTCCAGGAGCAGCACGCCCAGCGGGGGACGCACCCCCTCGCTCAGCACGCAGGTGAGCTGATCCATCCGGATGCCGCACACCGCGCAGAAGGACACCCGCGGATCGTTGTGATGACCGCGGGCGCACTGGAAGCCGTGCACGATCACCCGATGTCCCAGCGTGTTCGAACCGGTCGACCCGAGCGCGGCCGCGACGACCTCGGCCGAGGGCACCACCGTCTCGGCGAGATTCGCGTCGTTGGCGATCGCGTGGTCCCGGTCGGTGCGGTGCGCGGGCCGCGCCGGTCCCTGGTCCGGTCGCGGCGGTATCGGCTGCGCCACCGGGGGTGTCACGCCCGGGCCCGGCGTGGCCCGGCGCGCCGCTGCCTGAAGATCGACTTCCGTTGCGGCGTCGACGGAATCCTCGCCTTTGCGCAGGCTCGGCGCCGGCCGCGGCTGCGCTCCTGACGCCTGCTCCGCTTCGGGACGGTGCGATGGCGGCGCCTGAGGTGCGGCGGATCCCGCGGCCGCCGCGGGGTCTTGTATCGGCGGAGCAGGGACCGAATGTGGTGTCGACACCGCCGGCGGTTCGACGTGCTGCGGCTCCTCGATCCGCGGCGGTTCGGGTGCCGGAACCGGCCGGGGCGCGGGCGGGGCTTGCCACGCGGCTCCCGCCTGAGGTCGCCGCCCGGGTTCGCCGCCGTGGGTCTCCGGTTCGCCGAGGTTCGCTTCCAGCGACGTCCCGGACCACAGCACCGCGCCCGACCCCGGTGCGGTTCCCTCGCCGAGCGCGAAGATACCGCGCCCCGGTAGCGACTCCGCGGTCCATCCCGCCTCGTCAACGAACAACCCCGCGCCGATGCCGGGTGCGGGCGTCACCATGCGGTCGACGGTGAATCCGGCGTCCCGGCCGCGCAGCACCTCCGTGTGGGCCGCGCCGGCGAGGACAGCGGTGACGCCACCGTGCAGGAAAACCGCGAGACCGTTGTCCGCCGGTGTGATCACGCCGAATTCGACCTCGTCCTCCTCGCCGTTGGCCAGCCCCATCAGCCAGGTCGTGGCCAGCCGCGCCACCGCGCGCCCACTGCGACTCCGGTCCCGCGCGACGGCATCGCGCACGATGTCCAGCAGCGCACCCATCGTCCGGGCCGCCACCGTGTCCGCTGTGACGACGCCGTCGCCGCGGTGCGCGACCACCACAACGGCACCGCTCGCGCTCGCCACCAGGTGGGCGCCGGGCAACACCTCGATCTGCGCGTTCACAGGAACCGGCCGCCTTGGAAGCGCCACCGGTGGAACACCACCCGCATCGGACCATTGACGATGAGCCAGAACACGATCCACGTGATGACGAACTGGATTCCGAACGCCACGAGCGACGGACGCAGATGTCCGGGCAGTACCACCGTGGTGTAGCGCACGAGGACCCACATCAGCGCCCCCTCGTTGACGATGGTGACGAAACCGAACAGGGTCGGCCAGTCCTTTTCCCAGCGGAACTGCTGCAGGAAATGGTAGAGCAATTCCCACAGCACACCGACCAGAACGGTGCCCAGCAGAACCGACAACGTCACCCGGTACGCCTGGCCGACGCTCAACGAACCGGTCGGCAGAAACGGGGTGATGACCAGCGCGACGACGAAGCCGATCACGCTCAGCGCGAGGAGACGGGTCTGGATTCGCCCGTTCAAGGTAGGAAGCATCGCTCAGATCTTCTCGTTCGTAACCCACAGCCACCATTGCCGCGTGGAGCGCAGCGGACCCATCCTGCGGCAGAACCCGACCGCGGCCAGATCGTCGGCGATCTCCTGCGCGGCGATCTGCAGGCCGAGGAAGGTGTCCACGCCGACGAACGGCCCGCCGAGCGTCGCGCTGCCGGAGGCGTACATCCGGCCCGTGCCGCTCCGGGTGCCGATCAGCTCGAAGGTCGTCTCCACGTCCAGCCTGCCGAGCGGATTGCGCCCGGCGCCCGCATGGTCCAGCAGGTCGGCCAGCAGCCGGTGCTCGCGGATATCGGCTTCCAACCCCGTGCAGTCGATGATGTAGTCGACGGTGGTGTCGAACGGTTGCGTCGGCGGCGGAAACGGCAGCGGCGCGGAGGTGTCCGGGAGAATCGTCGCGACCACGCCTTGGCGGCCCCCAGCTGGACGCGGAGCCCGCATCGTGCCCGCCATCACCTGGTACCAGCCTTCTCGGCGGCCGCGGCGCAGTTGTTCCTGCCAGTTGTCTCGGATCGGGGTATTGGTGCCCGAGATCTCCTTGTACGCCCGCGCCCGTTCCTCGCCTTGCAGTCGCCGCACCTTCTGCTTGAGCTGACCGCCCCACACCGACTTCGGATAGTTGAAGCCCTGGTAGGCCCACCCGTCGCCGCCCTTGCGCCGGCTGAAGATGTTCTTGCCGTGCGGGCCGGCGATATAGGTACGGAACAAATGCAGGATCCTGGTGTCGAGCCGGTGGGCGTCCCGGTCGTCGATGAGCCGCTGCAGGACGCGGCTGGCCACGATCCCGCTGCCGCGGATGAGCACGGTGCCGGGACGACGCTGCAGCGCCTGGTAGACGTGCTCGTGCGGCTCGTAGGCGTTGACCACGCGCGTCGGATCGCGATGGGTCTCGCGGTACTCCTGCAGGTCCGGCAGCAGTTTCAGACCCGGATAACCCACCGCGACATGCACATACGTGCTGCGAAAAGCCACCCGTTTGGTCGGCGTCGAACCCGCGGGCGGGGTGAGGACGGTGAAGTATCCACCACCGTGGCGCTTGCGGACCATCCGCACGTGGCCGCGGTGCAGGGAGCGGGCGTAACCGATGCGGTGGAACTCCCGCTCCATGGCGGCGAACGCCTGACCCGCGCGCGGGGTGTAGTAGTTCGCGAAGATCGGTTCGGTGAAGACGTTCCACAGCGGCTCGAGCGAGCGGTCCGCGATGGCCTCCCGTACCGCGTAGGACGGGAAGCCCCAGATGTTGTCCGGCGTCGAGGCCGAGTCGCTGCGCAGGCGCTCGCCGCGGGGAATCTGCGAGACCCTGGTCAGGTATTCGTAGGACGCCCAAGGGTGCTCCTGTGGACCGAGCACCGCCATCGACTCGGCGGGCACGCCGAAGATCCGGAGGGTGTCGTAGGTGACGAACGACCCGATTCCGCTGCCGATGGTCACGAACGGTACGTCGACCACCGGAATCCCTGCGCTGCCCAGCATTTCATCGGTCCACACGTCGGTGTCGACGAGGGCCTGCGTGATATCTCCCCGCATTGGCCGGACTTTACCGGCAGATTCTTATCAACTGCTTGCCATCGGCTTTCGCCGGACGACTCCGCCGGTGACGCGCGGTGCACGACGCGCGCGGACGATCTGCGCCGAACCTGCCACGCGGTCCGCCCTCGCGGACGTACCATGCCGTTCGTGGCCGATTCTCCTCGTTCCACCCCGCTGCGGGTTCTCGTGTACAGCAATGACGCCGACACCAGGCGCCAGGTGATGCAGGCCTTGGGCAAGCGTCCGAGCCCGGAGTTGCCGGAGTTCGAGTACCTCGAGGTCGCCACCGCCCCCGTGGTGATCGCGCAGATGGACGCCGGAGGCATCGACTTGGCCGTGCTCGACGGCGAGGCGAGCCCGGCCGGCGGACTGGGCATCGCCAAGCAGTTGAAGGACGAAGTCGATCCGTGCCCGCCCCTGCTCGTGCTCACCGGCCGCCCCGACGACGCCTGGCTGGCCAGTTGGTCGCGTGCGGAGGCCGCGGTGGCGCATCCGATCGATCCGCTCCGGCTCACCGAGGCCGTCGTCGCACTGTTGCGCAGTCGCTCCGCGGCCTGATCCGGAGTCGCGCCCGCCCCGGACAACCACGGGAATTCATAGCTATCATGAATTAGTTCCATCGCGTGCGTTGTCGCGCTCCAGCACCACGACAAGACGCTCCCAACCCCCTTTTTCCGACGCTCACGGTCACCGCCGAGCTGTCGCCGTCCCCGACTCCGAACCCGGTCGGGACCACATTTGACGTCGCACTACGCGACACGCCGACGCCGCCAACTGACCGTTCACCCAACGTCCCGGGCGCCCTCGTCGGATTACCACCGTTTCGGTCATAAATGCTTGTACTGAATTCGATCAAACGGCGGCACCAAACCCGCTGCGGAGCACTCTTTCGGTTGTAGGCTGTGCCGTACCTCACAAGGAAGCGGATCAGGGAATGACCGGTTCCGGGTGGAGCCGAGGGCGAGTCTGGCCGAGGCGGACAACGACGTCAGCCCGCCTCGGACGCTGTTGTCAGCTGCAGCTCGCAAGGAGGGGAAGTGCAGTCGTGAATATCGAGGTGCCGACGCTCGTACTCGGCGCGATCGCGGCGGCGTTCGCGCTGTTCTCCATCGTCCTCTCGGCCCTGGTCGGCCCGAAACGGCGCAACCGGGCGAAGCTGGAACCCTACGAATGCGGGATCGAACCCACCCCGCATGCCGTGGCCGGCGGGCCGGGAAATGTTACCGGACAACGCTTTCCGGTGAAGTACTACCTCACCGCGATGTTGTTCATCATCTTCGACATCGAGATCGTGTTCCTCTACCCGTGGGCAGTCCACTTCGATGCGCTCGGTCTCTTCGGTCTGGCCGCGATGGCGTTGTTCATCGTCAACGTCTCGGTGGCCTACGCCTACGAGTGGAAGCGCGGCGGTCTCAGCTGGGACTGAATGCCGCGCAATCGAATTCGTAGCCGACGAGTGGAAGCGAGTCAGTAGAACATGGGTCTCGAGGAGAAACTGCCCAGCGGCTTCCTGCTGAGCACGGTCGAGGATTTCGCCGGATTCCTGCGCAAAGGCTCCCTATGGCCTGCCACCTTCGGGCTGGCCTGCTGCGCCATCGAGATGATGGCCACCGGCGGAGGCCGGTTCGACATCGCCCGTTTCGGTATGGAAGCATTCCGCGCCTCGCCTCGGCAGGCCGATCTGATGATCGTCGCCGGCCGGGTGAGCCAGAAGATGGCCCCGGTGCTGCGCCAGGTCTACGACCAGATGACCGAGCCGAAATGGGTGCTGGCGATGGGCGTCTGCGCGTCGTCGGGCGGGATGTTCAACAACTACGCCATCGTGCAGGGCGTCGATCACGTGGTGCCGGTCGACATCTACCTGCCAGGGTGCCCGCCCCGGCCGGAGATGCTGCTGAACGCGATCCTGGCACTGCACGCGAAAATTCAACAGATGCCGCTCGGCGTCAACCGCGAGGAGGCCATCCGCGCCGCCGAACAGGCCGCGCTCGCCTCGACGCCGACCATCCGGATGGAGGGTCTGCTGCGATGACCTTCGACACCCCCGACGACACCGACGCCCCGCCCGCGCACGACGCGATCGACGCCGCGGCCACCGCGGGCCCCGAAGGCACCCTGCCGGAGGAGGATGCCGCACAGGCCGGCGCCGAGGTGATCGGCGTGCGCCGCGGCATGTTCGGCGTCACCGGCACCGGTGACACCTCCGGTTACGGCCGGCTGGTCCGGCCGGTCACGCTCCCAGGCAGCACGCCCGCCCCGTACGGCGGCTACTTCGACGAGGTGGTCGACGCGCTGCGCACCGCGCTCACCGCCACGGGTGTCCGCCTGGACGCGGCGCTGGAGAAAGTGATCGTCTTCCGCGGCGAGCTCACCCTGCACGTGCGCCGCGAGCAGTTGCTGCCGGTGGCTCGCGCGTTGCGCGACGACTCCGCATTGCGTTTCGAGCTCTGCCTCGGCGTCGACGGCGTGCACTATCCGGAGGATTCCGGCCGCGAACTGCACGCCGTCTATCACCTCATGTCGATCACGCACAACCGCCGCCTGCGGGTGGAGGTCGCCGCGCCGGACGCGGACCCGCATATTCCGTCGCTCTACGAGGTCTATCCGACCACCGACTGGCACGAACGCGAGACCTACGACTTCTTCGGCATCCGGTTCGACGGGCACCCCTCGCTGACCCGGATCACCATGCCGGACGACTGGCGCGGCCACCCCCAGCGCAAGGACTACCCGCTCGGCGGGATCCCGGTCGAATACAAGGGCGCGCGCATCCCGCCGCCCGACGAGCGGAGGGCATACAGCTGATGACCGACACCGACACCGACGTCACCGCCCCCGAGCCCGCCACGGTCACCGTCGCGGGACAGGACTGGGACCAGGTGGCCGAGACGCTGTCCGGCGCGGGCGAGGAACGCATCGTCGTCAACATGGGTCCGCAGCACCCGTCCACGCACGGCGTGCTGCGGCTGATCCTGGAGATCGAAGGCGAGACGGTCACCGAGGCCCGCTGCGGCATCGGCTACCTGCACACCGGGATCGAGAAGAACCTCGAATTCCGCAACTGGACCCAGGGCGTCACCTTCGTCACCCGCATGGACTATCTGTCGCCGTTCTTCAACGAGACGGCGTACTGCCTGGGCGTGGAGAAACTGCTCGACATCACCGAACAGATCCCGGAGCGCGCCACGATCGTGCGCGTGCTGCTGATGGAGCTCAACCGCATCTCCTCGCACCTGGTCGCCCTGGCCACCGGCGGCATGGAACTGGGCGCGCTGACGCCGATGCTGTTCGGGTTCCGCGAGCGCGAGCTGATCCTCGACGTGTTCGAGACGATCACCGGACTGCGGATGAACCACGCCTACATCCGCCCCGGCGGCCTGGCCCAGGACCTGCCCGACAACGGGGTCACCAAGGTGCGCGAACTGCTCGCGCTGCTGCCCAAACGGCTGCGCGACATGGAACACCTGCTCACCGCCAACCCGATCTGGAAGGCCCGCACCCAGAACATCGGCTACCTCGACCTGCAGGGCTGCATGGCCCTCGGCATCACCGGCCCCGTGCTCCGGGCCACCGGCCTGCCGCACGACCTGCGCAAAGCACAGCCTTACTGCGGCTACGAGAACTACGAATTCGACATCCCCACCACCACCGGATGCGACTGCTACGGCCGCTACGTCATCCGGGTGGAGGAGATGAAGGAGTCGCTGAAGATCGTCGAGCAGTGCCTGGACCGGTTGCGGCCCGGCCCGGTCATGATCGACGACAAGAAGATCGCCTGGCCGGCCGACCTACAGGTCGGCGCGGACGGACTCGGCAACTCCCCCAAGCACATCGGCAAGATCATGGGCACCTCCATGGAGGGGCTGATCCACCACTTCAAGCTGGTCACCGAAGGCATCCGCGTCCCCGCGGGCCAGGTGTACGCGGCGGTGGAGTCGCCCCGCGGCGAACTGGGCGTGCACATGGTCAGCGACGGCGGCACCCGGCCCTACCGGGTGCACTATCGCGACCCCTCGTTCACCAATCTGCAAGCGGTCGCGGCGATGTGCGAGGGCGGCATGGTCGCCGATGTCATCGCCTCGGTCGCCAGCATCGACCCGGTCATGGGCGGAGTGGACCGATGAACCAGACAACGCACGGTGACAGCCCGAACGGCGGTGGCTACGGGACCGGCGGGACGCAAGTCCTGCTGAAGCTCAGCACCCGGCCCGAGCCCTATCAGCCTTTCGTGCGAGAACGGCTGGAAACCGACGCCAAGGAGATCATCGCGCGCTATCCGCATCCGCGCTCGGCGCTGCTGCCGCTGCTGCACCTGGTGCAGTCCGAGGAAGGCTACGTCACCGGCACCGGCATCGAGTTCTGCGCCGAGCAACTGGGTTTGACCGGCGCCGAAGTCACCGCGGTGGCCACTTTCTACTCGATGTTCCGGCGCACCCCCACCGGCGACTACCACGTCGGAGTCTGCACCAACACGCTCTGCGCGGTCATGGGCGGCGACGCCATCCTCGCCGCGCTCGAGCACCACCTCGGCATCGGGCACGGCGAGACCACAGCGGACGGATCGATCACCCTCGAGCACGTCGAGTGCAACGCGGCCTGCGACTTCGCGCCGGTGGTCATGGTCAACTGGGAGTTCTTCGACAACCAGACCCCCGAATCCGCGCAAGCCCTGGTGGACGCGCTGCGGGCCGGACAGCAAGTCACCCCGACCCGGGGCGCGCCGCTGTGCACGTTCAAGCAGACCGCCCGCATCCTCGCCGGCTTCCCCGACGAGCGCCCCGGCGTGCTCGACGGCGCCGCCGGTGACGCGACGCTCGCCGGTCTGCGCGTCGCCCGCGAACAGGGCATGCGAGCCCCTGCGCCGCACGAGGATCCGGAGGGCCCGCGATGACGCTCACTCCGGTGCTGAGCACCTACTGGGATGATCCGCAGTCCTGGACGATGGACACCTACCTGCGGCACGACGGCTACCAGGCGCTGCGCACCGCCCTGCGGATGGAACCCGACCAGATCATCCAGACCGTCAAGGACGCGGGCCTGCGCGGCCGCGGCGGCGCCGGCTTCCCCACCGGCATGAAGTGGAGCTTCATCCCGCAGGGCCCTGGACCCGACGGCGTCACCAAACCGCACTACCTGGTGGTGAACGCCGACGAGTCGGAACCAGGCACCTGCAAGGACATTCCGCTGATGCTCGCCGCGCCGCACGCGCTGATCGAAGGCGTCATCATCGCCGCCTACGCCATTCGCGCGGCGCACGCGTTCATCTACGTGCGCGGCGAGGTGGTTCCGGTGCTGCGGCGGCTGCACGCCGCGGTGGCCCAGGCCTACGCGGCGGGCTTCCTCGGTCATGACATCCTCGGCTCCGGCTACGACCTCGAGTTGATCGTGCACGCGGGCGCGGGCGCCTACATCTGCGGTGAGGAGACCGCGCTGCTGGACTCGCTGGAAGGCCGCCGCGGCCAGCCGCGCCTGCGTCCGCCGTTCCCCGCCGTCGCCGGTCTGTATGCCTGCCCGACCGTGGTGAACAACGTGGAATCGATCGCCAGCGTGCCGCCGATCATCCGCAACGGCATCGCCTGGTTCCGCTCGATGGGCAGTGAGAGGTCACCCGGATTCACCCTCTACTCGCTGTCCGGTCACGTGACCCGGCCGGGACAGTACGAGGCGCCGCTGGGCGTCACGCTGCGCGAGCTGCTCGGCTACGCGGGCGGCGTGCGCGCCGGGCACCGGGTGAAGTTCTGGACGCCGGGCGGCTCCTCCACGCCGCTGTTCACCGAAGAACACCTCGACGTGCCGCTCGACTACGAAGGCGTCTCGGGCGCGGGCTCCATGCTCGGCACCAAGGCGTTGCAGATCTTCGACGACACCACCTGCGTGGTGCGGGCCGTGCTGCGCTGGACCCAGTTCTACGCCCACGAGTCCTGCGGCAAGTGCACCCCGTGCCGGGAGGGCACCTACTGGCTGGTGCAGCTGCTGGAACGGATCGAAGCGGGCACCGGCGTTGCGTCCGACCTGGACAAACTGCTCGACATCAGCGACACCATCAACGGCAAGTCGTTCTGCGCCCTCGGCGACGGCGCGGCCAGTCCGATCATCTCCTCGCTGAAGTACTTCCGCGAGGAATACGCCGAGCACCTGCGGCTCGGCGGATGCCCATTCGACCCGGCGCGCTCCACCGCATGGGCCGAGTCAGGAGGAGAGGTCCGATGAAACCGGTATCGCGCAGCGACTCGATCCGAGGTGGCGGCCGGACGACGGGTGGGCCCGCCGTCGTGCGGAACCACACGGGCGGACCCGCTCCCGCCGACCTGGTGACGCTGACCATCGATGACACGGAGGTCAGCGTGCCGCCCGGCACGCTGCTGATCCGTGCCGCCGAACTGATCGGCATCCAGGTACCCCGCTTCTGCGACCATCCGCTGCTCGACCCGGTCGGCGCCTGCCGCCAATGCCTGGTGGAGGTCGAGGGACAGCGCAAGCCCGTCGCCTCCTGCACCATGGCCGTCACCGACGGCATGGTGGTCCGCACCCAGCTCACCTCGCCCGCCGCCGACAAGGCGCAGGAGGGCGTGATGGAACTGCTGCTGATCAACCATCCGCTCGACTGCCCGGTGTGCGACAAGGGCGGCGAGTGCCCGCTGCAGAACCAGGCGATGTCCACCGGCCGCGCCGAATCCCGGTTCGACGGACGCAAACGCACCTATCCCAAACCGATTCCGCTGTCCACGGCCGTGCTGCTGGACCGGGAACGCTGCGTGCTCTGCGCCCGCTGCACCCGGTTCTCCCAGCAGATCGCGGGCGATCCGTTCATCGAACTGATGGATCGCGGTGCGCTGCAACAGGTCGGCACCGCGCAGGCCGAGCCGCTGGATTCCTACTTCTCCGGCAACACCGTGCAGATCTGCCCGGTCGGCGCGCTCACCGGCACCGCCTACCGGTTCCGCGCGCGTCCGTTCGACCTGGTTTCCAGCCCGAACGTCTGCGAGCACTGCGCCTCCGGCTGCGCACAGCGCACCGATCACCGGCGCGGCAAGGTCCTGCGCCGGCTGGCCGGGGACGACCCGCAGGTCAACGAAGAGTGGAACTGCGACAAGGGCCGGTGGGCGTTCACCTACGCCAGCGAACCCGACCGGCTCACCACGCCCCTGGTGCGCGGGTGGGACGGCGAGCTGGCCCCCGCCTCCTGGTCGGAGGCGCTGGCCGCGGCCGCGGAGGGACTGGCCGCGTCGTTCGGCAACGCGGGCGTGCTGGTCGGCGGCCGGGTCACCGAGGAGGACGCCTACGCCTACGCCAAATTCGCCCGAGTCGCCCTCGGCACCAACGACATCGACTTCCGCGCCCGCGCGCATTCGGCGGAGGAGGCCGATTTCCTCGCCGCCCGCGTCGCCGGCCAGGACGGCACGGTGACCTACGACAGCATGGAGGCCGCGCCGGTCGTCCTGCTCGTCGGATTCGAACCCGAAGAAGAGTCGCCGATCGTCTACCTGCGGCTGCGCAAGGCCGCACGCAAGCACCGGCTGCCGATCTACTCGCTCGCGCCGTACTCCTCACGCGGACTCGACCGCATGTCCGGACGGCTGATGCGCACCGTGCCGGGCGCCGAACCGCATCTGCTCGACGCCATCCGCACCGGCGAGATCACCACCCCCGGAGCGGATCCCGCCCAGCTGGCCGATCTGGCCCGGCTGCTGCGCGAACCCGGCGCGGTGATCATGGTCGGTGAGCGGATGGCCGGCGTCGCGGGTGCGCTGTCGGCCGCCGTGCGCCTGGCCGAGGAAACCGGAGCAGCCCTCGCGTGGGTGCCGCGCCGGGCCGGCGAACGCGGCGCGGTCGAAGCGGGCGCGCTGCCCGGCCTGCTGCCCGGCGGACGGCCGGTCGCCGATCCGCGTGCCCGCCAACAGGTCCGGGCGGTCTGGAACGTGCCCGAGCTGCCCGTCGGCGCGGGCCGGGACACGACGGCCATCCTGGAGGCCGCGTCCGGTCTCGGTGCTCTCGTCATCGGCGGCGTCGACGTCGCCGACCTGCCCGACCCGGCCGCCGCGCTGGCCGCCATCGACGCGGCCAGGTTCGTGGTGAGCCTGGAACTGCGCCGCAGTCCGGTCACCGAACGCGCCGACGTGGTGTTCCCGGTGGCCGCGGCCATGGAGAAGGCCGGAACCTTCCGCACCTGGGAGGGCAGGCCGCGCCCGTTCGCCGCCGCGCTCGGCGACGACATGGTGCGCCGCCAGAGCGCGCCGCTGTCGGATCAGCGGGTGCTGCACGCCATCGCCGAGGAGATGTCGGTGCGCCTGGGCTTGCCCGACATCGAGTCCGCCCGCGCCGAACTCGCCGAACTCGGCGCGTGGGACGGCGCGCCCGTCTCCGCGCCCACCCACCCGCCGCATCCGCTGCCGCAGCCCCAACCCGGCACCGCGGTGCTCGCCAGTTGGCGGATGCTGCTGGACGAGGGACGCATGCAGGACGGCGAACCGAATCTCGCCGGCATCGCCCGGCCCCCGGTAGTACGCCTGTCGGCCGCCACCGCCGCCGAACTCGGCGCGCAACCCGACGATCCGGTCACCGTCGCCACCGGCCGCGGCGCGGTCACGCTCCCGCTGATGATCAGCGACCTCCCCGATCGGGTGGTGTGGCTGCCGCAGCACTCGCCCGGCTGCTCCATCGCCGAGCAGCTCGCCGTCCAGCCCGGCGCGATCGTGCATCTGCGGCACGCCGACGAGAGGATGAAGGAGCACCGTCATGAGTGATCTCGCCACACTCGTCGCTTCGTCCGCGGTGGCGCACGCCGCGGCCTCGGATCCGTACACTCCCGCGGGCTTCGGACACGACCCGCTGTGGCTCGTGATCGCCAAAGCCGTGGCCGTCTTCATCTATCTGATGCTGATTCCGCTGATCGCCGTGCTCGCGGAACGAAAGATCGTGGCGCGCATGCAGATGCGGATCGGCCCGAACCGGACCGGGCCGTTCGGCTCCCTGCAGAGCATCGCCGACGGCGTGAAGATGGCCCTCAAGGAGGACATCGTCCCGGCGATCGTGGACAAGCCGATCTACATCTTGGCGCCGGTCATCTCGGTGGTGCCCGCCTTCATGGCGTTCGCGGTGATCCCGCTCGGGCCGCAGGTGTCGGTCTTCGGCGTCACCACCCCGCTGCAGCTCACCGATCTGCCGGTGGCGGTGCTGTACATCCTCGCGATCACCTCCATCGGCGTCTACGGCATCGTGCTGGCCGGCTGGTCGTCGGGATCCACCTATCCGCTGCTGGGCGGGTTGCGCTCCACCGCGCAGGTCATCTCCTACGAGATCGCCATGGCGCTGTGCTTCGCGACGGTGTTCCTGCTCGGGGGCACCATGGCCACCTCCGGCATCGTGTCCGCGCAGGAAGGCACCTGGTATGTGTTCCTGCTGCTGCCGTCGTTCCTGATCTACTGCGTCTCGATGGTCGGCGAGACCAACCGGGCGCCGTTCGATCTGCCCGAGGCCGAGGGCGAGCTGGTCGGCGGCTTCCACACCGAGTACTCCTCGCTCAAGTTCGCCATGTTCATGCTGGCCGAATACGTCAACATGGGCACCGTGTCCGCGCTGGCCACCACCTTGTTCCTGGGTGGCTGGCGGGCGCCGTGGCCGCTGAACATGTGGGACGGCGCGAACTCCGGGTGGTGGCCGGTGCTGTGGTTCACCGCCAAAGTCTGGACGTTCCTGTTCGTGTTCATCTGGCTGCGCGGCACCCTGCCCCGGCTGCGCTACGACCAATTCATGAACCTGGGCTGGAAACTGCTGATCCCGACCTCGCTGGCATGGGTCATGGTGGTGGCCACCGCGCGGGTGCTGCAAGCTGAGGGCTATCCGGTGCAGACCCCGATCCTCGTGATCGGCGGCGTGCTGGTCACCGGCCTGCTGGTGTTGCAGTTCCTGCGGGCAGGCCGGGCCGGGGCGACCCCGCCACCGGTCGAGGAACCCGCCGCCGCGGATGCCACCGATTCGACGGTCTTCCTCGGTTTCCCGGTGCCGCCGCTGCCCGCCGACGCGCACGCGCGCGACGCCACCCGCGCCAAAGCGGGCCTGTTCGAGCCGCTGTCCGGGTTCGCGGTCACCGCCGCGACCATGTTCAAGAAGCCCAACACCGAGTTCTATCCCGAACAGAAGACGCCGACCGCGCCGCGCTACCACGGCAGGCACCAGCTCAACCGCCATCCCGACGGCCTGGAGAAGTGCATCGGCTGCGAACTGTGCGCGTGGGCCTGCCCGGCGGACGCGATCTACGTCGAAGGCGCCGACAACACCGAGACCGAACGGTTCTCCCCCGGTGAGCGATACGGGCGGGTCTATCAGATCAACTACCTGCGCTGCATCGGCTGCGGCTTGTGCATCGAGGCCTGCCCCACCCGGGCGCTGACGATGACCAACGACTACGAGATGACCGACGACAACCGAGCCGATCTCATCTACGAGAAGGACCGGTTGCTCGCCCCGCTGCAGCCCGGGATGACCGCGCCGCCGCACGCCATGCACCCCGGCGCCGACGAGGCGGACTACTACCTCGGCCGGGTGCCCGGCGCCGCGCCGGCCACCAACGGAGCCACGGCGACCGATGCGCCCCGGCGACCCGCCACCACAGGCGTGGAAGGAGCGACACGGTGACCGAACTGATCCTGGCCGCGGAGCCGTTGACCCGCGCCTCCACCGGCGAGACCGTCCAATTCTGGATCCTCGCCCCGCTGGCCGTGCTCGGCGCGCTCGGCATGGTGTTCGCCCCCAAGGCGGTGCATTCCGCGCTGTGCCTGGCCGCCACGATGATCGCGCTGGCCGCGTTCTACATCGCCCAGGACGCGCTGTTCCTCGGCGTGGTGCAGATCGTGGTCTACACCGGCGCGGTGATGATGCTGTTCCTGTTCGTGCTGATGCTCGTCGGTGTCGACTCCGCCGAATCGCTGAAGGAGACCATCCGCGGCCAGCGGCTCGCCGCGGCCGCGGTGGGCCTCGGCTTCGGGCTGCTGCTCAGCGGCGGCATCGCCCACGGCGTGCGGGAGTCCGCGATCACGTTCCCCGCCACCGGGTTCCCCGGTCGCGACGTGATCGCCGAACTGGCCGAGCTGATCTTCCTGCGCTACGTGTGGGCCTTCGAACTCACCGGCGCCCTGCTGATCACCGCCACCATCGGCGCCATGGTGCTGGCCCACCGCGAGCACTTCGGACCACGCACCGATCAGCGCGAACTGTCGCGCCGCCGGTTCCGCGAGAAGGGACACCGCGCGACTCCCCTGCCCACCCCCGGCGTCTACGCCAGGCACAACGCGGTGGACATCCCCGCGCGGCTGCCCGACGGGTCGTTCGAGGAACTGTCGGTCAGCACCATCCTGCGGCACCGCCGCACCAGGGCGCTCACCGAAGCGGCCGTGATCTCGGTCGGCACCACGCCCGCATCGGACGGGACCGACAACCCCAGCGACGAGGAAGGCAACCGGTGAATCCCGAGAACTACCTGTTCCTGTCCGCCCTGCTGTTCACCATCGGCGCGGCCGGAGTGCTGCTGCGGCGCAACGCCATCGTGGTGTTCATGTGCATCGAGCTGATGCTCAACGCGGTGAACCTCGCGTTCGTCACCTTCGCCCGGATGCACGACGACCTCGACGGGCAGGTGTTCGCGTTCTTCACGATGGTGGTCGCCGCGGCCGAGGTGGTCGTCGGCCTGGCCATCATCATGACCATCTTCCGCGCCCGCCGCTCGACCTCGGTCGACGACGCCAACCTGCTGAAGTTCTGACGTGGACACCGCAACGCTGTGGCTGCTGCCCGCCCTCCCCCTGGCGGGCGCTGTCGTCCTGCTGCTGACCGGACGCTACGCCGACAAGTGGGGTCATCTGCTCGGCACCGCGATCGCGCTGGCCTCGTTCGCGGTCGCCGTGCTCGGGTTCGCCGACATGCTCGGCCGCGACACCGCCGACCGCGCGATGCACCAGAACCTGTTCAGCTGGGTCCCGGTGGCCGGCCTGCAGGTCGACTTCTCGCTGCAAGTGGACCAGCTGTCGATGTGCTTCGCGCTGCTGATCACCGGCGTGGGTTCGCTCATCCACGTCTACTCGATCGGCTACATGAGCCACGATCCGGCGCGACGAAGGTTCTTCGCCTACCTGAATCTCTTCCTCGCGGCGATGCTGCTGCTGGTCCTGGCGAACAACTACCTCGTGCTCTACCTCGGCTGGGAGGGCGTCGGCCTCGCCTCCTACCTGCTCATCGGGTTCTGGCACGAGAAGCCCTCGGCGGCAACGGCGGCGAAGAAGGCGTTCGTGGTCAACCGGGTCGGTGACATGGGCTTGGCCATCGCGATGATGGTGATGTTCGCGACGTTCGGGTCGATCGACTTCGGCGTCGTGTTCGGCGCCGCGCCCGCCGCGAGCGAGGGCACGCTCACCGCGATCGGCCTGTTGCTGCTGCTGGCCGCCTGTGGCAAGTCCGCCCAGGTCCCGCTGCAGTCCTGGCTCGGTGACGCGATGGAGGGCCCCACCCCCGTGTCGGCGCTCATCCACGCGGCCACCATGGTCACCGCGGGCGTGTACCTGATCGCGCGCTCCCACGCGATCTTCGACCTCGCGCCGAACGCGCGCCTCGGCGTGGTGCTGGTAGGCGCGGTCACCCTGCTGTTCGGCGCGATCATCGGCTGCGCCAAGGACGACATCAAGAAGGCGCTGGCCGCCTCCACGATGAGCCAGATCGGCTACATGGTGCTGGCCGCCGGACTCGGCCCCGCCGGATACGCCGTCGCCATCATGCACCTGCTCACCCACGGGTTCTTCAAGGCCGGGCTGTTCCTCGGCGCCGGTTCGGTCATGCACGCGATGGACGACGAAACCGACATGCGCCGCTACGGCGGACTGCGCACCCTGCTGCCGATCACCTACGTCACCTTCGGTCTCGGCTACCTGGCCATCATCGGGGTGCCGCCGTTCGCCGGATTCTTCTCCAAGGACCGGATCATCGAAGCGGCGTTCAACCAAGGCGGGGTGAACGGGATCGCGCTCGGCTCGGCGGCGTTGCTCGGCGCGGGCCTGACCGCGTTCTACATGACGCGGGTGATGCTGATGACGTTCTTCGGCGAGCGCCGCTGGAAACCGGACACCCACCCGCACGAGTCTCCCGCGGTGATGACCGGCCCGATGATCCTGCTCGCCCTCGGCTCGGTCGGGGCCGGAGCGGTGTTCGTGTTCGGCTCCTCGCTGCAGAATTGGCTCGAACCGGTCGTCGGCGCCCACCACGGCACCGAGACCGTCCCCGCGGCGCTGGTCACAGTACTCGCGCTCGGCGTGGTCGCCGTCGGCGTCGCGGTCGCCTACTCGCAGTACGCACAACGCGACATCCCCGAGACCGCGCCCGAAACCGTGTCCGCGCTGACCGTGGCCGCGCGCCGCGACCTCTACGGCGACGCGGTCAACGAAGCCGCGTTCATGCGGCCCGGCCGGCATCTGACCCGGGCGCTGGTCTTCCTCGACAACCGCGGCATCGACGGCGTCGTCAACGGCACCGCGGCACTGATCGGCGGGTTGTCCGCACGGGCCCGGCGCGTGCAGTCCGGATTCGTGCGCTCCTACGCCCTGTCCATGTTCACCGGCGCGGCCCTGGTGGCTGCCGCCCTGCTGGCGGTGAGGTTGTGGTGAACGAGTTCCCCTGGTTGACGACGCTGTGGCTGGCCCCGGTCGTCGGTGCGGCGATCGTACTGGTACTGCCTGCCGCGCAGCGCACCCTCGCTCGAGCCGTGGCACTGGGCTTCTCGGTGCTCGTCCTGGGTATCGGCATCGGGCTGGCCGTGCGGTTCGATACCGCCGGAGGCCAATACCAGTTCGTCGAATCCCACCAATGGATTCCGGCGTTCGGCGCCGGCTACACCCTCGGCCTCGACGGCATCGCGCTGGTCCTGGTGCTGCTGACCGCGGCGCTGGTGCCCCTGCTGATCCTGGCGGGCTGGCACGACGAACGCGAAGTCGGCAGCGGCAAACGGGTGGCCCACACCTACGTCGCGCTCACTCTGCTCGTCGAGGCGATGGTGCTGGTCTCCTTCGTCGCCCTGGACATCTTGCTGTTCTACGTGTTCTTCGAGGCGATGCTCATCCCGATGTACTTCCTCATCGGCGGGTTCGGGCCGCGCACCGGGGATGCCCTGCTGCGCAGGCAGCGTTCCCGTGCGGCGGTGAAATTCCTGCTCTACAACTTGTTCGGCGGGTTGATCATGCTGGCGGCGGTGATCGGGTTGTACGTCCTCACCGCGCGCGAAGGGCTGGGCGAGGGATCCGCGGGCACGTTCGATTTCCGCACGGTGGTCGCCGCCGCCAACACCGGGCAGCTCGGCGCCGGGCCCGCGGTGCTCAATGCCCTGTTCCTCGGCTTCATGTTCGCCTTCGCGGTCAAGGCCCCGCTGTGGCCGCTGCACACCTGGCTGCCCGACGCCGCCGTCGCGGCGACGCCGTCCAGCGCCGTGCTGATGATGGCGGTGGTCGACAAAGTGGGCACCTTCGGCATGCTGCGCTACTGCCTGCTCCTTTTCCCCGGCGCGTCGGACACCTATGCGCCGCTGGTGATCACGCTCGCGGTGATCGGCATCGTGTACGGCGCCCTGCTGGCCATCGGGCAGACCGACGTGATGCGCCTGATCGCCTACACCTCGATCTCCCACTTCGGCTTCATCATCCTCGGCGTCTTCGCCATGACCAGCCAGGGCCAAACCGGCGCGACGCTGTACATGGTCAACCACGGCATCTCCACCGCCGCGCTGTTCCTGGTGGCCGGATTCCTGGTCTCGCGGCGCGGTACCCGGCTCATCGCCGAGTACGGTGGCGTGCAGAAGGTGGCTCCCGTGCTGGCAGGCACCTTCTTCATCGCCGGTCTGGCGACGCTGTCGCTGCCGGGGCTCGCCCCCTTCGTCAGTGAATTCCTGGTGCTGATCGGGACATTCACCCGCTACCAGTTCGCTGCCGTGGTCGCCGCCAGCGCGCTGGTGCTCGCGGCTCTCTACATTCTGTGGCTCTACCAGCGGATGATGACCGGGCCGGTGAAGAAGGGCAACGAGCGCATCTATGATCTCGCGCCGCGCGAAGTCGCCGTGGTGGTGCCGCTGATCGTCGCGCTGCTGTTCCTCGGCATCTATCCGAAGGTCCTGACCGACTTCATCAATCCCGCGGTGAGCCAGACGCTCACCACCATCGGCCGCAACGATCCCGCGCCCTCGACACCACCACTGCCGGAAGCGGGATCGGCCCACCAGTCCGGAGGTGCCCACAAGTGAACGTCCCGGCCTCCGCTACGACGCTCGCCGCGAGCGTCCCCGCGCCGAGCATCGAATACGGCGCCCTGTCCCCGATGCTCATCGTGTTCGGCGCCGCCGTCCTCGGCGTCCTGGCCGAAGCGTTCGTCGCCCGGCGCTACCGCTATGCCACCCACTTGGTGCTGAGCGTGGCCGGGCTGGCGGCGGCGTTGATCGCCGTGGTGGCGTTGGCGGGCACCGAGACCGCCGCCGTCGCCGGTGCGGTCGCGATCGACGGTGTGACGCTGTTCCTGCAAGGCACCATCCTTGTCGTATCGATCCTGGGAGTGTTGTTCATCGCCGAGCGCGGAGCCGAGCCCCGTACGCAGGCGCGGTCGGGTCCGGGAACCTGGAGCCGCGCCGCCGCTGTTCGGGAACGGGGCGTGGACGCGTTCACGCCGCAGGCATCGGCGGTACCAGGCAGCGCGGCCGAAGCGGCGGCGCTGCGCGCGGGCGTGGCGACCACCGAGGTGTTCCCGCTGACGCTGCTCGCCGTCGGCGGCCTGCTGCTGTTCCCGGCGTCCAACGACCTGCTGACCATGTTCGTCGCCCTCGAAGTGCTGTCGCTTCCGCTGTACCTGCTGTGCGGACTGGCCCGGCGCAAGCGGTTGCTGTCCCAGGAAGCGGCGCTGAAATACTTCCTGCTCGGCGCGTTCTCCTCGGCGTTCTTCCTCTACGGCGTCGCGCTGCTGTACGGCCAGGCGGGTACGGTGCGGCTCGGCGGCATCGCCGACGCGATCGCGCAGCATCCGGACAACGCGACGCTGGCGGAGCTCGGGATCGCGATGCTCGCGGTCGGCCTGCTGTTCAAGATCGGCGCGGTGCCGTTCCAGTCCTGGGTGCCCGACGTTTACCAGGGCGCTCCGACCGCGATCACCGCTTTTATGGCAGCAGCCACCAAGATCGCGGCGGTCGGCGCGCTGGTGCGCGTGCTCCAGGTCGCGGTGCCCGGCCTGCGCGACGACTGGCGGCCCATCCTCGCGGCCGTCGCGATCGCCACCATGGCCGTCGGCGCGGTCATGGCGATCACGCAGACCGACGTCAAACGAATGCTCGCGTATTCCTCGGTGGCGCACGCCGGTTTCCTGCTCACCGGTCCGGTGGCGGCCAACGACCGCGGTGTCGCGGCGGTGCTGTTCTATCTGGCCGCCTACGGTATCGGCACGCTCGGCGCGTTCGCGGTGGTCAGCCTGGTCCGCGAACCGGACGGCGACGAAGCGACCGGCCTGCCGCGATGGGCCGGGCTCGGCCGCCGCTCCCCTTGGCTGGCCACGGTTTTCGCGCTGTTCCTGCTCTCTTTCGCCGGACTGCCGCTCACCAGCGGCTTCGTCAGCAAGTTCGCCGTCTTCGAGGCCGCCGCCTCCGGCGGTGCGGCACCGCTGGTCGTCATCGGCGTGATCTGCAGCGCCGTCGCGGCGTTCTTCTATCTGCGGGTCATCGTGCTGATGTTCTTCACCGACCCGCCCGCCGACGCTCCGGTGCTGGTGTCCCCGCCGGTGACGACAACGATCGTGGCGATCACCGCGGCGGTGACCTTCGCGCTCGGCGTCTTCCCACAGCCGCTGCTCGACCTCGCCGGCCAGGCGGCGACCTTCGTGCGCTGACCCCGAGGCGGCGGTGCCGCCGCTGGACGACAGTGGCGGCATCGCCGTCGCGCCGTCGCGTGCACTCAGCTGCCGCGGCGGCGTTCCAGCGCCTTAGCGATCAGCGCGCGGGCGCGATCGCCGTACTCGGCTTGGTCGGCGAGGATCGCGAAGGTCCGCTCGTGCAGAGCGATTTCCGACGGACGCGTGATGGTGAGCTCGGCCGAGACCGTCTCGGTGAGCACCTGCGCGCGGTCGTAGATGACGAAGTTCGTCGCGGGGGCGCGGTAGTCGGCGCAAATCGGGATGATGCCCAGCCGCACCCTGGGGTTGGCCATCACGGCCAGCAGGTGCGCGAGTTGTTCGGCCATGGTGGCGGCGTCGCCGACCGTGCGCCACAGCGCGGCCTGGTTGACCACGAAATGGAACCGGTGCTTGGCCCGGAAGAGCACTTGCTTGCGGGCCATGCGCGCGGCCACCGCGTCCTCCAGGTCGTCGCGTCCACCGGTGACCGCGATGCAGGCGGTCAGGATCGCGCGCGCGTAGCCCTCGGTTTGCAGCAGTCCCGGCAAGGTGTCCGGGGCGTACCAGCGGATCTGCGTGGTCTGCGCCTCCAGATCGATCGACTGCCGTTGCCTGCGCGCGTGCCCGGAGGCGACGGTGCGCTGCCATTCCAGGTACATAGACTGCAGATTGCGCGCGTTGGCGACCAAATCGTCCAGCACGGCGGTATTGCCGCACGCCTCGCACCACGCGGCGAGATCCGCCTCCGAAGGCGTCTGCTTGCCGCCCTCGATCCGCGACACCTTGCTGGAATGCCAGCCGCATCTCGCGGCCAGCTCCAGGCCGGTCAGGTGGGCGGCACGACGTAGTTCACGCAGGCGCGCGCCCAGCACCTCGCGTGCGTCCGACACACCGTTCACTCGGGTACGTGCTCACTCTCGGAATATCGTTGATGATCGATGCCCTTGGGCCACAGTCGTTCCCGCACCTGCAGGTAGCGGGCGATCAGCGCCGGGTCGGTGGTGATCGACAGCCCCATGAACGCCCCGTTCTCCGCGAAGGTGTTGAAGGCGAGGAGGTTCGTGTCGAACAGCCAGTAATCGTCGGAGGGCAGATCGAGTGGGTCGATCAGATGCCGCGGCAGCCAGCGCACGGTCTCGCCGGTGGCGATGTTGTCGTCGGTCGCCGACACCAGCCATCGGGTGTAGCCGGTGTGCGGGACGGTCACGACGCGCAGCCGCTCGAGCGTGACCCCGCGCGTGGCTGACTCGACCATCAGAGCGTCCCAGGCTTTCCACGACTCGGGCTGTTCCTCTCGCTCGTACGCTACTCCGGCATCGAAGCGGCGCAAGGCTTCCTGCTCGTCCTCCATCACGTAGTGGTCTCGAACCTCCAGATGGAAGGCACGGAATCGAGCCGCCCGGAAGAGCGGCTCGAAACAGCGGTCGCCGACGACGTGCAACATCAGCGCACCACCACGGCGGTTTCGTGACAGTCGAGGGTCAGCTGGGCGAGCAGTTCCGGATCGGTGACCGGTTCACCGGCTACCAGCACCGAACCGCACGTTCCGCTCGCCTCCACCCGTAGCCACATGCCCGGTTCCAGCCAGTCCAGCAACTGGTGCGGCACGAGGACCGTCCCGGTGCGGTCGGTGGCATCGCCCTGCACCACGAGCACGCCGGTGTCGGTGGCGTACACGGCGGGACAAGCTCCATGATCGGATCCGGATCCGAGAAGTCGCAGGTTCATAGCTGATCCTTTGCGAGAGCTGACGGACGATGTCGTGCAATCGTCCCCACCGGAGGCGCTGCCGGTCAACGCGATTCGCAAAGTCGCGCAAAGTCATGGCGAGGGTGTCGGTGTGGCTTCTACCGTCGATTCGGCAACTCCGGCCGCCGAGCCTCAGTCGATTCCTGGGTTGCCTTCTCCCCGAGGGAAAGGGCTGCGATATGATGAGACGACCCAGGACTGCCGCCGATTTCGCGGTGCTGGGTGTGCTGGCGCCAGGAGGATTGCTCACCGTCGAGCAACTGGCTCAGCAGGCGCGACTGACCTCATGGACGGTGCGCAGCGCATTGCTGCGC
This sequence comes from Nocardia sp. NPDC019219, assembly GCF_040632645.1. Classification (NCBI taxonomy): domain Bacteria; kingdom Bacillati; phylum Actinomycetota; class Actinomycetes; order Mycobacteriales; family Nocardiaceae; genus Nocardia; species Nocardia sp. NPDC019219. The sequence continues at coordinate 86,027 of NZ_JBEYCG010000020.1, read as the reverse complement.
CTGCAGTCGCGCGGTCTGATCATGGATTGTCAGCATCGCGGCCGCTGGTCCATCACCCCGCGGGGCCGGGGCGAATGGGCCGCGAAGGGACGGCGATTCACTTTGTGAGCCGATTCGTGCGGCTTCGGTCGGGGCGCCGAGGTTGTCCGGATGGACTTGCCGGCGGAATGCCGACTCGGTGACATCGGTCGGCCATGCGGTTCGCGAACGTTCGATCGTCGCGGCGCTCCGTGGCCAACGTCAGGCCGAATCCACTTCCGGAACAAGCTGCGACGGTTCGCCGGGCCAGCTGATCGGTTTGCCACGCCTCGACGACGGACGCTTCCAAAGGTCCGTTGGGCAAGGCAGCGGTTCGTAGCCCGAATACCGGTGTGCCTGCCGAAGCACCTCCTCGACTTTGCAAACCTAAGGCTCCTAGGTTATAAACTAGTAGAACTAGGAATGGAGGCGCGCATGATGGCTCGAGCCGGGCTGACCGCGGAGCGAATCACCCGCGCCGCGGCAGATCTCGCCGACGACATCGGACTGGACAACGTCACCATGTCGGCGGTGGCCAAGAAGTTCGGCGTGCAGGACGCGAGCCTGTATTCCCACGTCAAGAATCTGCGCGACCTCCGCGCGCGCGTCGCCGTGCTGGCGGCCACGGAGAAGACCGAGCTGATCGCGGCCGCGGTGGCCGGTCGCGCCGGACGCCACGCACTCGCCGCTTACGCCCACGCTTGGCGGGACTACGCCCTGCGCTACCCCGGCCGGTACGCCGCGACGCAACTCCCGTTCGATCCGGAAGTCGCGCGCACCGCGACCGGCGCGCTGCGCGCCGTCGAACTGACCTACAGCATGCTGCGCGCCTACGGTTTGGCCGAACCCGACCAGACGGACGCCGTGCGATTGCTGCGCAGCACCTTTCACGGCTACAGCGTTCTCGAGGCGACCGGCGGATTCGGACACACGCGCTCCACGGCCGACTCCTGGGAACGCATCATCGATGCCCTGCACGTCACCCTCGAGCAGTGGCCGGCCGAGAACAAGGAGAAACAATGAGATCCGGCACTCTGCGCGTACCGGGAGCCACGCTGTACTACGAGGTGAGCGGCGCCGGGCCGGTGCTGCTGTTGCTACCGGGAAGCGGAGGCGACGCGGCGGTCTTCGACCCCATCCTCGAACCGCTCGCGCGACACTTCACCGTGGTCACCATCGACCCGCGCGGCTACTCCCGCAGCGTGCTCGACCCCGGCCCACCGGCCGATATCGAGGTCCACGTGCAGAGCGAGGACGCCCACCTCCTGCTGGAGCGCCTCACGCCTGCGGGTGAAGACGCCTACGTGTTCGGCGGCAGCGGCGGCGCGGTGGTCGCGCTCGATCTGCTCGCCCGCCATCCCCAGCGGTTACGGCTGGTGATCGCACACGAGCCACCGTCTTTCGGCGTGCTGCCCGACGCCGCCGAACACAAGGCGTTCGTCGACGAGGTGTACGAACTGTTCGTCACCGACGGTCTCGCCGCGGCGGGCGCCCGCTTCCTCGAAGGCATCGGCGGAGGCGTAAACATGCCCGACACCGCCCAGCTCTCGCCGCGCGCCGCGGCGATGATCGAACGTCTGCACGCCAACGCACCGCGCAACATGGAACACGAATTGCGCACGATCACCTCGCATCTGCCCGATGTGGCGGCCTTGAGGCCGGTCATCGATCGCCTCGTGCTGGGCGCGGGCCGGGAAAGCAAGGGCAAGCTCCCCTACCGTCCCGCGCAGACACTCGCCGCGCAGCTGAACATTCCGCTCACCGAGTTTCCCGGCGGCCACAGCGGATTCACCGACGCACCCGCCGAATTCGCCCAGGTGCTGCTCGAATTGCTGCTGGCCGCGCGCGTGGAGTGATCATCGTGACCGGTCAGGGCACGGCCCGGTCGACCATCGCTGAAGTGCCGACCGGGCCCGAGCTGTAGCTCCTCCCCGCCGACGCGATCGAGCACCGTTGCCGAGTGAGTCGCTGCCGGTAGGCCATCAGCTGCTGCCTGAGCTGGATTCCATTCCTGTCAACTAATCACCGACCGGATTTCACTTGGCGTAATCGACTGAACCAGCACTGGTCACTCGACTGAGTCCGAGTACTTCGTCCCCGGTGGGATGGTCCCCCGACGGCCTATCGCGGCAGGATCATCGACTTCAGATCCGGCAGATTGCCGATGCGCTGGGTCGCGGGACGTTCCGGCGCATCGGTCTGCGGCGAGCCGGTGTCCCGCAGCCGCGCACGCACCTCCGCGGGCGTCTTGCGTCCGGCCGCGGCCGCGCTCATTCCCTGGAAGCTCGTGACCGCGCCGACCACGATCGGCGACGCGCTCGACGTTCCGGCGAATACGTCGGTGTACCAGAGGTCCTCGTCGGGTCCGCCTTGCAGGTCGCCGTACCCGGTGGTGGTGACTTCCAGTCCCCAGCCTTGCACGTCGACCCGTTCCCCGTAATTGGAGAAGGAGAGGCGGGATCGGGCCGGGCCGTGGTCGCGGCCGTGGAAGCCGGGTGGGGGTGCACCGGCTCCGACGACGATCGCGCCGGAGTCGGCCGCGCCGCCGCGGAACGGATTGCGCCAAGTATCCGGGAACTCCGCCGGGCGGGTGTCGTAGATCGCGTCGTCGAGATCCTCGCCGCCGTTACCGCCCGCCTCCACCACGATGACGCCTTTGCCGACCGCGTAGCGGATCGCCGCGGCGTCGTCGGGCCACCATTCGATCGCGATGTAGCCCCGTTGATCCGGCCGGTTGGCGTAGGCGAATCGGGGGCCGGGACGGTGCAGTTCGAGCAGCATCACATCGCCGGTGTTCAGCGCATCCGCGGCGGAGCGGATCGCGGCGGCCGAACCGGATCCGAAGATCGACACCGCACGGATGTAGGCCTCGGGAACGATCCCGGTGATCCCGTAGGCATTCACGTCGCCGCTGATCACCCCGGCGACCGCGGTGCCGTGGTCGCGCCAGCCCTGCTGCGGTGAGGGACTGCCGCCGATCACCCCGCCTTGGTTGACCTGCAAGTCCTCGTGGGTGAACCGCCACGCGCCCTCGATATCCACCACGCGAACGCCGGTCCCGCGGCCCCCGGGTACCGTCCAGGCCCACCGGGCATCGATGCCCTGCGGGGCCGCGTCCAAGTACCCCTGCCGCACCGCGAAATCCGGCGTCACCGGCGGCGCCTCGGCAGCGGAGCGGCCGGTGATCGCTCGCGCGCCTTCCGGCGCGAGAGGCGGTTCGGCGGGCGGCTTCACATATGCCGCCGCCACCTCGTCGGCGGCTCGCAGGCGCGCGGCCAGCTCGTCGAGTTCGCCGGTGACACCGCGGACGAAGAAGTAGTTGAGGTATGCCCCGCCCGTCTCCAGGTGCGGGGTGCCGGTGAGTCTGCGCTCCAAACGGTTGGCCGGTCCGAAGATCCGCACGAGTTCACCACCGGGCGGGAGCAGTTCCGCCAGACGTGATTGCGCGCCGCGACTGTCGTTCAGAGCGATCGGCGTGATTGCGGTGTCGACGCCGTGGGTGATCACGATCAGCTCCGCGGGTGACCGGAGCGCGAAGTGCTGGGATGCCATAACGCCCAGTCAACCTGGACAGGACACGGCTCGCCACCGGATGTGTTCTCGTGCTCAGCCATCCAGGCGCAAGCTCGGCACCACGCCCGGCATCGTGACCACGTCACGCCGGGAACCCGTGGCGAACAGAGCTTCCATCGTCCCGATCGCGACCAGGCACGGCCCGGCCACCCAGCCGAGCGCGTCCGGCGACTCGAACAGCACCGCGCTCACCAGCACGCCGAACGCCAGCGTGACCAGTCCGAACAGCTCGTGCCATCCGCGCCGGGTCAGGTCGTCGACCCAGACCGCGACCGTGGCGTGGCAGATCCCGCGGATCGCCCAGGCCAATCCGATCCAGAACGACAGCAGCGGAGTGGAATTCCCGCCCGCGAAGCACAACGCCGCCAGCAGAGCCGACACTATGCCACTGACCAGCACGAGCACTCGTAACGGCGTGGCGAAGCGGGCACCGACCGCCACGACCGATTGCAGGACGCTGTTGAGCAGTAAATAGCAGCCGGACAGCAGTTCCGCTGCCGGCAGCGACTTGTGCGGCCACACCGCTAGAGCCACACCCATGATCATCGAGCAGGCACCGGCCACCAGTACCGTCTGCCGGACCGCGCCGGCCAGTGGTTCCGTACGCCCTCGAACTTCGGTTTCGGGCATAGCTACATGATATGACCGGAGTTACGGTTAGCGGCTCGTTTGCCTCACCACGGCACCGTCATCCACGCGCGGGTGTCCGGTAGGTCTGCCGGACATCCTCGAATTACGCAGCCAGCTCGATGAATACGCCGGTGACGGTAGTGCCGTCATGTAGTAGCCAAGGGGCGATGACATGACCGGCGACGGCCGGTTCCGCTACCTGCAGAAGACGATGGACTCGCACGGTCCGCTCGCCCACCGGGATATCGGTGCACACCGATTCGTCTCGGGCGACACCGAATCCTTGTGCGAGCGAGAGCGTGTCGGCACTGCGGACGGTGACCGAGGAATCCGGCGCGTTGCTTTCGTTCTGGGCCTGCGGTCGCGCCTTTCCGGTGAGCAAGGCGACGATCTGGGCCACCGCCACCGGGTCACGGGTGGCGTCGTACACCCACCGGGTGCCGAGCACACCGTGTTCGGAAGTGCCCACGAGCGCGTCGGCGGCCTGCGGTAGGGGCGAGCCCCGGTAAGTCAGCGGAACGTGATAGGTGCACGGCCGCGCTCCGGAGTGATCTGTGACCGCCAGGAATTCGATCCCGACTTCCCCCTCCGGGTCGTCGAGCCGGAATCCACCGGCTTTCTGGAGATCCGCCTGGTTCGCCCCGCGATACCAGGCACGACTGGGCAACCACGAGGCAAGCAGTTCCATCTTGGTGGGGACCATGGTGGTCCGGTGAACGACGGACATGCCGGATCATCCATTCTCTTGGTCACACTGCTGTACCGAGAATGCGGTCGGCACCGCATCGGGCCGATCACGCGTCACCGCGCCGTTCCGGTTCGGTAGCGGGCGGCTTGCGGCGAGTTTCGGCGAGGAGTTCGTCCAGTTGGGCTTCGGCGCGTTCGGCGCGCGCGAGGGTCTGGGCGCGGGCTTCGTCCAGCGCTTCCAGACGTTGCGCGGCTTCCACACGCACCTTCTCGACGGCGGCTGCGGCCTCGGCGCGGACGGAGGCGAGTTCGGCCGCCGTGGCGCGACGGGTGTCGGCGAGCTCGCTGCGGGTGGCGTCGAGTTCAGCGCGTACTCGCCGCCATTCGGCTCGTGCCTCGTCGGCGGCTTCGGCACGTTCGGCGGCGGTGCGTTCGGCTCGCTCGGCCGCTCGTTCGGCGTCGGCTGCGCGCTGGGCGGCGAGATCGCGTTCGGAGTGGGCGGCCGCGATCTGTGCCGCCGCTTCCCGCCGGGCCTGCGCGATGTCGGCCTCGGCGCGGCGTTCGGCTCGCTGAACCTTTTCCGCGGCTTGCTGTTCGAGGCGTTCGGCCTGCTCGGCGGACTCACGGCGCACGGTGCGTATCTCGGCTTCCGCTGCGCTGCGGGCCGCGAACACCTCGTCTGCTGCCTGCTTGGTGACTCGTTCGACTTCGCGCAGCGCGTCGTCGCGCGCCGCATCGGCCTCCGCGATCCGTGCTTCGGCCTGCTCGGCAGCGCTCGCCGCGTCGTCGGCGGCGGACTCGGCGAGTTCCCTGGCCTCGTGCGCCTCCCGCCGGGCCTGCTCGGCCGCCACGGCCGCGCCCTCCGCCTCGGCGATCCGCCGTGCGGCGTCGACCTGTACTGCTTGCACCTGGGCTTCGGCGATCGCCGGGTCGGCGAGCGTGGACAACTCTGCGACGGCGGCGCTGAGCGTGGTGTTCAACTGCTCGGCGAGCCCGCGGAATTGGGTGAGCAGTTCATCGGCGCGCAACCGCGCGACAGTCACCGGCCCCGGTTGCGTCACAGTGACGGGAGCAGCTGCCGCCTCGGATTCCCGTTGCTGCCGTTGCCGTTCCCGCCACGCGCGCCATCGCGTGTGATCCGGCCGATCACAGTACTCGGAGGGACGGCCGGGCCCCGCTGCACTCGTGATGGGACGGGAGCAGCCCGGATAGTTGCACACCTTCGACACGGCCAGATCGTAGCGTCTGTCTCACCGCCCGAGCCCGAGCTCGGCCGCTCGGTGAATCGCGGTCGGCAGCGGAAATGTCCAGCTGCCAGGATGCTGCCCTGCGCGGCAGGCGCGGTGAGCAGGTGCTTTCACTACGACCGCAGAACGCGCTCGAGCGCACTCCGGCCTGCACGTCCTCGCGTGGGTTGCCCACCGGGCAGGCCACACTCCCATGCCCGGCCGATCTCGATGTGGCCGGCACCCATAGAAGGCGCGCATCCGCGGGCTCGCCGGATCAGGGCGTCATCGCAGCGCCGTATCCCTCGGCCGACGTCATTCGTCTGCCGAAGCCTCAGCGGTGACCCACGTCACTGGTTGATGCTGTCAGGAATTCGGGGGCTGTCTCGTTCAGGGAGCACGCGAACCCAGACAGGAGCGAACCATGAAGCACCGCATCGTCGTCCTCGGGGCCGGATACGCCGGAGCCTTCTCCGCCGGATACCTGGCGCGCCGACTTCACCCCGAGGACTTCGAGATCACCGTCGTCAACGCCGAACCCGATTTCGTCGAGCGACTGCGCCTGCATCAGCTCGCCGCCGGCCAGGATCTCCGCCACCGGCCGCTGGCGGAGATATTCGCGGGCACCGGTATCCGGCTACGAGTCGCGCGGGTAACCACCATCGACGCCGAGCACCGGACCGTCACCGTCGCCGATGGCAACGGCATCGACCGGCTCGAATACGACACCCTCCTCTACACGCTCGGCAGCACCGCCGCCGACCACGGCGTTCCCGGCGTCGATGGCCATGCCTTCCACATGGCTGCGCGACCGGCCGCGCTGCGCCTGCGCGCACGCCTGGACGAGCTGGGCGCGGACGGGAAGGTGCTGGTGGTCGGCGGCAACCTGACCGCGATCGAGGCCGCCACCGAGATCGCCGAATCCCGTCCAGGACTTCGGGTCGGCCTCGCCACCAGCGGCGAACTGGGCGGCTGGCTGGGCACGAAGGCCCGTCGTCACCTGCTGCGTTCCTTCGACCGGTTCGGTATCACCGTCCACGAGCACACCAGCATCGTGCGCGTCGAACAGGCGGCGGCGGTCGCCGCCGACGGCACCGCTTTCGCCTCCGACGCGACCGTGTGGGCCGCAGGCTTCGCCGTCCACCCGATCGCCGCCGCCAGCGGCCTCGCGGTGGAACCCAACGGCCAGATCACCGTCGACCGGCACATGCGGTCGGTCTCGCACCCGGATATCTATGTCGCCGGTGACAGCGTCTTCGTCATCGGTGACAACGGTCGGCCGTTGCCGATGTCCTGCGCTTCCGCGGGACCCACGAGCAAGCAGGCGACGGCCGCGATCATCGGGGACCGGACCGGGCGCGATATCCCGACGTTCGCGATGTCGTATGTCGGCAACCACATCAGCCTCGGCCGCAAAGACGCGATCTACCAGCCGGTCGACGGTGCCGCGCGATCGAAGTCGTGGGCCCTTCGTGGCCGGACGGCCGCGCGCGTCAAGTCGGCGATCCTCGACACCGCCGCCTGGGCCCTGAGTCACCCGACCTTCGGAATGCCGAGTCGCCGGTACCGCTCGGCCCCCGCCCGAGAGCACTCGCACGACGTGGTCGCCGCATAGAGTCGTGCTCATGGACACGGCCACCGTGGCGCGTTTCGAGGCCAGCCGGAATCGGCTGGCCTCGCTCGCCTACCGCCTGCTCGGCTCGGCCGCCGACGCCGAGGACACGGTGCAGGACGCGTTCCTGCGGTGGCAGGCGGCCGACCAGGAGCACGTCGAGGTGCCCGAGGCCTGGCTGACCAAGATCGTCACCAACCTGGCGCTCGACCGGCTCCGTTCGGCGAAGGTTCGGCGCGAACGCGCGGTCGGCGCCTGGATGCCCGAACCGCTCCTGGACGGTGACCCGATGCTGGGCCCGGCCGACACCGTCGAGCAGCGCGAATCGGTGACCTTGGCGGTGCTGACGCTCATGGAGCGTCTGTCGCCGGTCGAACGGGCCGTCTACGTGCTGCGCGAGGCTTTCGCGTACAGCCACGCCGAGATAGCCGACATTCTCGGCATCACCGAGTCCGCAAGCCAGCAACACGCCCACCGAGCCAAGCGTCGAATATCCGCCGCCCGCAACGGCGCCGACATCGACCACGCCGCCGCGCGCCGAATCGTCGAAGCCTTTGTCGATGCCGCTTCCTCGGGCCGGACCGAACGGCTGGTGGCGCTTTTGACCGACGACGCGACCGGCATTTCCGACGGCGCCGGGCTGGGGACGGCCGAGAAACTGATCCGGTACTCGACGCCGGAGCGGATCGCCGGCGCGGTGCGGGCCGGTTTCAAACCGTCGCCGGCCAAGCGCAGACTCGCCGGTGGCTCGCCCTCGATCCATGCCGCCGTGGTCAACGGCTGCCCGGCCATGCTCGCCACACTCGGCGACCGGGTCGTGGGCGTCACGATCCTGGAGATCCGTGACGACAAGATCGCACGCGTGCGCGGCATCGCCGCCCCGGACCGACTCCGTCGCCTCACCACGCAATGGCAGCGGCAGGAGCACGATGTCCCGCTGATCGAATCGTGGTAATCGACCGTCCGGCACTCGATCTCACGTTCGTCCATTGCACCCGTCGAACACCGCCGCTCGGCCGTGGTCGACGTTGTGGACTTCACCGAGCGTGGATACGGCATGTCCTGTCTCAGTGAATCTGGCCAATGCTAATCCCAGTGACCTGGGATTTGGCCAGATTAATTGAGATCCCAGACTCTCATTGGTCTCAAAATACCTGGCCATCGTGGAAACTCGCCGAGGGTGGATTGTGGGCGGCGAGGTCTTCAGACACTGGTGCAGTGTGTCGTTGCGCTTGGGCAGGTAGCGGCGGTCTCGTCGTGTGCGCCAACCGGCTTCGGCGTAGAACTGCTTGCGGGTGTCCGGATCGGCCGCGACGCGACACCAGTGGGGAGAGACGAGCAGAGCGGTGAGTGCGACGGCGTCGGGGTAGGTTGCGGCCAGGAAGACCGGGTCATCGCCGAAGATTCGGGTGTTGCCGGGGCTGAAGATGCCGAGTGCGGCGTCGACAGATTCCGGCAGATTCCGGACGTATTGCCAGCTCTCGCGTGCGATCAGGAATGCGCGCTCAGTGGTTCGGGCTCCGTAGCGGAGTGCGAGTCGCCGGTGGCGTGTTTGGGCGGTGACGATGGCCGGGACCGGGCTGATATCGAGAAGTGTGCCTCGATGGGTGGGTTCGCGGATCCAGAGCCGATGTCTGGGGCAGATGTGAACGTAGTCGGGGAAGAACCGGGTGACGGGGCCGCCGCGGTGGCGGCGGGTGCAGGCTGGGCAGGCATCTCTCCGGGTCAGGCTGAACCGCTCCGGGTCGAGGATTCGGTGGTCGAGTTCGGGCAACGCCCGAATCAGTTCGGCCGGTGAGCGCCCTGCAAGGACGGCCAATCTCTTCAGGGCCGGTGGTCGCAGATCTCCCGCGCCAGTTGTCGGGCTCAGTCCGAGGTGGAGCTTCAGTTCGCCGAGGGCGATGTGAATACATCTCGTTCGGCGAGACCGCGCGACCGGAGTCAGGGCTGAGCAGGCCCTCATGCGGGCGGCGCTGCCAGTGCAGCACCCATTCGTCGAACAACTCCTGCAACTGCGCCAGCGACCAGACCGCTTCGGCCTCGACCGCCGCGCCGCGCCGGGTGACATCGCGACCGACGTAGCCGGAAACATAGGATCGAAATCCAGCGCCATCGCCTCGTCCCGCTCGAGCCACGACTCGAACTCCACATGCGCATCGACGGTCGCCGACCAGTACAAGCCCGGATTGTTGCGCTGCCCCTGAAACGAGGGGATCGACCGGATCGGTGCCACCCGCTCGAACGCCACCGCCGTGGCGTCCGACAGGAAGCGACGGACCTCTCCAGCCTCTGGATCGACGAAGCCAACTTCGAACCCGCGAACTGGCTCCGCCGCTATCCCGCTGGGTACCAGGCGCAGACCAGGTCCCTGGCTGGTCACCTATCACCTGCCGCTCCGCATCGTTGTCCGACGCTTTGAGGTAGGTCCAGGGAGTCGAACCGGTGTGTATGCCAGATAAGGCGTGAGCGTTCCTCGGGGTAGGGCTGGGTAGTCGGCTCGGCGCTGTAGACACGAGTGGATCGTCTTCCCGGATCGTAGGACGCCCAGCCAGGGTTTCCGGTGGTCGCGAAACGCACCCAGTCGCTGCGGATTTGGTAGGAGACCTCCAGGACCTCATCCGCGGCGTTCGGGTGGGCCAAGGGGTGGCCACGCACCTCGTCGGCGCTGAGCGTGCCGAACACAAGCAGCATGTCGAGGCTGTGCGAGGCACCCTGATCCTGGCGGAAGCTCCAGCACAGTTCATAGAGCCACACAGGTCCATGCCCGGCGTATTGGGCATCGGCGAGATGCAGGCTCGGCATCCGAAGCAGCCAGTCGGAGTTGACCAGCTCATACAGCTGTCCGGGGGCGGCCTCCGGGTAGGCGGCGCGGTATCCGCCGCTGCTGTCCGAGACGGGCGCGAGACGTTCGAGTGCGGCGGTTGCCTGCTCATCGGTCATCTCTCTGCCGCGCCAGGCGTTGAACAGCGAGTACTCGTCACGGGTGTGTCCAATGAGCAGATCGATACCCCGCGCGGCACCGTTGGCGAGCGCATGCCACGGCGCAGCAGGCAGTACGACGCCATCGACAACCGGTGAGAACGGCGTAGGCGTCAGCGCCGTGGGTCCCCATGATTCGACGAATTCGGGCATCTTCCGAATCACCGCGTCGGTCGCCTCGATCAGCGCACGCGGCGGGATACCGGCGAGCTCATCGACGGTGGCGCGCACACCGAGTTCCGCAGCGATCGTCGCGGAGATCGCGCCGGCGAGCCGTGGGGAGAAGTACGTGCCCGGCAGGCTCTGCGATATCGCACGACGAAACAGCCCCGCTGCCATGGGCATAGCGAGCAGCGCCGCGATAGAACCAGCTCCTGCGGACTGGCCGAACACAGTGACGTTGTCGGGATCGCCGCCGAATGCGGCGATATTGTCCCGCACCCACCGCAGGGCCGCGATCTGGTCGAGAATGCCGCGGTTGTCCGGGGCTCCGGCGATGTGGGCGAAACCTTCCACGCCCACTCGATAGTTCATGCTGACCATCACCACACCGCACGCGGCGAGAGTCGCACCGTCCTGGTGCGGGTTGCTGGCGGTGCCCTCGAGGTACCGGCCCCCGTGAATCCACACCATCACCGGCAGCCGGGTGGTACCAAGCTCGTGTGACCAGACGTTGAGCGTCAAACAGTCCGCGGAACCATCACCAGTACAGCCGGAAACCGATGACATCACCGAACCGTGATGGCTTGCTTGGGGAACCGCCGGACCGAACTCCAGCGCGCCGCGGACACCATCCCACTGCTGCACCGGAACCGGCTCCCCGAACCGAAGCGAGCCGAAAGGCGGCTCGGCGTAAGGGATGCCCCGGAAGACCGCGACTGCGTTCTCCCACCTGCCGCGCACAACCCCCGCAGTCGTTCGGATCTCTGGATCGAAACTCCCCCAACCTTCAGCGCGCAGACCAGAACCCCCACTAGGCACACCCACCACCCCGTCCATGTCGTTTGCCGACGCCAGATCGCGGGTGATGATGCCACATTGGCCAGGAATCCACATTGGCCAGGAATATTGAGACGTTGGCCAGATACACATCCGTGTTGGCCAGATTGACTGAGACTTGGCCAGTTTCATTGAGACAGGACACGGCAGCAATTCCGGTCGGCTGAGACCGCTAGATCTGACCTCCGATAAGTGAACCTTATCGGCGGTCAGATTCCCCGATTCGTTCTTCTGCCACGGATTCTATTTCGTTTAGTAGCGTTGGTTGCGACGAAACGAAATATCAACGAAACGGGTGAAAAACTGGGTACCCCCTCGCCACGAGTCGGCTGTCGGTTCTCATCTGCTCTGGCGAGTCGGCGAGCATGGAGCCGTGCCAAACGCTTCGAAGGGGCGCTCACCGAGAGGATCCGCGCTGAGGCCGCACCGCAGTGCCGTAGGCTGACTTCCTGCGCCGAATGCCGAAGGGCGAAAGTCAGTCACCGATAGGAACGCGGGAGCCGAGTCGTGGACGATCGATCCAGCGTTGTGGCGGTCCCGGACTCGGTGCGCACCGAGTTACGCCGTGGTGTGCGCAGCGTGCTGGTCGACGCAGCGGCACTGCGGTTGGTGCGCGACCGCTTCGACGACGATCAAGCCGGTTCGCTGCGCCGGTATCTCGAGGCGTCGCAATCGGCGAACACACTGCGCGCCTATCGGGCGGATTGGGTGGCGTGGTCGGCGTGGTGCGCCACCGAAGGGCGCCAGGCTTTGCCCGCCGACGCGCTGGACGTGGCCGTCTATCTCGCCGCGGCCGCCGACGCGCGCCGCGCCGGCGGCGAATGGGCCTTCAGCCCCGCGACTCTGGAGCGAAAGTCGGCGGCCATCGCGGCGGTGCACGCGGCGAATGGCCTGCCGTCACCGACTCGATCGGATGTCGTGCGGCTGACCCTGCGCGGCATCCGCCGCACCCGGCGGACCAAACCCAAACGCAAACGCCCTGTCCTGCTGCACACTCTCGACCAACTGCTCGGCGGGCTGCCCGAACCGGGCTGGCCCGCCGAACCCGCCCGGCGGCGGGATGCGCTCGCGCTGCTCATCGGTTTCGCGGGCGCCCTGCGCCGCAGTGAACTGGCCGGGCTGCGTATCGGCGACGTCGAGGTCGGAGTCGACCACACGACCGGCGAACCGCTCCTGCTGATCCGGCTGCCCGCGACGAAGACCGACCCCACCGGTGCGGCCGAACAACGCGTGGCCCTCCCCCGCGGCCGCCGCCCCGCGACCTGTCCGGTCTGCGCCTTCGCCGATTGGCTGCGACTGCGCGAAATACACGCCGCCGCAGGAACTTCCGGCGTGCGCGCCTGGCTCGCCGACAGTCCCGCGAGGTCGGCCGACATCCACCGTTGCCACGGCTTCACCGGCACCACCCTCACCGACGCGGATCTGCCGGTCTTCCCCACCATCAACCGGCACGGCGGGATCGGCGACCACGCCATGTCCGGCCGCGCGGTCGCCGAACTGGTCAAGCGTTATGCCGCCCGGGCCGGACTCGACCCCGACCTGTTCTCCGGCCATTCGCTGCGCGCCGGGTTCGCCACCCAGGCCGCGCTCGGCGGCGCCAGCGACCGGGAGATCATGCGTCAGGGCCGCTGGACCAACCCGCGCACCGTCCACGGCTACATCCGCACCGCCAACCCCCTGGAAGACAACGCGGTCACCAAGCTCGGATTGTGACTCCGGGCCGACGCCCGAGCATGCCGCGCGCTTGTTTGCTGAAGATATGCTGATGGTGTGCTGTCAGCGCCGGCGCCGATGCTGGCCGTCTCCGGACGGCCGCCGCGGGACCATGGCCGGTGGGCCTTCGAGATGAAGTGGGACGGCATTCGCGCCATCGCGCGGTGCCGGGACGGGGAGTGCCGGCTCTACAGTCGCAACAATCGCGATCTCAGCGGCTCGTTTCCCGAGCTCAGCGCGGTGCTCGCGGATCTGGGCGAGCGCGGCGGGCTGATTCTCGACGGGGAGATCGTCGCCCCCGATCCCGCGACGGGGGCGCCGTCTTTCGGCCGCCTGCAACGGCGGATGCACGTGGTCTCGCCGAGTGCGGAATTGCTGCGCGCATTTCCCGCGCAATACTTGGCCTTTGATTTGCTGACCGTCGGCGAAGTCTCCCTCCTGTCGTTGCCCTACACCGAACGACGTGAGCGCCTGGCGGAACTCGCGCTCGATCGCCCTCTCGCCCGCACCCCGCCCTACTACGCCGATATCGACCCCATGGTTCTGATGGATGTCGCCCGCGAGCACGGTCTGGAAGGGATCGTCGCCAAGCGTCTCGATTCCGCGTACTACCCCGGTCGCCGCTCGCCGGTATGGATCAAGACGCCGCTGCGTAAGACCACGGAGGTCGTCGTCGCGGGCTGGCTGCCGGGTACGGGGCGGTTCTCCGCGACGTTCGGTTCGCTCGCGCTCGGCGCCTACAACGACCGTGACCAGCTGGTGCATATCGGCAATGTCGGCACCGGATGGACGATGCCCGATCGCCGCTCCTTGCAAGCCCGCCTGAACGAGCTGTCCCGGCCGGACACTCCGTTCGATGTCCCGCCGCCGCGCGCGATCGCGGCCGCGGCGCATTGGGTGGAGCCCGTTTTGGTCGCCGACATCGAATATCGCGAAGCCACCCCGGAGGGCCTGCGCCACCCCAGCTGGCGCGGCTTGCGTCCGGACAAGACGCCGCGCGAGGTGAAATTGCCGGAATAGCATGGGATGCAACACTGTATTGCGCGTTGATCGCCATATCGTCGCTAGGACATTTTGGAGGGCGATTACCAGAAACGATCGCGGCTGGAATGGGTCATCCGGATTGAACGTCGGGCAATTCTGGCTGCCGGTTCTGCAGGACGTCCATGCGAGGATCGTGCAACCACAGGCGAGGATCGTTCTATGGTTTCCGCAGGTCAGAGTGGTTGAATCAGTCGTCCCTGTCCGCCACGTCCGGAAAACCCGTGATCGTCGCGGGCGGCAATGGCGCCGCCCCGAGGTCCGGCACCGGAACGCCCGGCCGACCATGCCCCCTGATTGCCGGCTTGAACGCAGTGTCGCGCGATCCCCGCACCAGGGGCTTATCGAAAGGCACTAGCCATGACTCACTCTCTCGAGGGAACCGTCGCGCTGGTCACCGGAGCCTCCAGCGGTATCGGCCGCGCCACCGCCTTGGAGCTTGCCCGTGAGGGCGCGTCGGTGGCCGTGGTCGGGCGGCGCGAAGATCGGCTCACCGACCTCGCCACGGAAATCTCCGACGCAGGCGGACAGGCGTTGGTCGTGCCCGCCGACGTCACCGACTCCGTCGCTGCCGCGGAAGCGGTCGAGCGGACCGTCGAGGGCCTGGGCCGCCTGGACACTGTGGTCAACAACGCGGGGCTCATGCTGCTCGGCCCCGCGCCAGGAGCGGATATCGACGATTGGCGGCGCATGATCGACGTCAATCTCATGGGCCTGATGTACTGCACCCACGCCGCCATACCCCATCTGGTCGAGGCCGCCGGCCAGCAGCCGCGCCGGGTCGCCGACATCGTCAACATCGGCTCGCTCGCAGGCCGCAGCGCATTCGCCATGTCCGCGGTGTACTGCGCCACCAAATTCGGTGTCGGCGCCTTCAGCGAGGCGCTGCGCCAGGAACTCGCCCGCCAACACGTCCGCGTGTCCGTCGTCGAGCCGGGCAGCGTCGACACCGAACTGCGCGATCACAATCCCGCCGTCGTCCAGCAGCAGATCGCCGCCGCACTCGGCGACATCGAGCGACTGCAAAGCCGCGACATCGCCGACGCGGTCGGATACATCGTCACCCGCCCCCGGCATGTGGCCGTCGCCGAACTGCTCGTACGCCCCACCCAACAAGCCTGACCGCCGACTGCCACCAGAGGAACACGACATCACTATGGAAACCCAAGGATTGCTGCCGGCTGCCGCGCACAGCTCCTTCACCGGCGCCGACATGACAGTCATGGCCTGTCTGCTGCTGACGGCGGCTGTCATCGTTGCGGGCGCCGGTCTTCAACTGGTGCAGGGAGCCCGCGGGGGTGAGGCGACCGCAGACCACATCCACCGTTTCATGGCAGGGGTATACATCGGCTGGGCGCCGATGTTCCTGTTGGCCGTGCCGATCTTCCTTGGGTTCGCCGGGCGGATGCTGTCCATCGTCCTGAAGGGTCTTCCGATCCGGCCGGTGGAATTTCTTTCCTTCGCCGCCCTGGAATTCGTCCTCGGCTGCGTCATCGTCATCGCACACGCGCTGGGATGAACCCCAGAAAGCGCAGTCTACCTGCGGATTGTTCATCCCGGAGCACTAAACTCCGGTGCATGCCGCTCGATGAGCTCTGCACGCTGTTGGCCCGCCATGCGCGAGACGACGGGGCAACGGCAATCCAGGACCTGCTGGTCGGCCGGGAGGTGTCGATCCTGCCCCCGCCACCGTCCATGGCCGGTACACGCATGACGCTGATCGCCCAGGGCGCGAAACGTCTCGCGTACGGCGAGCAGGTATACGACCACCGTGCCGGGCACTACCTGGTGGCCTCCACCGCCGTACCGCTCAAATGCCGTTTCCTCGAAGCCACCCCGGAACGACCGGTATTGGGTCTGTGTCTGTTGCTACAGCCCTCGCAGGTCGCTGAGCTGCTGCTGCAGGCAGGTCGCGGCGCCTTCGCCGACGACACGATCGCGCCACCTGCCGTCGGCTTCGCAGAGGCGTCGAAGGAACTGCTCGACGCCGCCATGCGACTGGTTCGCCTACTCGACCAGCCGCGTGACCGGGATGTGCTCACACCGCTGATCAAGCGGGAGATCCTATGGCGATTGCTCACCAGCGAGCACGGCGCGATCGTCCGCCAGATCGGTCTCACCGACCCCAGACTCTCACCGATCGCCGAAGCCCTGCAATGGATCCGGGAAAACTATCGAGAGCCGTTCCAAGTGCCGGACCTGGCCCGGCTCACCGGCATGAGCACCTCCGCGTTCCATCGGCATTTTCAGGCCGTGACCCGCACGACCCCCATCCAATACCAGAAGCAGATCAGACTCAACCAGGCCCGGCTTCTCCTCGCGGCGAACCCCAGGGATGTCGCCAACATCGGCTACCTCGTCGGATACGACAGCCCGTCCCAGTTCAGCCGTGAGTATCGCCGCCTTTTCGGCGCACCCCCCAGCCAGGACGCCATCACCTTCACGACACGCGTCACCGACGAAAACCGCACCGGATAGGCCACCGACATTGCAAAGGGTCGCCATGCGCTGGAAAGGTCTCGGCTCGTCCGGCGACGGCGGCGGCGCCGCGGAAGGCGCGCATCGTTTCGCCGGCGTCGGCGCGCAACAGCGCCAGGCCCACCGCGTCGGCGAGCAGCGCTTGGTGTTCCGGGTCGGGTGTGGTCTCACACGCGCGTGAGTGCGTCGGCGGCTCAGCCGTTTCGTGCCGAACCGCTGACACGCGCGACGATCGCATCGAGCGCCAGATCCATCGCGTAGTCGAATTCCGCCTGGCTGTCGAACCGGGCCAAGTACGGAGCAGCCTCGGCCACGGCCGGCAGTCCGGATTGTTCCAGGGTCGTCCGCCGTGCGGCGATGCCGGCGGTGTCGCTGATTCCGTAGGTGGGGCCCGCGCTGACTTCGCGCAGCAGAGTGCCGATGAGCGTGGCCAACATCGCCCGCAAGAGATGAACCGCTTCCTCCGAGTCGCACCCCGCGGCGCGCAGCACCTCCAAGACGGCTTGGATCGGCGACAAGCCCTCCACCGATCCCAGCTGCCGCGTGAGGACCAGCGCGGCGGCCGCGGGATGCCGAAGAGCGCGATCGCGGAACGCCTCCGCGATGGCACGCAGATCACTGCGGAGATCACCGCTGAGCGCGGGCAACTCGATCGAGCCCAAGAGATGCTCGGCTACCGCATCGAGTAACCCGTCTTTCCCGTCGACGTAGTTGTACAGGCTTTTCGGATCGACTCCGAGCGCGCGCGCGACCGCTCGGATACCCACCGCGCCGACACCGTCGCTGCCGATCACGTCGAGGGTCGCCTCGATGATCCCCGCGCGGGTGAGCTGTCCCGCGCCTTTCGGGGGTCGCCCGCGGCGCGTCGAGGGAGCTTGGCTGGTCATGTGGTCATTCTGCCGCACCCCCTTGATTTAATCCACATCGTGGATATAGTGTCGGAGCCACACCAAACCCACACCGTGGATATTGGAGTCCGATATGCGTTTCCCCTGGGGAACCTCCGACGTCGCCGATCTTCGGACCATCGGAGACCCCATCGACACCTTCACCGATCTCGCCCACGCAGACGGCGGCCCCGGCGCGCGCCTACGACTGGCTCGCGCCCGGGCCGCGGCGTTCCGCCGAGAGTTCCCGAGCACCGGCACCCCCGACAGCGTCACCACCTGCGATCTGGTGACACTGCCGTATCCGACCCGCTTCGGACTGTTCCGCGCCTCCCGCGCCATCGCACCGTTCCTGTCGATCACCAACCGCATGCTGGTGATCCGCTGGCACGATTCCGACGGCCGCCGCCGCACGCTGCTGTTCGAACCCTCGGACGTCGAACGCGGGCGTTACACACCGTATTTCGACAATCTCGCCCAGCGCACCCCGGCCGTGATCCAACGGCGCATGGTCCGCGAGCACGGCACGGTGCAAGCGCATCTGTCGCGCCTGGGGATCGCGCCCGAGGAGGTCGACTACCTGATGTTCGACCACCTGCACACCCAAGATCTGCGGCGGTGGATCGGCACCACGGCGCCTCAGGACGACCTCGGCACCACACCGGCGGCGATCTTCCCCAACGCGCAGGTCATCGTCCAGCGTGACGAGCTGGTCGGCATGGCCGAGCTGCATCCACTGCAGAAGCCGTGGTACCAGCCCGCCACCTATCGTGACGTGCCCGCGGAAGCGTTCCGGCCCATCGACGGCTCGGTCGTCCTCGGTCCCGGTGTCGCCGTGGTCAAGACCCCGGGCCACGTGTTCGGTAACCAGAGCCTGGTGCTCAACACATCGACCGGGATCTGGGTCAGCAGCGAGAACGTGATCGCGACCGAAGCGCTGACCCCGGAACACTCCCGGATGCCCGGCCTGGCGCGCTGGGCCCAGCAGTGGCAGCAGGAGGTCGTGCTCAACGCGAACACGATCGAAACCACCGCCGATCAATACAACTCGATCGTCCTCGAGAAGACGCTGGCCGACCGCAGCCGAACCGACGCACGGTTCCTGCAGTTCTTCCCCTCCAGCGAACTCACCGGCGTGTGGACCAACCCGGGCGCCCACCCCACCTTCCATCACGGCCACATCACCCACGGGCCGCAGCGTTGAGGAGAGACCTACCCATGTCGTCACGTTTCACCTTGCCCCCCGAACCCGTTCTGCGCGCCCGGGAGAAACTCGTTCTCGACCACTTCCACGACGAAGTGGCCCAGGACTGGGACGCCACCCTGTCGACGTTCCCGCACCCGCATTACGAGCTGATCGCGCCGCTGGTCGTCCACGACGGCGACGAGGAGGTGCGCGACTACTATCGCGACACCCGCCGCGCCTTTCCCGACCAAGACCACGAGATCATCGCCCTGCGGCACAGTCACGACGCGGTGATCGTCGAATTCTGGTTACTGGGAACCCATTCGGGGCCGCTCGGAAAGATCCCGCCGACCGGGTCCACCCACAGGACCAGGATGACGGCCTACTTCGTCTTCGACGAGCACGAGAACCTGGTGACTGAACGGATCTACTTCGATCAGCTCACCGTCCTGAAGCAACTGCTGGGCGGACTGGACAAACGCAGTCCCCGCGGCCTGCTCACCTTCGCCCGCGCCCTCGCCGGAGCCGCCACCACAGCCGGACACGAACCGGACCCGCGCCTGCTGGCCACCACACCGCCCGACCTCGGCGACTGACCGCCACTCTCACCCGATAGAACTCAGGAGAAGACCGTGACAATGCGCGCCGACGCGGCGGCCGCCGTACAGCGACCGCGAGACAACGCGGCCACCGGCAAGATCGTCTTGTCCTTCGCCGACGCGCACACCGGGCCGCATCCGGCCGCCGATCCGGTGGCCGCCATCGAGCTCTGCGACCGGGCCCTCTCCGCCGGACGCACCGTCGGACAGGAAGGCCGCATCGGCGGGGCCGACGGCCGATTCGCCTACCTGCAGACCGAGCACCACTCCGGCACCGTCATCGAGATCTCCGACGTCGGGGGCACCGAGAAGTTCGTCTTCGACCTGGTGAAGATGGCCGCGGCGCACTGGGACGGCAGCCACCCGATCCGAACCATCGACACCGGCCTCCTCGGAGGCGATCCGGCGGTAATGACCGCGATGCTCGAGGCACTGGGATGAAGGTCCACCACCTCAACTGCGGCACCATGCGCCCGCCGTGCACCCCTGAGGGCCTGGTCTGCCATGTCCTGCTGCTGGAGACGCCCACCGGCCTCGTGCTCGTGGACAGCGGACTGGGGCTGCGCGACGCCGCCGAACCCGGTGCCCGGTTCGGGCCCGGACGCCACTACGTCCGCCCGCGGTTCGATGAGAACGAAGCCGCCGTCCGGCAGGTCGCACGCCTCGGGTTCGACCAGCGTGAGGTCCGCGATATCGTGCTCACCCACTTCGACGCCGACCACACCGGCGGGCTGGCGGACTTTCCCTGGGCCAGAGTGCATCTCACCGCGGACGAAGCGGACGCGGCACTGCACCCGCGCGGTTTCGTCGAGAAGGTCCGCTACCTGGCTACCCAACGCGACCACCACCCGACGCTGGTCGGCCACCTTCCCGGCCACGGCGAGCCGTGGAACGGCTTCGCCGCAGCCCATGAGCTCACCGACGTCGCGCCCGGCCTCGTCATGATCGGCCTGCCCGGCCACAGCCGCGGCCACGCCGCCATCGCCATCGATACCGGCAAGCGATGGATCCTGCACGCGGGCGATGCGTTCCATCACCACGGGCAGATCGACGGCACCGGCCGCGTGCCCCGATCCCTGATCCTCATGGAGCGCTTCATCGCCCACGACATGCCTCGAGTCCGCGCCAACCACGAACGGCTCACCGAATTATGGACCACCCAGGCCTCGGAACTGCTGCTGGTCAACGCACACGATCCCACGCTGCTTCGCCGTGCCCAGCAGATCGACGCCGGCATCGCGAGTTGAGATGCCCTGCCTCGACGACGTCTGCACACGGCTCACTCCGCCAGACCCGGCCCGGTGGCTCGCACGCCGGAGTCCTCGAAGACCAGCCGGTAGATCGCGGGCATCGGCATGGCCCGGTGGAAGGCCCAGTCCACCTCTCGACAGCCGAACCCGGCCAATGCGCGCGAGATGAAGGTGCCGTGGCTGCCGATCACGACCGTCCCGCCGCGGTGCCGCTGCGCCAGCTGCGTCAGGATCGCGGTGGCGCGCCCGGAGAGCTCTCGCAGGCTCTCCCCTCCTGGCCTGGCCCACCCCGGTTCGGCCCAGTTTTCGCGGTAGTAGCGGGCGAAATCGGGAGTCGGGCCGATTCCGGAGTCCCATTCGCGCAATGCGTGGTCTGTGACAACGGGCAGGCCGATGGAACGGGCGAGAGGTTCGACGGTTTGCACGGCCCGAAGGTAGGGGCTGGAGACTATGGCGGTGGGTGCCGCGGCGGCCAGTATGGCGACCAGCCGCTCGGCCTGGTCTCGGCCTTCGTCGGTCAGCGAGCGCTCCTGCTCGCCCGGTCCGCCCGGCCGTGGGAAGAACGGCTGGGCATGACGGACCAGGACGAGCGTGGATGGCGCGGGGAGCATCAGACGGTCGCAGGCTCGTGGTCAGCGTGGCCGGTGGGCGTGGTCGTCGACGGACGCGGGCCATTGATCGATGCGCGCGAGCGGGCCGCGGCGGCGAGCCGGGAAGAGGCCGAGCAGGCCGCGATCGGCGCGCAGGTCCGAACGTGCTTGTGCCGCATAGTATCCGGCGTGGCGAACGAGCGGGTGTCTGCGGCGGGCTTCGGCCAGCCATCCGCTGGCTTGGCGGATGGCTTCGGCGCGGGTGAGGGGTGGGTCGGCGGGCAGCAGCAGGGTCGCGTGGTCGGGGTCGGCGACGACCGCGGAGCCGAGATGTTGCAGGCAGCGGCCGATGCCGGGGTCGTCGTCCAGGACGCGGTAGGCGCTCAGCGCGAGCTGCCAGCAGCGTAGGGCTCGGCGGGGTTCGCCGCGGGCCCACCACAGCGCGCCCATGGTCTCGTGGGTCTGCGCTCGCCCGTCGGGATCGAGACCGGTGCGGGTGAGGGATTCGGCCAGTTCGAGACGGTCCTGCGCGGCGTCGAGGCGGCCCTGCCGGATGTGCACGACGGCGAGGTTGATCAGAGCGCACACTTCCCCGGCGACGTCGTCACGCGGCAGCAGCCACCACGCGGTCTCCAATTGATCGGCGACCTCGTCCAGATCCACCGGGGCGGCGCCCAGCCGCCGCAGCGCCGTCTGATGTTCCCAGCGGGCGGCCAAGCTCGTCGACAGCCGCCGCGGCCGGTAGCCGCGCGGCCGCTCGTCCAGCCGTCCCGCCCGCAGCAACACCAGGTCGCGATTCAGCTCGTCGATTCCCGGGAGTGAGCACAGATCGTCGGCCACCCCGCTCTCGTTCTCCCCCAATCCGATTCGCGCGTACCACACGTCCAGGGCATTGCCGAGGCGAACCAGGTGCGCGACCGCCGCCGGGGGGAACTCCCGGCCGGGATTCGCGCAGGCGGCCACCAGGGCGCGCAGATAGGGTTCCTCGGTCTCGAACCAGCGGCGAGCGCCCACGGCGAAGCGCCGTGATTCCAGCGCGATCGCCCAGCGTCCCGCGCGGTCGGCGTAGTGGTGCAGCAGCGCGGTGAGCGCCGCGGCCCACTGCGGTCCTGCGGTCACCGTGGATCGATCCGGCAGTTCGGGCACGCGCCGCACGCGGAATCGCTGCGCGCCATGCTCGGTGATGATCTCCCGGCGGCACAGACCCTCCAGCAGTTTCGCCGCAGTGCGCGCGGAGGGTTCGCGCGCCAGCGGCAGCCGTCCCGGCGTGTCACGAATGGCGTTGAGCACGGCCAGCAGCGCGATGGTTTCGTAGTCGTGCACCGGCAGGTCCCGCAGCACCGCGGCGATGAGGTGCCCGTCGAGCACCGCGTCCAGTTCTGGGGCCGGTGCGGCGGCGCGCGGTCTGCGGTCGGCGAGCGCGGGGCCCGGTTCGACCAGACCGGCGATCAGGTCCATTTCCCGGGCGGTCCGCACTCTGGTGCGATACCCGCGGGCGAACCGGGACAGCGCGTAGGCCGCGGCGGCGACGATGAACAGCACCGACAGCCAGCGCAGCGGCCCGTTGAAGAACTGGACGACGGCGTTCTCGCCGAACGAGTTCACCACCAGGGTGCGCACCAGCTCGAACAGCACCGTGTAGGCGACCAGCGACGCGGTGCCGAGAAACCCGATCCAGATCGAGGATCGCGGCGTCGCGGTCTGCCCGACCGGCTCGGTGGGTTCGGTCGAGGTACTCACCGTCGCTCTCCCTCCCCGCGTCCCGGCGCGGCCGCTGTCATCGCAGCACTCCACCGGTCAGGCCCGGCACCACCCACCGCCGCCAGGTCACCAGCAGCAGCGCCACCGGCAGCACCGCCGACACCAGCGACCCGGCGGCCAATTGCGCGGTGTTCTCACCGAATTGCCGCGCCTCGCCCCACAACAGCAGCGACCAGGGGCTCGCGCCTGCTCCGCTGACGACGAGCCCGATGAAGAAGTCGTTCCACACCTGGACGAACTCGAGCACCGCCACCGCCCCCAGCGCGGGCCCGGACGAGGCCAGCACGCGCTGGGCGATGGTGCCCGGGCTGGCCAGGCCGTGCAGGGCGTCCGCGGCGGCGCTGCCCGGCGGGGCGAGCATCGCGCCGCGCAGCACGAGGATGGCGATCGGCAGGCCGGCGGCGGCGTGCACGAGGATCAGCGGGATCCGCGTGCCCGACAGCTCGTGGGCGTCGACGAGACCGTCGATCGGCCCGAGGTAGGTCTGCGCCGGGATCACCGCGAGCACCACCAGCGCCACGACGGCCACCCGGGCGGCGGTGCCGTTGGGTCGCAGCGCCGCCAGCCGGTAGGCCACCGGCGCGGCCGCGGCCACCACGACCACGGTCACGATCCCCGCGACCCATGCGGTGGTCTGCAGCGAGCGCCACAGTCCGTCGTCACCCCACAGCAGACCGATGGCCGCGAATCCGAACCCGTCGTGCCCGTGCAACCCGGTATAGGCGAGTACGCCGATCGGGTAGAGCACCAGCACCGAGACCAGCACGATGCCCGCCGCGCGCACGGGACCGACGCGGCTGCGGCCCGCCACCGACATCGCGCGCACCGCCGACCAGCTCGCGCGGTGCCGGCGCACGTCCACTTGCAGCAGCCAGGCAACCGCGCCCACGAGCACCGCCAGCGGCAGCGCGTAGGCGGCCGCGACCCCGGGCTCGGCGTCGGCCGACAGCCGCCACCAATGCACGGTCGCGCTGTCGACCTGGTACTCGAGCGCCCCGGGCACCCCGATCAGCACCACATCGAACACGCGCGCGGCCGCGACGCCGACGGCCAGCCCGGCGATCAGCAGCACCGGCCGCAGCAACTCGTACAGCCGGACCGCCAGCGGCCTGCCGTCGTCGCGGTAGAGGTAGCCCGCGCGCGCCGGATCGGCTTCTATCGCATGGATTCCGGCACGGAACAGCGCGGTGAGGAAACCCAGCCAGGTCCACAGGAATGCCGAGCCGAGCATCGCCGCGAGCCACCACCGGTAGAGCCCGACGTCCTCGATGTCCAGCCAGCGCGCGCCGCTGCCGAAGATCACCCGGAACGCCACGCCCGACACGAACGCCGACACTCCGAACGGAACGATCAGCGGCAACCACAGCCAGCGCGCCGAGCGCCCCCACCACGCGATCGCCAGCGCGAGGATCAGCAGTCCGATCGCGAAGGCCACCCACAGCAGCGTGCGCAGGTAGGCGCCGCGGTCGTCGGCGGTCATCGTGCCGCCCAGCAGCCACAGTCCGCCGATCGTGCCGCCGATCGCCGACGGCCACACCACGATTCGTATCCAGGGCACACCCAACCGTCGGCGCAGCACGGCGGGCAGGAGCGCACCGGCCGCGGCGAGCGCGCAGGCCAGCACCGTGACCGGACGTGCCCGGGTGGCGATGAGCAGCGTCCACGCGGCGGGCAGCGCCAGGAGCGCGACCGTCAGCACCGTCGCGGGAAGACCCGCCGCCCATCCCAGCCAGCGCCGCGGCCGGCCGCCGGGCACCAGCGGCCCGCGCATGCGGCGGGTGGCCAGCTCGATGCGCAGACCGTTGACGTCGAAATCCGAGGGCGAGGTCATCGGCGCCGCCGCTCGACGTCGTCCAGCGCGGCGATCGCCCGGTCGGTGGACTCGGCCACCCGCCGCTGGGCGCCGTCGCCGATCGCGATGAGGAACTCCGTCAGCACCCGCCACAGCCCTTCCCGGCCGCCGACCGGACCGATCCGGTCGGACAGGTCGAAGGTGCTGCGCGCGGCGAGCTCCCGCGCCGAGGGCGCGAGCAACGGCGAGTAGTCCGCCTCGGTGCGCAGGTTCGGCGCCAGGAAGCCGCCGTAGCGCTCGATCCACGGCAGCGGAGCGCGTGCGCCGGCCAGTCTCTCGACCAGTTCGTCCGCGCGGGGAGTGGCTTGCCGGGTCACCACCATGACGTCGCCTCCGACGATCTTCGGCCGCCCCGACGCGCTGGTCACCGCGGGGAAGGGCACCACGCCCACGGCGTCCTCCACGGTGCGCCCGGAGGCGCGGACCGCGCTGCGCACGATCGGTTCCGCGAAGTCGGGGGCGACGACCGCCGCGGCCCGGCGGTGCTGGAACACCTCCCGGACGGCGTCGGAGAACTGCCTGGTCAACGCGACGCCGACGCCGCCCGGAAACGCGTGCCGCTGCCCCCACAGCACGCCCAGATGCCCGAACGCGGCGCGCACGGCCGGGTTGTCCCACTCCCGGCTGTCTTTGGACGCCAGATCGTCGTAGATGCGCGGGGATTCGGCGAGCAGAACGTTTTCGAAGAAGTCGGTCAGCGCCCATCCGTCGGCGGCGGGCAGCGCGAGCAGGCGGATCGGCGTCTGGGCGAGCACCTCCATCCGGTCGACCCAGTCGGCGAGAGTCCAGGCCGCCGGCGCACCGAGGCCGTAGCTGTCGAATTGCTGCCGGTCGAACCACAGCAGCGACTTGTCGGCGGCTTTGAACGGCACCCCGTACAGGCGCCCCTCCGAGCGCAGCAACGCTTGCCAGGGCTGGGCGTAGCGGCTGCCGAGTTCGTCGGTCCACACCCTGTCGGCGACGGGCCGCAGTTTGTGGTCTCCGGCGAGTTCACGCACCCGGCCCGCCTGCGGAAGCAGCACCACGTCCGGCGCGGACGGTCCGCCCGCGGTGAACGCGGTGTCGGTGTTGTCGCCGAGCGGGATCACCTCGATCGCGAAGCCGAGGTCCAGGCCGTCGAGGACGGCGTGGAAGGCCGCCAGTTCCTGCCCGCTCCAAGACACCCCGACGCGCACCGCGTCCGAGCTGCCCAGCAGCAGGTCCGGCGCGCACGCGGCGACCAGCGGGAGCAGCGTTCCCGCTTGCAGCACCGCCCTGCGCGTCCCCATCGACCCCCGATGTCATTGCGTGGCAATCGAACCCGATTATGCGTCAAAGCCCTCGCGCCGGTGGGCGCTTCGCGATCTTCGCCGCTTTCCCGGGAAACTCGCGTGCGTGGCTGCGGCGGCCTCTGCTACCGTCGCCCGCGTGAAGCGCGCTGCTGTGACGACGACGCCGGAATCCGTCCCGGCGCGCTGATCCACGTTTGTCCGAGCCCCGGGGCGAGTGCCCTGGGGCTTCGTCTCGTGGTCACTCGCCCCCTGTCGACGAGGAGACCACCATGCCCGACCATCGCACCCTCGGCCGTGCGCTGAACCTGTTCGACACCGACCCGCTGATCGGCTCCGGCCTGCCGTTCTGGCTGCCGGACGGCGCGGCCGTGCGCCAGGCGTTGGAGGACTACATCCGCACCGCCGAACGCCGCGCGGGCTACCGCCACGTGTATTCGCCGGTGCTCGGCAAACGCGAGCTCTACGAAATCTCCGGGCACTGGCGGCATTACCGTGACGACATGTTCCCGCCGATGGACCTCGGCGGTGAGCACGTGGTGTTGCGCCCGAGCCTGTGCCCGCACCACGCGCTGCTGTTCCGGTCCCGCGCGCACAGCTATCGGGAGCTGCCGTTGCGGATCGCGGAGCTGGGTGGCATGTATCGCTCCGAATTGTCCGGCGTGCTGGGCGGATTGACCCGGGTACGCGGAATCCAGCTCAACGACGCGCATATCTTCTGCACCCTCGATCAAGTAGCCGCCGAGGTCACCGGTGCGCTGGCGATGATCGCCGACGCCTACGCCGCGCTGGACATCCGTGCCGCCCGCTACCGGTTGTCGCTGCCCGGGCCGGAGGGGAAATACGTTGCCGCGCCGAACTTGTGGGAGCGGTCGATCGCCCTGCTCACCGCCGCCCTGGACGATTGCGGCCTGAGCTACGACGCGGTGGCAGGCGAAGCGGCGTTCTACGGGCCCAAGATCGACGTGCAGGTCCGCGACAGCGCGGGACGGGAGTCCACCCTGTCCACCGTGCAGGTCGATTTCCATCAACCCGAGCAGTTCGACTTGCGCTACACCGGCGCCGATGGCGCTGCGCACCGGCCGGTCATGGTGCACCGCAGCATCGTCGGCAGCGTCGAGCGGGCCGTGGCCCACCTGATCGAATGCCACGGCGGCCGGTTCCCGGCCTGGCTGGCGCCGACCCAGGTGGTGGTGCTGCCGGTGACCGATGCCCAGCAGCCCGCGGCCGCGCACCTCGAGCGCCGCTGCCATGACCTCGGACTGCGCGTGGCGGTGTCGCCGCCGGATCGCGGCAGCCTCGGTGCACGCATCCGCGATCACCGACTCGTGCCGTATCAGGCGATCATCGGCGCCGAGGAGGCCGCCGCCGACGCGGTGGCGCTGCGTTTGCGCGACGGACGCCGCCTCGCCTCGTTGCCCGCCGCCGAAGCGCTCCGGCGCATCGACGCGCTGCTCGCCGTCCATAGCGCCGAACTGTGGGAGGACGCGTGAGAACCCGGCCGAGGGTGGCCGACGCGCCCCGGGCTTGTTCGATGTAACCCTTGTCACAGCCTGGTACAGGCGCGTACCGTACGAATGGTACATCGGAGTACCACACGAGGAGGTGGGCGCATGCCCGCTGTGCGACTTCCCGACGGGCCATCCACCCCGCCGATCGTGCAGAACTTGCGGATACTGACCGGGCGCACCCGGACCTGGCGGCGCATGCACGACCGTTACGGATCGGCCTTCCGCGTCCAGATGCCCCGATTCGGAGACTGCGTCGTGCTCGCCGACCCGGCCGAGATCAAAGCCCTGTTCACCACGAGCACCGACCTCGTCGACAACATCGACGTCAACCTCGGTCAGTTCCTCGGACCGGGGTCGCTGTTCGCGCTGACCGGCGTCGAACACCGCAAGCAGCGCAAACTGCTCACCCCGCCGTTCCACGGCCGCAGGCTGGCCGTGTACGAATCGCTCGTCGAAGAGGAGGCGGTCCGCGAGATGGCCGACTGGCCGTCGGGCCGCGAGTTCGCGACGATGGACTCGATGATGCGGATCACGCTGAACGTGATCCTGCGCGCGGTCTTCGGCGCCGAGGGCGCGGAATTCGAGGAATTGCGCCGGCTGCTGCCCAAACTCGTCCTGATCGCCTCAGCCCTCGCCGCGATCCCGGTTCCCCGGCGAGCGCTGGGCAGATTCGGTCCCTGGGCCCGCTTCGCGGCCTACCGCCGCCGCTACGACGAAATCGTCGGCGAACTCATCGACCGCGCCAACCGCGAAGGGTTGGACGAGCGCGACGACGTGCTGGCGATGATGCTGCAGGCGCGCTACGACGACGGCACGGCCATGTCGCGCGGCGAGATCGCCGACGAACTGCTGACCCTGCTCACCGCCGGGCACGAGACGACGGCGACGACGTTGTCGTGGACGATCGAGCGGCTGCGCAGGCACCCGGACGTCCTGCGGCGCTTGGTGGCCGAAGCCGACGCCGGGGGCTCGCAACTGCGTGAGGCGACGCTGCTGGAAGTGCAACGCGTCCGGCCGGTCATCGACATCACGCTGCGCCAGGTCCGGGCCGAGACGCTGCAATTGGGCCGATGGACCTTGCCCGAGGGCCAGAAGATCGTGGTCAACATCCGGTTGATGCACGACAACGAGGACCTCTTCCCGAACGCCCGTGCCTTCGACCCCGACCGGTTCGTCGGCGTCCGTCCGGGCACGTTCAGCTGGATCCCGTTCGGCGGCGGCAGCCGCCGCTGCATCGGCGCCGCGTTCGCCACGATGGAGATGAACGTCGTGCTGCGCACGCTGCTGCGGGACTTCACGCTGGAACCCACCGACGCCCGCGACGAGCGCACCCACTTCCGTGGCGTCGCACTCGTCCCGGCCGGGAAGGGCCGCGCCGTGGTGCACCGGCGCACGCCGCGTCCCGGCGAGCGAACACTCGACCGTGCCGTCGAGGCGACCGCATGAGCGAGCGGTTCGCCGATCTCATCCGCACGTCCGAAAGCAGGAGCACCCATGCCCCGCACCCGTAGGCCGCTGTCGGGCCGCCCGGTCATGATCACCGGCGCGGCCTCCGGCATCGGCCGCAGCCTGGCCCGATTGCTGTCGGGCACCGGCTCTCCCGTCGCGATTGCCGATACCGATGCGGTGGGGCTGAAGGAGACCGCGGCCGCATTGACCGGCCCCGTACTCCCCCGCGTCCTGGACGTGCGCGACGCCGCCGACCAGCTCGCTTTCGCCGACGAGGTCCGCGACTGGCTGACCGCGCCACTGGCGGCGGTGTTCAACAACGCCGGTGTCGCGATGTCCTCCTCGGTGCTCGACGCCGTCGCCGACGACGACGAATGGCTGCGGCGGATCAACTTCGACGGCGTCGTCAACGGCACGCGCGCCTTCCTGCCCATCCTGGTCGAGCAGGATCACGGCGTGATCGTCAACACCTCGAGCGTATTCGGGCTGCTGGGCATGCCCAATCAAAGCGCTTACTGCGCGGCCAAATTCGCGGTGCGCGGATTCACCGACGCCCTGCGCCAGGAACTGCGCGGCACCGGTGTCTCCGCGGTGAACGTCCACCCCGGCGGCATCAAAACCAACATCGCGCGCAACGCCCGCGTCCGCAAGGACCCCGAGGGCCGGGGCCGGACGCACGAGCAGATGGCCGCGGAATTCGAGACACTGGCGCTGACCACGCCGGAGAAGGCGGCCGAAATCATCTGCCGCGGAGTCGAACACGGCAAGTCCCGGATCCTGGTCGGTCCCGACGCCTACCTGTTCGATGCCTTGGCGCGGGTGACGCCCACCCACTACTACGGTGTGGTCGCGCTGCTGGAGCGCCGCCTGCGGGCCCGCGACGCGAAAGGGGCGCGGGCATGAGCGAACACCTCGACGTCCTGATCGTCGGCGCCGGCCTCTCCGGCATCGGCGCGGCCCACCACCTGCGGGCGGCCTTCCCGCACCGCACCTACGCGATCCTCGAGGCGCGCGACACCCTCGGCGGTACCTGGGACCTGTTCCGCTACCCCGGAGTGCGCTCGGACTCCGACATGCACACCCTCGGGTACCGATTCCGCCCGTGGACGCAAGCGGAAGCCATCGCCGACGGGCCCGCGATCCTGCGCTACATCCGCCAGACGGCCGCCGACGCCGGCATCGACCGGCACATCCGGTACGGGCATCGGGTGATCGAAGCGTCCTGGTCCAGCGCCGAGTCCCGCTGGAGCGTGCTGGCCGAACACGACGGCGACACGTGCGAACTCACCTGCGACTTCCTGCTGGTGTGCAGCGGCTACTACCACTACGACGAGGGCTACACGCCGCGGTTCGCCGGAATCGGCGACTTCCGCGGACAGGTGGTGCATCCGCAGCACTGGCCAGAGGACCTCGACTACACGGGCAAACGGGTGGTCGTGATCGGCAGCGGCGCCACCGCGGTGACCCTGGTGCCCGCGCTGACCGACAACGCCGCGCACGTGACGATGCTGCAACGCTCCCCCACCTACATCCTGCCGGTGCCCGCGCGGGACGCGCTGGCCGGCCGGCTGCGCGCACTGCTGGGGCCGAGACGGGCCTACACCGTCGTCCGGTGGAAGAACGTGCTGGTCAGCACCGTGATCTACCAGCTGAGCCGGCGACGTCCACGACTGATACGAAAGTTCATCCGCGACCTGACCGTCAAGCAACTGCCGCCGGGCTACGACGTCGACACCCATTTCAAGCCCGTCTATCAGCCGTGGGATCAGCGGCTGTGCCTGGTGCCGGACGCAGACCTGTTCCGCGCGATCCGCGGCGGCCGCGCCTCGGTGGTCACCGATCGCATCGAACGGTTCACCCCGACCGGGCTGCTCCTGGCCTCCGGCCGCGAGCTCGAGGCCGATGTGGTGGTGACCGCCACCGGGCTGCGGCTGCTCGCGCTCGGCGGCATCCGGCTCACGGTGGACGGGCAGCAGATCGCGCTGCCGCACACCATGGCCTACAAGGGGATGATGCTCAGCGGAGTGCCGAACTTCGCCTTCACCATCGGCTACACCAACGCCTCCTGGACCTTGAAAGCCGATCTGGTCAGCGAATTCGTCTGCCGGCTGCTGCGGCACATGGACGCGGGCGGCTACCGGCAGACCACTCCGTGGCCGGACTCCACCGTGACGCCCGCACCGCTGCTGGACTTCCAAGCCGGGTACGTGCTGCGCGACATCGACCGATTCCCCAAAGCGGGCTCCCGGGCTCCGTGGCGGCTGGGCATGAGCTACGCCCACGACGTGCTCACCCTCCGCTACGGCCGCATCGATGACGGCACCATCCGCTTCACCCGCGGCGGCGCACCGCCCGACGATCACCACACCGTGGCATCGGGACACGACAACCGCCCGGCCACGGGTTCGGGCCGGGCATGAGCAACCGAAGGGAGTAACTAACCTGATTCTCGTGACCCGCGCCGCGCCCGTAACCCGCACCTCCGCCGACAACGACTCGGATTCGGGGTTCCGCCGCCGCCTGCTCGACGCCATGGCCATGGCGGTGTGCGAACGCGGCTACCAGGACACGACCGTCGCCGACGTGGTCCGCCACGCCCGCACCTCGCGCCGCACCTTCTACGAGCACTTCACCAGCAAACAGGACTGCTTCATCGCCCTGCTGAGCGAGCACCACAAGCAGATGATCCAGCGGATCGATGCCGCGGTCGACCCGCACCAGCCCTGGCGTAGCCAGGTGCGTCAGGCCATCGAAGCGTGGATCCGCGTCGCGCGCGAAGAGCCGTCCTTGACGCTCAGCTGGATCCGCGTCGTCCCCGCCCTCGGCGACGACACCCGCCAGTTGCAGCGCGAGGTCGGCGAGGCGTTCGTGACGCTGATCCAGAAACTCGCCGACACACCGGAATTCGCCGCCGCGGGACTGCGGCCGCCGTCGCGGCAGGTGGCGACGATCCTGTTCGGCGGTTTCCGGGAACTCATCGCCACCACCGTGGAGGACGGCGACGACATCGCGGGCATCGTCGACGTGGCGGTCGAATCCGCGATCGCGCTGGTCGGACCGCACCGCTAGCACCCACTCGACGGCGACCGCCCGGCTCACCGGCCGGCGGCGGCGAACGCTCCGTCGGTCAGCACCGGCACCACCTCGCTGCGGTCGAGCTCGGTGGCCACCGCGACATCCTGCGCGAACCCGCCTTCGATCAGTTCCCGGCCCGAGGCGCAGTCCCGGATCAGCGCCGCGACGTCGGCGATCCCGTCGTGCGCCACGGCGGCGGCATGGGCTTCCGGAGACAGCGGTCCGGCTCCGAGACGCGCCAGCGCCGCGGCGACCGCCCCCGCGCCGAGCCAATCCTCCACCGCGGGCCGCAGGCCGGCGCGGCCGGGCCATTGCTCACCGG
The DNA here is from genome assembly GCF_040632645.1 of Nocardia sp. NPDC019219. Classification (NCBI taxonomy): domain Bacteria; kingdom Bacillati; phylum Actinomycetota; class Actinomycetes; order Mycobacteriales; family Nocardiaceae; genus Nocardia; species Nocardia sp. NPDC019219. The sequence continues at coordinate 53,321 of NZ_JBEYCG010000020.1, read as the reverse complement.
CGGCGATCACGGCGACCGGCTGCCGTGCGCTGCCCCATCCTTGCCCGGCGATCCAGCCGGCGACCGCGCTCGCGTTGCGCAGGCACGCCGCGACGACCGGCACGCCGTTGACGGCGGCGGAGATGGCCGACCCGTTGGGTGAGGGCAGCACCAGCCGCTCGGCGACCGGTGCACGGCGCAACGCCGCCGCAGACAGCGACCACGGCTGTTGCTCGGACACCGCTCGCCGCCCCACCGCCAGCGCCGCGCCCTGCCGCGCGGCGAATCCGCCGCGCCGCCGTCCCGCCACGGGTAAGGAAGCACCCGCGTCCCCGCTTCGACAGCGACCGACACCGCCGTCGTGAACGACAGGACATCGACCACCACTACGCACGCGCTACCGGGCCCGAGCGCGACCGCACCTGCCGAACCCCACTCCAGCCGCACACCCCACGACCGCTGACGCGCCCACTCGGCGATCTCCGGCATGCCCTTTCCCTCCCACTGCTGACCCGTCCACCCGTTCAGCCCTGCTCGGTCCGCTCCGGCCGGTAGAACCACTCCTCCAGACCGAAATCCTCCCGGATCTTCTTCTGCTCCACGAGGAACTGCTTGGTCCCCGTCAGCAACTGGATGCCCGACGGCGCGAAGATCTCGTCGGGAATGTAGCTCTGACGCGCGGTGGCCCGCACCACCGCCTCCGGTGACTTCGACTGGGTAACTTCGTAGTTCACGTAGTCGTCCCAATGCTGCTTCGCATACCGGTTGGCCTCACCGATCACCGACTGCCACGCGGCGCCGAACCGCGGATGGCTGTCGAGGAAGTCCTGACTGCTGACCGAGGAGCTGGTACCCGCGAGATCGGGATGGTTGTCCTGAATCGAGTCGACCTGGTGGAAACCCTTGGCCAGGAACGCGTGGAAGAACGACGACGGGTTCACATCCGGCAACGCGACCGCCGCGACATCACCGCCGTTGAGCGGCGCCTCCGCGTCGGTGGCCAGCAGGTGCACCAGCTGCGCCTGGATCCCCTCGGCCTTCAGCGCACCCTGCAGGTAGCGGTCGATATAGGAACCGGATTGCACCCCGATCTTCTTGCCCGCCAGATCCTTCAGCGTCCGGATCGACGGATCCTTGGCCACCACACCAGCGTTGTAGTTCACCGCCGCGATGGCCAGCAGCCGCGTCTTCAACCCGCTGCCGCGCGCGACCAGCGCGGGCGTGTCACCGTAGGTGGCGACATCGAGGCGGCCCCCGACCAGCGCCTGGTTCAGGTCGGGCCCGTTGGGGAAGCTGTAGACCTCGATGCTGTCCACACCCAACGGCTTCAGCGCGGGCAGCAGGGCGCCGCGCTGATGGGCGAAGCCCACCGGCCCGGTGAGCACGTTGCCGGTGCCGATGGTGCCGATGCGGAGGGTCTTGATCTCGGCGCGGGTCGCCGAGCCCGCGTCGTCGGCCCCGCAGCCGGTGAGTACCAGCAGCAGAGCCGAAACGACAGCGGGCACGATCAGCCGGATGATGCGCATGATTCGCTTTCGTTGTTCAGAGTTCGGACAGCCGCGGCGGCGGAGCGCCGTGCGGAAGGCGTGGCCCGACCGCGACCAGGCTGCCGGGCTTGCGCCCACGGCCCCAGCCGAGTTCCCTGCGGTAGCGGCCGATGTTCTCGTCGCGGACCGTCTCGTGATCGGCCAGCGGAGTCGCCTCCGGATCGACGTACAGCGCGTCCGTAGGGCAGTACGCCTCGCACATGAAGCAGGTCTGGCAATCGGATTGCCGTGCGATGACCGGGATTCCGCTGTCGGTGCGGTCGAAGACGTTCGTGGGGCACACGTCCACGCATTTGTCGCAGGCGATGCAGTCCCCCGCGCGCAGGATCTCGATCATCCCGCCACCGCCAGGGTGCCGGAGGCCGCGGCCGTCGCCGTCCACACTTCGTCGAGCCCGCCGGACAGGATGTGGTGGTGCTGCTTCGGATCCTGATCCGGGTGGTCGGCGCGTTTGCTCATTCCGCGCGTCTCCGTGCGCGCCAGCGTGGACCGGTACATCAACCGTCCCACGGCGGTGATCGCGGCGGCCTGCCGGGCGCGCACCCGCTCGTCTCCGGTGCCGCCGCCCAGACCGAGGGTGGCGTGCTCCCAGACGCTGTCCAGCTCGGCGAGCGCGGGCCGGATCCGGTCGCCGTGGCGCAGGTAATTCTTCTCGAACGGAATCAGTTCCCGCTGCGCGGCCTCGACCACGTCCTCGGCACGGACCGACGCACCGTGCTGCGGGCGCAACCCCGCGCGCCCGGCCCCGTGCAGATCGGCACTGCGAGCGCGGGCCGTGCGCAATGCGAACGCCGCCGCTCCACGGCCTGCCCAGCTGCCCGAGGACATCGCCCACGCCGAGTTGTGGCTGCCGCCGCCGGTGAACCCACCGCAGATCCGTTCCCTGGTCGCCGCGTCCCCCGCCGCGTACAAACCCGCGACCGTGGTGGCGCAGTCGTCATCGACGACATCGATGCCGCCGGTGCCGCGGACGGTGCCCTCGGCGAGCAGGTCCACCTCGAACCGGTCGGTGAACGGGTCGATGCCGCGCCGGTCGAACTGCAGGAAGAAGTTCGGCTGCCCCAGCCGCATCTGCGCCTGCACCGTCGCGTCGGCGCGATCGAGCTGCGCGAACACCTTCTCCCGCAACAACGTCCGCGCGATCACCGAACGCCCCTTGGTCGAGCCCGCACCCTCGAGCACCCGCCCGTCCTCGTGGAAGAACGTCGCGTATCCGTAGTAGGCGGTCTTGGTGATCGTCGACCCCTTCGGCACGATCGCGTAGGCGTTGGAGAACTCCATGCCCGAGAAGCGAGCACCCACCTCCGCCGCCATCAGCGCGCCGTCACCGGTGTCGACGTTGGTGCCCAGCGCCCGGGACAGGAACGCGCAACCGCCGGTCGCGAGGACCACGGCACCGGCCACAACGCGGTAATCGCGGTCGGCCTGGCGCTGGTAGCCCGCCGCGCCGCGCACCACGCCGTCGTCGTCCACCAGCAATTCCAGCGCGGGCGAGTGGTCGAGGATGCGCACTCCGATCCGTTTCACCCACGCCCGCATCCGGCGCATGTATTCCGGGCCCTGCACGCCGGTGCGGATCTGCTCACCGGTGGCGGGGTCCACGGGGAATGGATAGCGCCCCTCCACCGCGAGCCGGTTCATGTTCGCGTAGGTCTGATCGAGCACCCGGTCCATCCAGTAGTGGTCGGCCAGATGCCCGCCCAGCGCCTCTCGGCTGGCCTTCGCGTTCGCCCGCGCGGCCGCTTCCGGCGCCACGTACCACACGCCGGTGCCGGACGGGGCGGTGGCGCCGCTGGTCCCGCAGTACCCCTTGTCCACCAACGTCACCTCGGCGCCGGCCTCGCGGGCATGGATCGCGGCCCAGCAGGCAGCAGGCCCGCCGCCGATCACCAGAACGTCGGTGCTGATCTGCAACGGTTCACTCATGCTTCTGCTCCTGTCGGTGCCTCGGGATTCACGCCGAGTGCGAGCAGCAGCCGGCGGCGGAGTGCGGAGAATGCGGGGTCGACCACCGACCGCGGGCGGGCGACGGTGATGTCGAAGGATTCGGCGATGCGGCCGTCGCGCAACACGAGCGCGCGATCGGCCAGCAACAGCGCCTCCTCCACGTCGTGGGTCACCAGCAGCACCGACTGCCGGTGCAGCGTCCACAGGCGAGCCACCAGGGCTTGCACTTTCAGCCGGGTCAACGCGTCGAGCGCGCCGAACGGCTCGTCCAGCAGCAGCAGCTCCGGATTGCGGACCAACGCTCTGGCCAGGGCCACACGCTGCGCCTCACCGCCGGACAACGTGGCAGGCCACGCATCCGCTTTCGCGGTGAGCCCCACTTCCTCCAACGCTGTGCGCGCACGCGCCTTGGTCGCCCCGTCGACGCCGAGAACGACGTTGCGCCACACGCTGATCCAGGGAATCAGCCGATGCTCCTGGAACACGATCGCTTTCGATCCGGGCACGTCGAACGACCCGCTGAAGCCGCGGTCCAGGCCGCCGATCCCGCGCAGCAGCGTGCTCTTACCGGAGCCGCTGGCGCCGAGCAGCGCCACGAACTCGCCCGGCGCGATATCCAGATCGACCTCGCGCAGCACCGTGCGGCCGCCGAATGCGCGCGCCGCCCCACGGATGCGGACACCGGTCCCGATGGTCGCGGTCATCTACTTCCCCTCATATCCGGTGCGCCAGGACAGGAACCGGTGTTCCAGCACGCGCACCACCAGGTCGGTGAGCAGCCCGAGCACCGCGTAGATCACCAGGACCAGGAAGATCTGGTCGGTGCGCAGGAACTCCTTGGCATCGTTCATCAAGAAGCCGAGCCCGACCGGCGTGGTCTGCATCTCCGCGACCACCAGGGTGAGCCAGCCGATGCCAAGCGCCTGCCGCAGTCCCACGAAGATCTGCGGCAGCGCGCCGGGCAGAATGATCTTCGTGGTCAGCTCGAATCGGTTGAGGCCCAGCGATTCCGCCGCCTCCACCAGCCGCCGGTCCACCCCGCGGATCCCGGCCAGCACGTTCAGGTAGATCGGGAAGATGGGCGCGACGATGATCAACGCGATCTTGAACGAATCACCGATGCCGAACCAGATGATGAACACCGGCACCAGCGCCAGTGTCGGCAACATCCGCAAAGCCTGCAACGGACCGTTGACCAGATCCTCCGCGATCCGGAACAGTCCGGCCGCCACACCGAATACCAGGCCGATGCCGATGCCGATCGTCAGCCCGACCGCCACCCGGCGCCCGGAGGCGGCCAGATGCTGCCAGAGCTCACCCGAGCGGACCAGCTCCCATCCGGCCTCGAGCACCTCGGTCGGCGCCGGGGTGGTCGTGCCGAGCCAGGATCGTGCCCCGAGTTGCCAGATCAGTACCGCAAGAATCAGTCCGGAGGATGCTCGGGCCGGGCCCAGCAGCTTGCGAGTGAACGGGGCCGGGTTTTCGGTGGTCGCCGCCTCGGCCGGGTCGGAAGATGGCGCCGATGTGATCGGATCCAACTGCAATGTCATCGGACACAGTCCTCACATGAGAAGTACTGTCCCGAACAGTAAGGTGCGCGACCAGTGCGCAGAATGATTGCGATCAGCGCGACCTGAAACCGCCGACCGTGTCAACCCCCGAAGGTCTGCGCTCGAAAGAGTTGCCCCTCGCCACCCCAGCCTCTCCTGTCCCATGCCGGGAATCCGGAGCGCCGCGCAGACGCTCCTCCGGAGGCAGAAAAGCCAGGTGAGACTCGAGTCACCTACAAGGTACCGATGCGGCGGATCTACCTACGTCTCTTAGCCTTGCCGGACCTAGCGCCGTTGAGAAAGTCACACCGATGGTCAGCATCACCCGAACCGCAGCTTGGCTGGGCAACCACTTCGCACCGTTCATCACCACTTCCCTTCCCGGACGAACGGCCGGACCGACGACGTTTCCGGTCGTCGCGGCAGCCGTCTACCCTCAGCTCACGCCCGAAATTCATCTACCGTTGACCACGCGAATGCTGCTGTACGGTGACGGCTCCACCACGCTACTTCTCCAGCAGATCGCGGGGTCGGATATCGCTGCCGATGTATTGCCCTCGCGCACTATCGATGCCGACGAACTCCGCATTTCCTGCTCGGTTTGCGACGACCCGGCCCCCAGTACGCTCAGGGTGCGACACACCAGATTGCGGGATGTGGCTGGGAATGTCCTCAGCGAGAACCTGATCACCTACCGGGAAGCGGACGAGTCGACGCTGATGCCGCCGGACGGTGTCCCGTTCGGAATCCATATCCGTCGGCTGGGCGCATTCGAACGCAGACGCATTGTCGCCACCGGCGTGACGTGTCATCCGTTCGGGCTCTTTCCCGCAGCCGCCGCAGCGCGCGTGTACGAGATCGCGTTCTCGACCCAGCAGAGTGTGCTCGTGCACGAAGTCTTCAACCCCGCGGTGGTCGGCACTCGAACCTGGGGTCACCGCAGGTCCACACCGATCGTCATGGCACGCACGCTCCGCACTTCGGGTGCGGGCACCGGCCTGCACGGCATCGGTGGGCACCTATCCGGCGCGCTCGGAGCGAGGTCGCACAATATGCCGTCGGAAAGATCGATCGAGACCTCGACCGCGGCACACTGAAACGGGGACGCGCTTGCCGGGGGAAGCCTCGACAAGTGCGTTCGCCTATTCCGGCCCCACCCGTCCTAGCAGGCGGCTTCCGCTCGGATCTAGCCAGCCCGCGACCGCTCTCCGGTCATCCGGAGTCAGTCGCAGCGTCACGCTCTCCGTCGAATCGGTACAGGTGATGTGCATGCGTCGACGCTGATCGGAATCCGACAGCAGCAGGCTTCCGCAGCGCGGCAATGCGGAGCAGCCGGGTCGATCGCTACCGATCGAACCCCGCGTCGGCCGCGCCCGCGGTGAGCGCGTCCAGGCCGAAGGCGTCCACCGGACCGAGCGCGCCAGCGGCGAGCAGGCCGTCGTCCAGCGCAGTCTGCGCGCCCCAGGCGAGAATCGCGGCCGTGAAGTCGTAGGGGTCGCCGCCGGTCAATGTCACCGACGCGAGGACGCGTCCGGAGTCGTCGAAGGTCTCGGCGACCGCCCAGGAGCGTGTGCGGGCCCGCGACTCCGGCGTCGGTCCGCCGGTCGAGCCCTTCACGACGCGTTCCAGCACACCGTCGGCCAGCCGTTTCACCGGCGCCACTCGTGCGACGGCGCCGGTGAGCAGCGAGCCCACTTGCAGACCACGAGCGGCCGCGGGCGGCAGGCCGAGGAAGACGTCGGCCTCGCGCAGCCGCGAGGCGGAGCGACTGAGCGCGAAATGTTCCGACCCCGGGATCGACACTCCCGTACGCGCGCGGCCCGCGACGTCGAAAGTGCGAATCCGTGAGCCGGTCCGCTCGGGCACGACCCGGCCACCGCGCAGGGCGAAGCCGTGTTCGAACAGCATCCCGGCCATGGAGGCGCGGGTGCCACCGCTGGTGCCGGGGCCGGCCATGAAGTAGCCGATATCCGCGCGGACGGCCTCCGGCGCTTCGCGTAGCGCGAGACCGGCGGCCAGATTGCCGGGCACGTAATCGAACCCGAACGCGGTCAGCAAGCCCACTCCCGCCTTGCGCGCCTCCTCGTCCCGCTCGAACACGCTGCGGATGAACGGGCCTTCCCCCGTGGAGTCGAAGTAGTGCGCACCCGCCGCCACGGCTGCCGCCAAGGCGGGTCCGCCGTAGCGCAGGAACGGCCCGACCGTCGTCACCAGCACGTCGCCCCGGTCCAGCAGGGCGCGCACCGATCCGGGGTCGGTCACGTCGGCGACCGCGATCTCCGCGCCGCCGAGGTCGGCAGCCAGCTTCTCGAGCGCGGTCGCGTTCCGAGCGGCCAGCACGGGCGCGGCGCCACGGGCGATCAGGGCTTCGGCGGTCAGGCGGCCGGTGTACCCGGTGGCGCCGAACAGCACGATCTTCGGCATTGGCAGTCACCTACGTTCTGGTCGATAGCTCTCGTCGCATGGACGACTCGAGTGCATCCTTCCAGGGTCGCGTGTGCCGACTGGATGACCGCGTGGCCGACTCCTCGTCGACCGCGCGCCGCGAGAGCGTCAGCGCGGGCACCCGATCAGCAGGTCACGTCCCCTACCGCCGCCTTGTCGAACGACACGTGAACATGGTCGTAGTGATTGGCGGTCGGGCTCCCGCGGTCTTCCAGATACGACCAGCCGTGGCCATCGTTGTACCGCTGCCGCCAGATCACGTAGGTCACGCCGAAACGCTGCTGATTGGCGAGTACGAAATCGGCGATCGCGTCGCCGCGCGCGGGATCGGGTGTCATGAGGTCCAGCGCCAAGCCGGCGCCGTGGTCGCCGTCGCTGCGGCCGTTGGCGCCGCCGATGTCGGTGAGGGCGAATGTCTTCTTCAAAAGGTTGCCGACCTGTGCCACGTGCGGCCGAGTGCCGGCGAGTTCCGTAGAACAAGACACCGGCGGGGGCGGTGGGGGCGGGTGCTGTACGGCTTCTCTGGCAGATGGTGGTGGTTGCCCGGCAGCAGCCGCGGCCGCGCCCGCGACCGGCTGCGGCACCGCCGGCGCGGTGGTCGTGACCGTGCTCGACGCGACGGGCGCGGACGGCGGCGAATGGACCGCCGCGGCGTGCTGCGTGACCGGGCCCGGCCGCATCACCGCCCACGCCACGACAGCGACGCCCGCCGCGATGCCGCAGACGGCCAGGAGTACGAGCCTCCGGGCATCGGTTCTTTTGCGGTGTTGACCAGGCATGATGTCGCTTACCGGTTACTGTCGAGAATAGGTCACCGATACATTACGAAATGGTCGCGGAAATGTCACGCCCAGCCGTCCGCGCGTCACACCCATGGCCGATGCCCGCTCGTTCCATGGCGAACAGCAGCGCGGCGGCGACATGCCCGGTGCCCGTGATGACGCGTGGGTGACTCCGAGAATGGCGGCCGTCCGGGTTCACGATGCTGATGGTTCTGCCCGACGACGCGTTCCGAGACCGACGGAGGGGCGGGCTCCCCCACCCGCCGGCCGCCGCCGCGGACACCGACCCTCCGAGGCCCGGCGAACGGATCCCCTACTTCCCGGCACCGGTCGCCGATCTCGCGCCCACGGGTATTCGGCGCCCGCGGCTACGGCCGAAGGCGTTCCGGACTCGCGCGGGTTACCGTCCGTACCGGGATGCCGCGGGTGACGGCGGCGATGTGGGACTGGTGGTTCGGCTGACACTCGGTGGAGTCGGCCAGATACAAGCCCGGCCCCTGGACCTGATGCTGCACTGCGGCCGAGAGATGAGCCACCTCGCCCAGTTCCTGCTCGAGCTCTACAGCCAGTTCAGTGCTCGAGCCGGGAGTTGCCCGTCCAGCCGAGAACCGACCGGCTCGAGGTCACAGGCTCAGCTCCACATCGCTGATCGGATACGCCACACACGAATGGGTGTAACCGAATTGCGCGTCGGACAGCCGCAGCTTCGCTTCTTCGGCGGTGTGCACCTCACCCTTCAGAATCCGTATCCGGCACAGGCTGCATTCGCCGGATCGGCAGGCGGCCTCGGGGCGAATGCCGTTGTCCTCCAGAGCATCCAGCAGCGGCCGGTTGCGGGGGGTGCGGAAGGACACGCTCCCGGCTGTGACGGTGACCTCCGCCGCGGGATCGACATCGGTGGGCCAGTGCGACTGGACGGTCGGGTCGGTAGGTGCGCCGTTGGCCTCGAAACGAATGCGCTTGCGCGGATGACCGAGCGCCGTGAGCTGCTCGAGGGCGTACGGGTACAACGCCTGTGGACCGCACACGTACACCATCCGGCCGTCGAGCTCGCCCGCCAGCCGGGCGATGGTGCCTGCGGTGAGGAAGCCGGTGGCCCCGGTCCAGCCGGTACCGGGTTCGGCGATCACGTGGTCGACGTGGATGCCCGGGTGCGCGGCGGCGATCTCGTTCAGTTCCGGGCCGAAGATGATGTCGGAGGCGTCGCGGGAGCCGTAAACGAGGTGAAACGAGCGGTCCAGACCGCGTTCGGCGATCTCGCGGATCATGCTCATGGCCGGGACCACGCCGGAGCCGCCCGCGAGGAACACCACGGCGCTGCCGTGGAACAGCGGGTTGTGGTGGAAGGTGCCCATCGGCCCGGTAGTGGTCAGCACCTGACCGATCCGGGCGCTGTCGAGCAGCAGATTGCTGACGCGCCCGCCACGGACACGGCGGACGGTCAGGTCGTAGCGGGTCAACCGCGCCGGGCTGGAGGAAATGGCGTACGGGCGGCTGGTGCCGTCGATGAAGACGTTGATGTACTGGCCCGCCAGGAAAGGGGGCAGCTGTTTCTTGTCGAGGCCTTCGAGTCGGATCGTTTTGGTGGAGGCGGTCTCGTCGATGATGTCGGTGACTACCAGCCGGAGGCGTTCGGGATGGTAGGCGTCGATGGTGGCGCGCGTTTCGGCGAGGTGGTCGCGGGTGTCGGGGACGCGGGCATCGATCTCCGCGAGGATCTCCGCCGCTCCGTCGAACCGTGCGGCGAGTGGGTGTTTCATGAGTCGTCCTCGGGTCAGGCGGTTTTGGTGCGCAGGAGACGGCGGGCGACCCGCGCGCCGGCCTCCAGGGTGGGTTGGAATCCGCCGATACCGGCCCAGGATCCGGCCAGATGCAGTCCGGGAACGTGGGTTCGGCGCTCGCTGTCGCGGAACAGCCAACCCTCGGTGGCGTCCTGGTCGTAGCCGTAGATCGCTCCGCCCGGGTGTCCGAGGTAACGCATCATGGTCAGCGGTGTCGCGACGTCGACCTCCTCGATGGCGTCGCGGATGCCGGGAGTGATGGTTTCGCACAGGTCGAGCAGGGTTTCGGCGTAGGCGAACTTGGTGCGCGCGTACTGCGAGGGAGCGACGTTCTTCCAGATGTCGGCGTACTGCAGCGTCATCAGGCTGACATGCGTGGCTCCGGTGGGGGCGAACCCGATGGGCGCGACATCGTAGGAGCTGACGCAGATGCCCCGCGCGGGCTCGAACGATTTCCACGCGTTGTAGGTGCGGTCGTCGTCGGTGTCCCTGTTGACGAACGTGGTGCTGGTGGTGAACCCCAGCTCGGCGGGAGTGGCGTCCAAGCCCATGTGCAGCACGAACCCGGAGACGCCGATCCGCCTGCCCGCCAGGTCGTCGCGCACCTCGGCCGGCACGTCCATCCCTTCGAGCATGCCGTAGGTGCTCGGCAGCGACGCGTTGGACACCACGTCGGGCGCGGTGACCTCCGAACCGTCTTCCAGCCGCACACCCAGGACCCGCCCGGACTCGGTGAGCACCGCCTCGACGCCCGCGTTGAACCGCACCTCACCACCGGCGGCGAGGAAGGCGTCCAGGATGGCGGTGGACATCGCCTGCGACCCGCCGCGCACATGCCAGGGTTTGAATTCGAAGTAGGCGTACAAGGTCAGCGCCAGATCCTGGAAACGCAGTTTCGACGGCGGCTGTCCGATGTAGGTCCAGTACATGCCCAGCGCGACCTTGAGTCGTTCGTCGTCGAAGAACTCGTCGAGCACGACCTTCAGCGGCCGCAATCCGTACTCGAACAGCACCGGGTCGATCTGCTCGACCGGCATCCCGCGCATGGCGGCGATCTGCCAGAAGGTCACCGCCTTCAGCAGGTCGAAGAACTTCGCGACCCGATCGCGATGCCCCGGGAACTCGGCCTCGACGGCGTCGATCGCGCTGTCCCAGTCCGCGGGCAGGGTGAAGTCCAATTCGCCGGGAATCACGGCGCGGTACAGGTCGTGCTCGCGGACGAACTCCAGTTTGTCGGCGATTCCGAGCTGCTGGAACAGACCTTCTCGCAACGAGATCGGCTGCCCCTCGACACCGACGCCCGACAACTGATGCAACGCGACCTCGAACTCGAAACGCCCGCGGCGGAACGAGGTCGCGCAACCACCCGGAACATTGTGCCGCTCCAGCAGCAGGGTGCGCACGCCCGCGCGTTGCAGCGTCGCGGCGGCGGTCAGGCCGGCATTGCCCGCACCGATGACGATGACGTCGTAGTCGCTCACCCTCCGTGCGCCTCACCCTCGAACTGCGCGGCGGCCTCGGCCTTGATGCGCTCGAACTGTTCACCCATGCGCACCGCGAGCGCCTGCGCCGCCGACAGAGGGCGCACCATGACCATGAAGTCGTCGATCTTGCCGTGCTCGTCGAAGTGCAGGAAGTCGCAGCCGGTCAGCTGCTTGCCATCGACGGTGGCCTCGAACACGAACGCGTGATCGCGACCGTTCGCGTCGGCGATCTCACGCACATAGCGGAAGTCCTCGAACACGCGGATCACCGCGCGCAGGATGGCCGCGGTGATCGCCTTGCCTGGATACGGCTTGAACGCCACCGGACTGGTGAACACCACCGTGTCGGCCAGCAGCGCCTCGATGGCGGCCTCGTCACGAGCCTCCACGGCTGCCCGGAAGGGATGCATAACCCACCTCTCATATGCAACTAATTTAGTAATCAATGCTGACACTAACGAGGCCAGCTGCACATGTCTAGAGGGAAAAGGTCAACTTCTTGAATAATCCCCTCCACTGGTAGCCTGGGCAGATGGCGCTACGCAACGCGGTGTTGGCCGCCCTGCTGGAAGGTGAGGCGTCCGGATACGACCTGGCCAAGAGCTTCGACGCCTCGGTGGCCAACTTCTGGATGGCCACGCCCCAGCAGCTGTACAAGGAGCTGGAGCGCATGGCGGCCGACGGCCTGATCACCACCCGGATCGTGGAGCAGGAGCGCAGACCCAACAAGCGCCTGCACGCCATCACCCCTGCCGGGCGGGCAGCGCTGCACGAATTCATCGCAACGCAGGCCAAGCCCACCGCCATCCGCGACGAGATGATGGTGAAGGTGCAGGGCATGGACATCGAGGACGCCCCCACCGTGCGCGCCGCGGTAGCCGACAAACTGGAATGGTCGAAAGCGAAACTGGCCCGCTACGAACGCCTGCGCTCCCGACTGCTGGACGGCCGCAGCGAGCAGGCGTACCTGGCCGAGGCCGAACGAGTCGGCCCCTACCTCACCCTGCTGCGCGGAATCTCCTTCGAACAAGAGAACATTCGCTGGGCCGAGTTCGCACTGGCGGTGATCGATCGGCGGATCGCCGCGCGACTGTGACGACTACGACACAACGCGCTTCAAGACAGACCGACGGCCGGATGAGCTGCCGACGGCGCCGCCGCCACTCGAATCTCCTGCAAACGCTCGGCGAGGGCAGGCAGAACCGTCGAGCATCCGGCGTCCAGCATGAGCGCGGCCAAATCGTCACCGCGCGTGCGGCCACGATTGACGATCACCACGCGACGACCGTGCCTGGCGGCATAGCGCACGAAACGTAGCCCCGACATCACAGTCAGCGACGACCCGGCGACCAGCAGCGCGTCCGCGGCGTCGACCAGCTCGTAGGCCGCGGCGACCCGATCCTTGGGCACGTTCTCCCCGAAGTACACGATGTCCGGCTTCAGCATGCCGCCACAGCGCGCGCAGTCCACCATCCGGAAGCTACCGGTGTCGCCCACCACCGCGTCGGCGTCGGGCGCGACCTCGAGCCCATCGGTACTCACGGCCTCCGCGAAACCCGGATTGGCCGCCTCCAGCCGGTCGGCCAGCGACATCCGCGAAACCAGCAGCGCGCACCCCAGACAGCGCACCCGCGCATAAGTGCCGTGCAAATCGATCACCCGCCGATGCCCCGCCTTGGTATGCAACAGGTCCACGTTCTGGGTGATCAACCCGGTGACCACGCCCATCCGCTCCAGCCGCGCCAAGGCGCGATGCCCCGGATTGGGCCGCGACCCGTCCATCCGCCGCCAACCGACGTGGTTGCGCGCCCAGTACCGCTGCCGGAACACCGGATCGCCGACGAACTGCTGGTAAGTCATCGGATTGCGGGGCGGTGACGAGGGACCGCGATAGTCCGGGATCCCGCTGTCGGTCGAGATCCCCGCACCGGTCAACGCGACGACCCGGCACCCGTCGAGCAAGCCCACCAGCCGCTCGAACCCGGCGCCCAGCGGCGTCTGCACGAAGTCCGGCATGCCGTTCAGGGTACGGCGGCCCACGCGGGAAGGCAGGCCGGGTATCCCACCCGGGCCGCCTTCGCCCAGCTCAAACCCGCCGCATCACCGACACGACCTTGCCGAGCACCACCGCCTCGTCGCCATCGATCACCTCGTAGGCCGGGTTGCGCGGCTCCAAGTACACATGACCGTTGCGCCGCCGGTACACCTTCACCGTCGCCTCCCCGTCGATCATCGCCGCCACGATCTCACCGGAATGCGCCTCCTGCTGCCGACGCACCACCACGATGTCGCCGTCACAGATCGCCGCCTCGATCATCGAATCGCCGCGAACCCGCAGCCCGAACACCGTGCCCCGCCCGACGAGCTCACGCGGCAACGTCATCACGTCGTCGGCGTGCTCCTCGGCCAGAATCGGAGCGCCCGCCGCGATGTCGCCGACCACCGGCACCGCCACCGAATCCTCCGCGACCTCCCGCCGCGCCGGCGCCTGCAGGAACATTCGCACGTCGATCGGACGCGACACCGTCCGGCTGCGCCGCAGAAAACCCCGCTCCTCCAGATTCCGCAAATGCTTCGACACCGACGACGCCGACCGCAAACCCACCGCGTCACCGATCTCGCGCGTATTCGGCGGATACCCGTGCCGGAGCACCCAGTCCCGGATCGTGGCGAGAATCCGCTGCTGCCGCGGCGGCAACGTCGAAGTGTCGAGGTGCTCGAACGCGTCGAGCGGGTCGTATCCGGTCACCCGGGGAATCGTAGAGGCACCGGCCGACACGACGGACCGGCCACCGCACCGGGCACACCGAACAACGCCTGATCGGGTTCGGGAACCCAGCAGGCGGCGGCGGTATCGCGGTTGTAGTTGTCCGCGACGTGCTCGACCAAAGACCGCAGTCCCGGATGCCGGTTGCCCGCCGGCCACAGCAGCGCCAGCGGATACGCCGGAGTGGGATCGACGATCAACAGACGCCGCACGTTCGGATGCCACGGCGTCTGCCCCCCGTCTCCGGTGAACGTCGTCAACGACGACGAACCCGCGATACGTTCGACGATGCCCGCCATACCCTCCAGCGGACCCCTGGTGTCGATCGGAATCCCGCTGAACGCGCTGAGATCGCGATAGAAATCGGCCCACTCCGACGGCACCGCCGCCCCCGGCACCCACACCGGCTGCCCCGCGATCTCCCGCAACGCGATCATCGACCGGCTCGCGAACGGATGATCCTTGCCCACAAGCAAATACAGTGGCTCCAAATACGCCGGAGCGGCGACGATATCGTCGGGCAACGACACCGGGCCACCGTAGGCACGGGCCAAGGCCGCGTCGACGAGACCGCTACCCAGCGCCTCCCGCGAGGTCGTGATCATGTTCGAGATGACGATCTCGGTCTGCGAGTGCGGATGACGCGCCAGATAGAACTCCATCAACTCCGTCGCCGCCATGCGCTTGCCCAGCACCGCCACCCGCAACGGCCGCACCTGTTCCCGCACCGCCCGCGCCGCCGCCTCGGCCCCCGCCAGCAGCGACCGCGCATGCGGCAGCAACCGAGCACCGGCATCGGTCGGCACGCTCCTGCCGTGCCCACGATCCAGAAGTTCCGCCCCCAGCTGCGATTCCAGCTTCGCGATGCGCTTCGACACCGCCTGCTGGCTGATCCCCAGCACCGCGGCGGCGTGACCGAACTGCTCCTCCTCCACCACCGCCACGAACGCGCGCAATGCTGCGAGATCCAGATCCACCATCACCTCCCGCTCTCGACGACCTCACAGCGCTTCCGGCCCCATCATGTCCGGCGGCATGGTCGCCGCCACATCGGGGAGCGGGCCCGCGTAGCGCTCGATCTCCACCAGCGTGAGCTGCCCGGCGCACCCCTGACTGAGCGTCGACGACGGACGGTCGGCGATGAGTACGTTCGGATTGCCGTGGCGGCAGAACGTCGGGTCCGCCGGGTCGGGGTCGTACCACGCCCCAGTGGACAGCTGCACGACACCCGCCCGCACCCCCTCATCGATCACCAGGCCGGCCAGGCAACTGCCCCGATCATTGAACACCCGCACGATCTCACCGGCACAAAGGCCGCGCGCCTCGGCGTCCGAGGGATGCATCCGAACCGGTTCCCGCCCGGAGATCTTCACCGACCGGCTGTAGGCACCCACATCGAGCTGGCTGTGCAGCTTGGTCCGCGGCTGATTCGCCACCAGCTGCAACGGAAACCGCTCCGCCACCGCGCCACCGAGCCACTCCTCCGGCTCCAACCACACCGGGTGCGGCGGGCAATCGGCGTACCCGAACCCCTCGATGGTCGCGGAGAAAATCTCGATCTTTCCACTGGGTGTGCTGAGCGGATACCGGTCGGGATCGGCGCGAAAGTCCGCCGCCAGCACCTGCTCCGGATCCGGCACCGGCAGCTCGAGCACATCGCCGGACCAGAACGCGTCGAAGTCCGGCAACGCGTGGCCCGCCCGGGACTGCTCGACCCGCCAGCGCTCGTACAGATGCCGCAGCCACTCCGTGACCGAGCGCCCCTCGGTGAATCCCGCACCCACACCGAGCCGATCGGCTGTCTCGGCGAAAATCCGATAATCGTCCCACGCCTCGGCGTGCGGGCGGGTGAGCGCCTTCATCGGGAAGAACGAACGATCACCCTCGCCCACGCCGTAGTCGTCGCGCTCGATCGACATCGTCGACGGCAGCACGATATCCCCGTGCCGCGCGGTCGCCGTCCAGAAGGCATCGTGCACGACGACCGTGTCCGGACGCCCGAACGCCGTACGTAACCGAGCCAGATCTTGATGGTGGTGAAACGGATTGCCGCCGCACCAATACACCAACCGCACATCCGGATACACCAGCTCTTGCCCGTTGTAGCGAAACGACCGCCCCGGATTCAACAGCATGTCCGCGATCCGCGCGACCGGGATGAACACCTGTACGCCATTGCGCCCCTGCGGCAGTCGCGGCGCAGGCACGCGCGCCGGCTCCCCCACACTCGCGGCCGACCCGTACCCGTGCCCGAACCCGCCCCCCGGAAGTCCGATCTGCCCCAGCATCGCCGCAAGCGCGACCGCCGCCCACAACGGCTGCTCGCCATGTCGCGCCCGCTGCAGCGACCAACTCACCGTCACCAGCGTGCGCGCGGCGGCCATCTCACGTGCCAGCCCACGGATACGACCGGCAGGGACGCCGGTGATCGCCGCAGCCCACTCCGGATCCTTGACCACTCCGTCCACCACACCACGCAGATACTGCGCGAAGCGGTCGTAGCCGACCGTGTACTCGCGCAGGAACTCCTCGTCCGCCAACCCGTCCGCGTCCAGCACCTGAGCCAGCGCCAACATGATCGCCACGTCCGTGCCGGGCAAGGGCGCGATCCACTCGCCCCCGCTCTCCGGCGGCGTATCGTCGCGCAGCGGGCTGATCGACACGAACCGGCACCCACGCGCCCGCGCCGCCGCAATCCAGCCGCGCGCGTTGTGCCGCGAGACCCCTCCCGGCGACACGGCCGCGTTCTTCGGTGACAGACCTCCGAACGCCACCACCAGCTCGGAGTGCTCGGCCAGCACGCTCTTCGCCGTCGCCTGCTGCGTCACCCAGCCGATGTCACCGATGACGTGCGGCAGGAACACCGCCGAAGTGCCCAGGCTGTAGCTGTTCACGTGCCGGACGTAGCCGCCGAGACAGTTGAGGAAGCGATGCAATTGGCTCTGCGCGTGATGAAAGCGCCCCGCGCTGGCCCAGCCGTACGAGCCGCCGTACACCGCCTCCGGCCCGTACTGCCGGTACACGCGGCCGAGCTCTCCGGCCAGCAGATCCAACGCACGGTCCCACGAAACCGGAACGAAAGAATCCGAACCTCGCGCTCCCGGACCCGGGCCGTGCTGCAGCCAGCCTCGGCGAACATACGGCCGAGCGATACGGGTCGGATGATGTTGCGCCGAAGCGATATTGTCGATAAGCGGCGTCGGCTCCGGGTCACCACGCCACGGCCGCACGGCCGTGAGCCGTTCGCCATCGCTGTCCGCCTCGAACGCGCCCCAGTGAGTCAGATGCGTGGTCACCGTCCCACCGTAACCGCCCCCGCCGACAACCGGACGACGCTCGCCACGGCGCTCAATCGCAAACGCGGCGCAGCTCGAAGATCCGGAACAATCGCCCGCCGGAGCGTTCGTACTCCATGGCGTAGCCAGGCCAGAACTCGACCGCCAGATCCCAGTAGGGCTTTCGCTCCACGCCGGTGATCTCGCGTACCGTGACCACGAAATGCTCGCCCTTGTGCCGGACCGAAGCGGTCTGTGCCGCACGCAGGTTCGCCGACCAAGCCGGATGAGTGGGACTGCCCCAATTCGAACCGAGGACGACGAAGTCCGCACCGCGCGGCACGTACAGCAACGACGTGGTCCGCGGAATTCCGGTCTTCCGCCCCGGCACGGTCACCTCCACGGACGGCAGCCCCGCCAGATCCAGGACGCCCTTCCGCCCGCCGCTCGCACGCCGAATCAAGCGTTCGGCCCGCACCACGAGCGGCGCCGTCCGCATCACCCAGCGTTGCTGCGCGAGGCGTCGGGCCAGTCGTGGCAGCGGATTGGGGACCATATACGCATCCTGACACGGCCTACCTTCCGGACCGGATCCGCACGCCGGGACCGAGGGACATCTCACAGGAGGGCATTCAGGCACTCCTCTTCCTCCTTGCTATTCGGTTGATGCGACGTGAGGTCGGAGAAGTTCGTGATGGAGTAACATAGTTAGATGCGCATATCCACGTATCTAGATGTTATACGGGTCGCCGCCCGCTCCATACGCACTTCCATCACGACTCCTACCCCTCCCGTTCGAACTCCGGGTCCACTAAGACTTGCCGCCTCGCTGCCCCTCCCCGTCTCCCACAAAACGGACAAGCGACCAGTTACCCTGTCCCCGTGGTACCCACTCCCCCGGTCCGTGCGCCGAGGTCGGCGAGCGCCCGTCACCCGTCTCGGAACAGGAGTTCGATGCGTGCACACTCCCGCCACGTCTCGGCCGCGCTCGCGGCCGTCGCCGCGGTCCTGCTCGGAGGCATCGCTCCGGCCGCCGCCCGGCCCGCGCCACCCGCTGTGGTCACGCCGATGGGCCCCGATTTCCTCTGGGGCGTCGCCGCCTCGGGATATCAATCGGAAGGCCACGCTCCGGACAGCAACTGGTCTCGCTATGTCGCGTCGGGGAAAACGCCGGACCCTTATCGGGATTCGATCGACTTCTACACGCGCTACCGCTCGGACATCGCCCTGGCGGCCGGACTCGGCGTGAAGGTGTATCGCATCGGCGTCGAGTGGGCGCGTCTGCAGCCCGAGCCGGGCCAGTGGGACCCCGAGGGACTGAAGTTCTACGACAACGTCGTCGCCGCGATCACGGCCGCGGGCATGCGCCCGATGATCACCATCGACCACTGGGTCTATCCGGGGTGGGCGGTCGACCGCGGGGGTTGGAACAACCCGGGCATCGTCGAGGACTGGCTGGCCAACGCGCGCACGGTCGTCGATCGCTACGCCCCCTATCGACCGTTGTGGGTCACCTTCAACGAGCCGACTTTCTATTTGGTGAACGAGTTGCGCAACGGCGGATTGCCGCTCGCCGCCGCGCCCGCGATGCACGACCGGATCGCCCAGGCGCACAACGGCATCTACGACCACATCCACCGGGTTCAGCCGGACGCCATGGTGACCAGCAATGTCGCTTATATCCCGGCCGCCGAGGACGTGGTGAACAAGCCGCTGGTGGACCGAATCGGCACGAAGCTCGACTACATCGGCATCGACTACTACTACGGCCTCTCCCCTGACAGCCTCACCACGACGGTGAATTTCACGGAGTTGTGGAAGAACCCGCTGCAGCCGGAAGGAATCTATTACGCGCTGCAGCATTATGCCCGTCAGTTCCCCGGAAAGCCGCTCTACATCGTCGAGAACGGAATGCCCACCGAGAACGGCTTGCCGCGGGCGGACGGGTACGGGCGGGCGGACTCCCTGCGCGACACTGTCTACTGGCTGCAGCGCGCCAAGGCGGACGGCATCAACCTGATCGGCTACAACTACTGGAGTCTCACCGACAACTACGAATGGGGTTCCTACACTCCACGTTTCGGCCTGTACACGGTCGACGTGCTGAGCGATCCGGCGCTGACCCGCAAACCCACGGACGCGGTGGCCGCGTACACCGACATCACGCGTGCCGGTGGCGTCGCTCCCGACTATCGGCCGACCCGAGCGCCGAAGGATTGCTCCTTCGTCGACGTACCGGCCGGCTGCTCCGACCCGGTCACCATCCCGCGGTGACACAGGAGTCCTGACCGTACTCGACCGAGCGGAGGTAGATGATGACCGACGATCCCGTCGCGGTGCTGCGGCGCTGGGCTGATTCGGGCGGGATCTGGCGCGTCGCAGGGCGCAGGTCCGGCTCGGTCACCATCGCGTTCTACCAGTGCACCGGTGGCGAGGAGGTCGACCGGCTGACCTCCTCCGATACCGAGTTGCTGCGCTATCTCGGCGAGCGCGACAGCAGCGAGGACTGAACCGCTCAGCCCAGGCCCGCCGCCCCCGACCACAGCCGCTCGAGCACGTACGCGGCCGGTTCCACGGCGGTCACCAGGCCGACGCCCTCCCCCGCGTCGATCGGCGTCACGGCCGGATCGTTCGCGGCGAGCGCGGCGGTGAGCGCGTGCCTGGCCGCCGAATCGGCGGCGAGTTCGTCTTCGCGTCCGGTCCACCGGTCGGTGAATCCGGTGCGCAGTACCCGCGCGGGAAATCGCGTGGGCCAGGGCAATTCCATGCCCACGTCGTAGGCGCGGGTGAGTACGGTGTCCGCGCCGCTCGCGTCGAGCAGGGCGCGACGGCCCGCCTCCGGTAGCAGCGATTCCGAGCACGCCGCGAGGCAGGTGCCGAGCCACGCCCCGCTCGCCCCCGCCCGGAGCACGGCGGCCAGGTCTCGTGGTGCGCCGATGCCGCCCGCGGCGAGCACCGGGACCGACGCGACGGCCAGCACCTCGTCCAGGAGCGGCAGCAGTGGCGCGTTCACGGCTCCGTGCCCGCCGCCCTGCACGCCGCGGGCGACGAGGACGCCGATGCCCGCGTCTTGCGCACGCCGCGCGTCCTGCGCGCTGTAGACCTGGATGGCAGGCACGATCCCGGCGTCCGCGACGCGGGCCGCCCAGCCCAAGTCCTCGCCGAAGCTCACCGAGATCAGTGCGGGACGGGCCTCGATCGCCGCCTCCAACAGTTCCGGCTGCCCGGCGACCACCCAATCGACCAGACCGATGCCGAACGGACCGGCCATGCCGCGAACGTGCGGCAACTCCTGCTCGAGGGCCCGCACCGATCCGGCGCTGCCCATCCCGATCATGCCCAGGCCACCGGCCGCGGTCACCGCCGCGGCGAGCCGTCCGCCGGCGACGCCGCCCATCGGGGCGTTGACCAGTGGGATCCGCGCACCGATCCGATTCGCCCACGCGAGCGCGGCGCTGATGCCGGGGCCGGGAGACTGCTGGCTGGAAGTCGTCACGCGCTCCATCGCAGCACACGCCGCCGCGACGGGTCGCGTGCTCCCCCGTTCCGGCGGCGGCTCACGCGCGGTGACCGAGCATGTCCAGCAGCCCGTCCACCTGGAGTTCGAACAGCTCGTCGCGGTCGGCGAAGGTGTCGGCGCCGTACATGTCGAAGACGTCCGCGCTCACCGCCCCGAACAGCCCGACCCAGAACGTCACGCCGCGGGCGATCAGCCAGTCGGGCACATCGAGCTGGAACTCGTCGCGGATGCGCGCGAAACTGCCCGCGAGCGCGGTGGATATCCGCGGCTCCGCGACCGGCGCCGTGAGCCGGCCGGCTCGGTGGGCAGTGGCGAACAACGTCAGCATCGCGGCGATCACCCGGGTGCCCGGTGCGACGGTCTCGGTGGCGGGTGCGTCGTAGCCGGGGACCGGCGTGCCGAACAGCAGCCCGTACCGGGCCGTTTCGGCCAGCGCCCATCGCCGCACCGTGCGTCCGAGGATCCGCAGCCCCTCGATCGGATCGTCTCCCGACTCGGCCAGCGCGCCGTCGACCGCGTCACCGAGGGCGTTGTATCCGTCGACCACGAGCAAGGTCAGCAATTCGTCGCGACTGCGGACATACCGATAGACGGCCGAGGAGACCACACCCAGGTCACGCGCGACCGCACGCAGCGACAGGGCGGCGGCGCCCTCGGTCGCCAAGTGTTCCCGCCCGATCCGGACGATGTCGTTCATGGTCTGGGCCCTCGCACGGGCTCGGGGTGTCGTCGGCATAGCAGCAACTATGCGCGTTTCAGAGAGCATTATCAACTAAGGTGAGCACCGCTCTATAAACGGGCCGGATAACAGCAAGCAAACCCCGATACCGGAACCGTCCGCTGATTCCAGCCGACTTGCGTACCGTTACTTACCCGGGAGTAGTGTTAGCCGAGTCACTGGCGACACGATCGAGGAGTTCCACATGGACCAGCGGACGACGGATTTCGACGTGCTGATCGTCGGTTCGGGGTTCGGCGGCAGCGTCACCGCGCTTCGGCTGGTGGAGAAGGGGTACAAGGTCGGCGTACTGGAGGCGGGCAGGCGCTTCGCCGACGACGAGTTGCCCGAGAACAGCTGGCAGTTGAAGAAATTCCTCTGGGCGCCCGCGCTCGGCTGCTACGGGATCCAGCGCATCCATCCCCTGCGCAACGTCCTCATCCTCGGCGGCGCCGGTGTCGGGGGCGGTTCGTTGAATTACGCGAACACGCTGTACGTGCCGCCGGAGCCGTTCTTCCGCGATCCGCAGTGGCGTGACATCACCGACTGGCGCGACGAACTGACCCCGTACTACGAGCGGGCGCAGCAGATGCTCGGCGTGGTGCGCAATCCCCACATGACGCCCGCCGACGAGGTCTTCAAGGCCGTCGCCGACGACATGGGCGTCGGCGACACGTTCGTGCAGACTCCCGTCGGCGTGTTCTTCGGCGAGCCGGGCAAGACCGTGCCGGACCCGTACTTCGGCGGCGTCGGCCCGGAGCGCACCGGATGCGTCGAATGCGGCGACTGCATGGTGGGCTGCAAGTACGGCGCGAAGAACACGCTGGTGAAGAACTATCTCTACCTGGCGGAACAGGCCGGAGCCGAGGTCATTCCGATGACGACGGTCACCGAGCTGCGTCCGCACCCCGACGGCACCTGGGACGTCTCCACCGCGCGCACCGGCGCCTGGATACGCAAACAGCCCCGGACATTCACCGCCGCGCACGTCGTGCTCGCCGCGGGCACGCGCGGCACCCAGAAGCTGCTGTTCGCCATGCGCGACAAGGGCGTGCTGCCCGACCTGTCCGATCGCCTCGGCGTGCTGACCCGCACCAACTCGGAATCGATCGTCGGCGCGGCCACCAAGAAGGTGCGTCCCGGCACCGACTTCACCAAGGGCGTCGCGATCACCTCGTCCATCCATCCCACCCCCGACACGCACATCGAGCCGGTCCGCTACGGCAAGGGTTCGAACTCCATGGGCCTGCTCCAGACGCTCATGGTCGACGGCGGCGGACGCATCCCACGCTGGCTGCGTTTCCTCGGCATGGTGCTGCGGCATCCGATGAACCTGCTCAGCTTCCTGAGCACCAAGAACTGGAGCGAACGCACCATTATCTCGCTGGTCATGCAGCACTTGGACAATTCGATCACCACCTATACCAAGCGGGGCCTGTTCGGCCGCAAGCTCACCAGCAGGCAAGGGCACGGCGAGCCCAATCCCACGTGGATCCCGGTGGGCAACGACGTGACCAGGCGCGTAGCGGAGAAGATCGGCGGCATCGCGGGCGGCAGCTGGGGCGAGATCTTCAACATCCCGCTCACGGCCCATTTCCTGGGGGGCGCGGTGATCGGGGCCGATGCCGAGCACGGCGTGATCGACGCCTACCACCGCGTGTACGGCTATCCCACGCTCAGCGTCGTCGACGGCGCGGCCGTCTCGGCCAACCTGGGCGTCAACCCCTCGCTGACGATCACCGCGCAGGCCGAACGGGCGGCGGCGTACTGGCCGAACAAGGGCGAGGTGGACACCCGACCGCCGGTAGGCACGGGATACCGGCGCATCGCTCCGATCGCGCCGGCGCACCCGGCCGTTCCGGCGAGCTCGCCCGCTGCCCTGGTGTTGCCGATCGTGGAGATCAGGGAGACACCCGCCGCCGGATAGGTCCTAGGCGCCGACCGGGGACAGCGGCGGGTGAGCGCCCGCCGCGAAACCCTGAACCGACCGCACAGCAATCTCCGCTGGACTAGCCTTTATCTGGTCTTTTGTCGCTACAAAAGCCAGGAGGCGACCCGTGAGCACACTGCGCCGGGCACTGCTCGCTCCCACGGCCATGGCGGCGGCCGCCATCCTCGCCATGACCGGGTGCGGCGACGGCGAGTCGGGCTCCACGGAGACGGGAGCGTCTCCGAGTTCCGCGGCGATGCCCAACCAGGTCGCCGGTGTGCCGATACCGGAGGGCCGGATCGACGATGCTGTGGGCGAACTGGACCAGCTCGCGGACGGCCTGCTCGCCTCCTCCGGCATCCCCGGCATGGCGGTCGCCGTCGTGCACGGCGGAAAGGTGATCTACAGCAGGGGGTTCGGTGTCCGCAACGTCGTCACCCAGGAGAAGGTCGACCCGGATACGGTCTTCCAGCTGGCGTCGGTATCCAAGCCGATCGGAGCGACGGTCGTCGCGCGGCGGATCGCCGCAGGGGGTGTCGAATGGGACACGCCCGTCCGTCGGCTGCTGCCGTCCTTCACGCTCGCCGACCCCTACGTCACCGAGCATGTCACGGTGGGCGACCTGTACGCACACCGTTCCGGACTGCCCGACCACGCGGGCGACCTGCTGGAGGATCTGGGCTACGACCGTCAGCAGATCCTCGACCGCCTTCGGCTGCTGCCGCTGGGCGCCTTCCGCGACTCCTACGAGTACACCAATTTCGGGCTGACCGCGGCCGCTGTCGCCGTGGCCACGGCGGCGGGGACCGATTGGGAGACGTTGTCGGCGCAGATGATCTACAGCCCGCTCGGCATGACCTCGACCAGCTCGCGGTACGCCGACTTCGCGTCTCGCGCGAACCGCGCCGAGGGGCACGTTCTGATCGACGGGAAGTACGAGCCGGCGAACCCGCAGCGTCAACCGGACGCGCAGTCTCCGGCGGGAGGCGTCAGCTCCTCGGTGACCGACGTGGCCAAGTGGATGACGATGGTGCTCGCCGACGGCTCCGCGGGCGGCTCGGTGCTGGTGCCACCGGAGGATCTCCTGCCCGCCATTTCCCCACAAGTCGTCTCGGCGCCGCCGAAAACGCCGGACGCACGCGCCGGATTCTACGGATTCGGTTTCAACGTGAGCGATTCCGCCTCCGGCCGGGTCGTCCTCGGGCATTCGGGGGCGTTCGGTCTCGGCGCGGGTACCGCGTTCACCCTGATTCCCTCCGCCGACGTCGGCATCGTGACACTCACCAACGCGGCGCCGATCGGTGTGCCGGAAACACTGAACGCGGAGTTCGCCGATCTGGTCCAGTTCGGGAAGATCCAGCAGGACTGGCGCTCGCTGTATCGCACGGCGTTCGAACCACTCGGCGCCCCGTCCGGGGCGCTGGCCGGCAAGCAGCCGCCTAGTCATCCGGCTCCCGCGCGGCCGCCCGCGGCGTACGCGGGCACCTACGACAACGCCTACTACGGCCCGGCGACGATCAGTGCCACCGACAACTCCCTCACCCTCACCCTCGGCCCCAACAACATGACCTTCCCCCTGAAGCACTGGGACGGCGATACTTTCGTTTTCACGCCCCCTGGCGAGAACGCCAATCACGGCTCGGTCTCCAAGGCGATCTTCCGCGGCACCGAACTCACCCTGGAGTACTACGACACCGAACACCTCGGCGTATTCACGCGTCGCTGACGGTCACTGCGACGCAGCCGGGATCTCGCGCTCCGGAGGCTGCGCACAGCCGATCGCGGACGCGTCGCGCGTTTCCAGGGGTTTGCCGACGACGGTTGCGGGAAGTCGCTGGATGCAGGAGAGGAGGCAGTGATGACCGAACCGAACGAGACCTACGACCCGCCGCAGGACACGGGCGCGCCCGACTCGACCGAATCCGATCCGGCGGCCCTGAACAGCGCCGAGGATCTCGACGAGGACCGACTGCGTTCCGACCCGCTCGAGGCCGGGATGGACCCGCCGGAGCACTGGAGCGGTGTCACCAAGTACGGCGTGACCCCGTGGGAGCAAGCGCATCCTCGACCGATCGGCGACCGGCTCGCCGAGGAGGAGCCCGACATCGATCCGGACCGAGAGACCGGGGACACCGAGAAGCTCGAGAACGATCGCAAGCTGGAGGACATCAGCAGCGACAGCGACGCCGTGCGCGCCGAGCACCGCTACGAGGAGCAGATCGGTGTGGCCGCCGACGTCGCGGGCGGTTCGGTAGCCGACGACATCCGGCGACCCGCTCCGCCCGAATAACAGCAGCCGTCGAGCCGATCGGAAGGACACGCCGCCGCTCGGCCCGCCGCCGGTGATCGCCATCGCCGCGTATCGCGCGATCGCTTCCGGGGCGGGCCGAGCGGTGGCGCTCCGATCGCCTACCTCACTCGTCCGGAAGCCAGACCAGACAGAACGTGTGCCCAACCGGGTCGGCGTAGACGCGGAACGCTCCATCGGTGTCGGCTTGCACCAGCGTCGCACCCAACGCGAGCGCCGCCGGCTCGGCTCGCTCGATATCGTCGACCAACACGTCGAAATGCATTTGTTGCGACGCCTCGGGGTCGGGGAAACGCGGCGGCTTGTACTGGGGCGCTGTCTGAAATGCGATGCGCCGCCCAGATGTCTCGACCAGCACCACCCAGTTCTCGTCATCGTCCTCGAGCAGATCTCCCCCGAGCAGCTCCTGGTAGAACCTGGCGAGTTTGCGCGGTTCGGGGCAATCCAGCACGACGCTGCGCAACTGACCGACCCCATTGTTCGATGCCATACTCCGACCTTCCTGACCTACGCCATTCGTCGTTGCCTACCCGCACCGCCCATCCACAAACACGGCGGTCCGGAGCCCACCCTCTGCCTCGCCGAAGGACTGCGCGAGCGCAGCAAACGACCGGTCGGCCTGGCCGAATGCAACGGCCCGCCCGGCGTCACGAATCACGCCGGGCGGGCCGCTTCCCCGTTCGCCATGCGACGCCGCCACGTCACACAGCCCGATCATCGTAAGCGCCGAATCGGGTCATCTCCGGCAGCCACGCCGGATCATCGGATGTCCGATAAGGCCGCCCCGGTCACAGTAGTGGGCGCTATTCGCCGTGCGAGGCTCGCCAGAGGGTGTGTTCGCGGCTGATCGCTTCCTCGGCGTCGGATACCGCGACGGCCCAGTCGCCTTCGGTGTGGTTCTGCTCCAGAACTTCAGCGACGATGCTCAATTCGTTCGAGGCGACGGCATAGGCGGCGGCCGCGGTGC
The DNA here is from genome assembly GCF_040632645.1 of Nocardia sp. NPDC019219. NCBI lineage: Bacteria > Bacillati > Actinomycetota > Actinomycetes > Mycobacteriales > Nocardiaceae > Nocardia > Nocardia sp. NPDC019219. Next base: position 26,321 of record NZ_JBEYCG010000020.1, on the reverse strand, counting down.
TGTGCTGCCGGGCCGACGACCACGCGGCCAGACCCGCGACGGCCGCCGCGAAAATGCCTGCCAGGTCGAAATTGACCGCGTTGAACGCCTTTGCCAGCGCCCCGGCGACACCCGCGACCTCGAAAACGAGCGACATCGTGCCGTATATCTGGGATCTGCGCTGATGGTAGTCGGATTTGGTGGCATACCACCGTTGTTGTTCCCGGATGCGGTCGTCCAGGTAGACGCGGCGGCGTTCGTCGAACGGGGCGGAACGCAACTGCCGCATGCGATCGCTGATCGCCGGGGCGGTGGTCGGCCGCAGCGCGAGCGCCGAAATGTCCTGACGTAACAGCCGTATGCGGTCGATCAGCATCCGATCGGCCTCGGCCGGGGAAAGCGTGCCGACGAACGGCGCACCCTGGACGGCGTACTTCCAGGTCAAGGTCTTCACCGACTCGGCGAGCGCGCGGCCTTCGTACCACGACTTGCCCGGACGGCTGCGTAAGACCCCGACGTCGACGGCCAGGATTCCGACGAACGCCATCGCGGTCAGGATGGCCGCTATGTCGGTGCCCGACGAGCCGACGCGGACGGTGAAGGCCGCGCATGCCGCTGCCACCACAGCCAGCCAGAGCCGGGCCCCATAGGCGCGGAGATAGAATTTCTGGCCGTACATTGCCGCCGTGTCCGCGGACTGGAAGAGCCCGGGATAATCGTCAGCGTGCTGCACAGGCCGCGCACCCCCCTCGAACCGACATGGCCGAAGGGTAGCAGTCGGGTGCTACTTCTCGAAACGATTTGCGCAGCTTCACAATTGCGATTGCGCGCGCCGAAGATCCGTGTTCCACGCGACGCGGCGCGTCATCCATGACGGACCTGCAGATCCGCCATGAGATACCGGGTCGTGGCCCGATGACCATCCGTCACGGCGATCCGGGCGACCCGCGGGGTGGTACCGGCATTCGGTGAACGGCTGTCCATTCGAGACCAGTGGTGCAGCACCTGCGCTTTCAGGAATGCTCGATCGCTTTTGTCGTCGCAGAGGAAGACGACCTTGGTGATGGGGAAGCGGTCGATCACGCGTTGCAATTCGAACCGCGTTCCGGCGTTGGCCGGGACGTATCCGGCCAGATCCAGTACGACGTAATCGACGCGGGACAGCAGCATGTCCACTGCCGCTTGCCAGAAACTGACGTGGCAGAGAATGGGACGGACCGGGTAACTGCCCGCAGGGTCGCGGACCCGCACCCCTAGATCCGTCACGCCCATCAGCCGCCTGCGCCCTGGCGGGAACGGCTCGGCCGGGTGCTTGGCCAGCTCCTCGCGCAGCATGCGGGGCGAAGCCACGAACATGGTGCGGAAGGTATTGTCCTGGCGGATTTTCCGGACTTCTTCCGGGCTGACCGACGCGGCGCTGCGCAATAGGTGCACATACCCGAATTCTCGCCACGCGCCGCGCAGGAACTCGCGGGCGCGCGCCCGATTGTCGAACAGGCGAAGATAGACGATCTGTACCGGCTTCGCGCCGATGACGTTGGATCGCAGCGACACCTGCCGAAGAGCGCCCCCGCCTCGCGGCGGGGTAATGAACTTCACGGTGAGCGCCGGGATCTCCGCTGCGCGAGACCAGGCCGGATCCGGTCCGATCGGACTGATCCGGGCGCTGTACGCGGGGTCCGTGGACCACTTCTCGACAGTTCGGCTCGCATTCCACCGCCGCCACCGCAGGGCGACCGACACCAACAGCACGGCGGCAAGCAGTGTCACGAACCCGAGGACGGCCGGCTCCAATTCCGGCGCGGGACGCCGCGTCCCGTCGGGCTCCTCCACCGACACACCGCCGACCAGGACCCCGACGAACAGCGCGACCGGCACGCCTACCCAGAGCAGGCGCCGCACCGCAGCCGATCGATGACTCCGGACCGCCTGCACCGTGGCCATGTGCGTCTCCCGTGGCGGCACCAGCATCGCGATCTGATCGGGAGCGCGCTCCACGCGCCGCCGGATCGACCTCGCTCGCAATCCGCGCGATGCGTCGCCGACGGCCTCCGCACCGGCGGCGAAGGCCCCCACACCGAGCACCGCCAGCGGAAACAACACCAGCTGCCGCCACGACGACAGATCCACCACGGGCACCCATACCGCCAGCAGTTGCGGCCCGCGAGCCCAGACCACGACGACAGCCGCCACCGCCGCCGCGAAGCGGACGGCGTTCCCGGCCGCCGAGCGTATCGACGCGGTTTCCTCCTCGCGGACGCGCCTGTACAACTCGTTGTCGCCGATTCCGCTGACTACCACTGGCGTACCGTCCCGCCCCTGCCGACGAACATCCACGAGCCGCCGCGCACTCCGGCCGCATTTCTCGCCGAGCACCAGTATGGACCCGGGCCCGGGCGAGCACATCCGCTATTCCCGCACCCCGCCGTCGGACTGTTCCGGTGACGAGCGACGGCTCGCCGCAGCGCTACACGATGCGCACCGGCGCGGACTTCGGGAAGACGACCGGCAAGGCCCCGAGCGCCCGGTGGAACGGGCCGGGCCGCCATTGCAGTTCGCTCTTGGGCGTGGCCAACTGGATCTCCGGCAGCGCGTCGAGCAGCTGATCGATGGCATTCTGCACCGTCATGTAGGCGACGGATTTGGCTGGGCAGGCGTGCGGTCCCGCACTCCACGCCAGGTGGGAGCGGTTGCCGATCCGGCTGCCGCCGGGCTCGTCGGTCCCCCGGATCTGGGGGTCGTTGTTGCAACCGGCGAGGCTGATGACGACCGGCTGGTCGGCCGGCAGCCAGACACCGTCGACCATGATCGGCTGCCGCGGGTATGTCGTGCAGAAGTTCGCCATCGGCGGGTCGTTGAACAGGACCTCGTCGAGCGCGTCGGTGGTGGACAGATTCCGGCCGAGGACGTCGCCGAAGCGGAACCGGTCGTCGGTGATCATCAGCAGCAGGGCGTTCGTGATCAGGTTGCGCTGCGCCTCGAATCCGGCCCCGTAGAAACTCATGAGCTGGGCGAATATCTCGATGTCGTCGAGCTCGGTCGAGTGATGCGCCAGCCGCGACGTGACGTCCTCGCCGGGCTGTTGGCGCTTGAGCCGGATGAGCTGCATCAGCGCCTCTTTCAGCATCTTCATGCCCTCGGGCCCCCGCACCGTGTCGAAGCGCGCGGCCATACCGGTCGCGACCCGCTCGCCGATCTCGGCCGGGCAGCCGACCATCTGGTTGAGGACTTCGAGGACGAGCGGAAAGGCGTACTGGCTCACCAGATCGGCGGATCCGGCTTGGCAGAACGAATTGATCAGCGGGACCGCGATCTGCTCGACCATGGCAGGCACGTCGAACAGATCGATTCCGTCGATGGCGTCGACGGAGGCGTGCCGATAGCGATCATGGGCGAGCCCGGTGTTGTACCGCGCGGCCGGATACCACTCCATCATCGGCCGGACGGGCGAGTCTTCCGGGATGGTCTTCTGCCACGTGCGGGGATCGGCCGGGAAATGGTCGGGATCACTGAGGATGCGCACCGCGGTCTGGTAGCCGATCACCAGGGTGGCCGGGACGCCGGGTGCCAGCTCGATCGGAACCAGCGAGCCGTGCTCGCGACGCATCTCGCGGTATGCGCGGTGCGGGTCGGAGACGAACTCCGTCGTGTACAGCTGCACGCGCGAGGCATCCGCGTCGGTCGGGAATCCGTGCTGGACGGGGCACGCTCCGGTTCCAGTGGGGTGCGGCGCGGCCATCGGGGACTGTGGTGTGGTCAAGAACGTGACTCCAGGTAATGGAACAGCAATTCGACGAACGTGATCGGTGAGCGGGCGCACGTGCCTTCCAAGACCTGTCGTCCAGAGCTGGGCGACCCGCTTACGCTAGCAACATAGCAACGCTCCGTTCGTGGCGCTGACGAAGGCGGCATCGGCCGGTCCACGAGAGCCGCTAGCGGACAACGCAATTCGCCGAATCATCCGGCGGCATCCCGGCGAACGCGCTGGTCGACTCGGTACGGCACGGTCATCGCGAACCAGCTCGGAACCGTACTCGGCCCGTGGCTATCGTGGCAACCCGCCGACGGCGATTCGGCGTCGGCTATCGCGGGGCAGATCACTGTTCGCGGCCGTCACCGGCTCCGGCCAAGGTCACCGTGGTCGCGGCCGCTTGCCGCGCGGCGTCCACAGTGCATCGGCCGAGCCCGCAGGCGGTGGCGACGCCGTAGGCCGCGCGTCCGGCCGCTTGCTCGAACAGAGCGAGCGCGCGAGCGCTGTCCTCGCCGGAGTCCGGAGAGACCACGCCGGCGATCACTTTCCAGTCCGGATCGAGCTTGCGCAATGGTGCGTAGAACCGTGGGTCCTGCGGAGCCGGCTCGGCGCCGTAGGCGCACGGGATATGCACCGGGGGTAGTGGAGTCCCCTGTTCGCGCAGCAATCGTGCGGTGCGGCCGAGCAGCTTCACCGCCGGGGCGAGAGTGCGTGGGCTCAGCAGGCTCTTGTGCTGGTAATCGCCGTAGCACAGGTGGACGATCGCTTCCGCCCCGATCTCGTGCATGCGGCCGAGGACACCGGCGAGTTGCCGCGCGACCAGCGGGGCGAGTGCCCACTGCGACCGCAGCTGCTCGGCTTTGACCATGCTCAGCAACGCGATGGGCGACTCGAGCTGCCAGACCACACGATCGCCGTACCGCTCGACGATCTCGGCCATCTCCTGGACCACCGCTTCGGTGAACACCGGCAGCTGCCGCAGCGCATCGACCACGAGCCCGGAGCGCCGCACCGCGGGCCAGACCGGGAGCCCACCGGAGACGGCGGCGGCCGCGAAGACGAACATCGCCAGATCCAGCGGGTTGGGTTGGCTGATCTGGACTTTCGTCGTGGCCAGCTCCGGGCGATCGCTTCGCAGCGACTCGAACGCCTCCACGACCCGGCCGATTCGCTCGACCCGATTCATCGAGACATGCCGGGGCTCCAGCGTGCACCCGGACCGCAGGCCGTAGCTGGGGAAATCTCCGTAGTCGGCATACTCGCCCGCCCGGACGATCTCGAAGACGTCGGCGTGCTGCTTGCGCGTGCGCAGGTAGTCCATGATCCAGTCCGGATCGAGGTCGCACGGCAGCGCGGTGACCGGCCGCCCCTCACTGTGGTCGGCAAACCATTGCATGACGGCACGATCACCCGTCATCAGTTCGGCAGGCAGGCTGCCGACATAATGCGCGAATCTGGTCATCTGTGGCTCTTCTGTTGTCGGGCCGCGGGATACGCGACCCAGGGCATCTCCGTTACGCCGATCGGTAGCTGTGCAAGCGTACACGGACGCGCTCCGATCCCGCACCCCCTGATGTCCACCCGCTATGGAGAAGCGCAGGATGGTCGCGTGGATCCGTACCGTCACACCGAATCTGCGAAATTTCGCCACACGCAGATGGATTCGCGGTCTACCATCGGTCTCGTCCGGAACGGTTCGCCGGGTAGGACAATCCGACGGCGGCCGGTTCGTACCGGCGCCGTGTGTCGCGTACCGATTTGCTGTGCACCACTGATCAGAGCCGAACAAACGTAGACTGTCGACAGCGTCATCGTCGATCGTCTCGGTAGAGATCTCGGGGGTGAGGGCCACGCAGGACAATCGAAATGCTCGGGTCGAGGCGTTCCCGGCTGTTCGCCGGTGAAATCCGTCTCCCCGCGATCCGATCGACGATTCGAAGCAATTTCGGCACCCGCGCGCCCTGCGGTGCTCGAAGTACGCCGGTTCACCCACCCGTCGGCGCGGTAGATCCGCGGTGCCTCGCCCGCGCGACGGTCGCGAGAACCATCAGACAGAACGGAGTACCGCATGGCCTTCGAATTTCTCGTGCCCGCACTCACCGCGCTGGTCGCGGTGGTCGTCTTCGTGGCCGGGGATCGCCTACATCCGAAGGCGTGGCGGCACACCGACGACGACACCGTCGGCGCGCTGGTGCTCAATTTGATCAACACGATTTTCATGGCGGTGGTCGCGTTCATCGTGGTGATCGCCTGGCAGCAGTACGACAACGCGCGCAATCACACCATCGCCGAAGCCAAGGCGCTCATCGATACCTACTGGGCCGCGCACGGCATGCCCGAGCCCGACCACGCGAGAATCCAGGGACTGGTCCGCGAGTACACCGAGCAGGTCCTCACCGAGGAATGGGCGGTCATGGCCGATGACGGTCGTCTCAGTCAATCCACCCAGGACACCCTCGACGACCTGCGTGACGCGGTGGCCGCGGTGAACCCGGCGGACGACGGGGTCGACGAACTCCGCACCAGCGCTCTGACCAGTCTCGACGCGGTGGCCCAAGCCCGCGCCGACCGTGCCCTCGACGCTGCTTACCGAGTTCCCGGCTTCCTCTACCTGGCCATGTGGATCTGCACCGTCCTGCTGCTGTTCAGCGTGGTTCTCTCCGGCGTCCAGGTCACCAAGCGCAGCGTCGTGACCACTGCGCTGCTCGGCGCGATCGTCGGTGTGGTGATCCGGGCGATCTACAACCTCGACGAGCCGTTCTCCGGCGGGAACGTGGTCCCGAAGGAAGCCTTCGAACTCGCTCTGTCCCGGTATCAGCACACCACGTGACCTTCCGGCCCGGTTTCGACTACGACGAGGCGACTGCACATGCGAAGCAACCGAGACGCAACTCGAACTCCGAGATGGGCAAAGGGTTTGGCCACGGCGATGCTGCCCTTGACCGTGATGGTATTCGCGGCTCGGCCGCTGGAAGCATCGGCGGAAGCCCCGCCGTGGCTGCCACTCGGCGACCTGGCGACCGGAAGTTCAGGGGACGCTGCCGGTCCCGTGAGCCCCCACGCGAGCAGTGATCCGAGCTTCGGCTCCGACCTTCTCTCATCCGGCAGCGCCTCCGGACCCGGTTCCGAAAGTCCCACTGGCGGTGGATCTCTGGCGCTCGGGCCGATTCGACTGCCTTCCGGCAGTGCGGGCAATGTCGCGACCGGCAGCGCCGGGGCCGGCGGTGCACGCGGTGGCCTGCTCGCCACCGGTGATCACGAACTCGGCAACGGCACACCGCCGACGGCAGACGCCGCACCCACGCCGACCGCCATGACGGCGAGTCCGGCCGAAACATTGGAACTCGACACGGGCAGTGTCCAGCTGGCGTGTTCCGGAAGCGCCGCCACCGGTAGCGCACTGTTGCTGCTCGGGCTCGCGACGGGCAGCGGCTTCGGCTCCCTCGGCTCCAGCTCCCTCGTGCCGGGCCTCATCGGTCCCGGGTCCAGCGGGTCGAGTCTGGGCAGCGCCGCCGTCGGCAGCGCCTTCTCCGGCAGCGCTTTGCTGACCTGCTTGTTGCTGCTTCCCACCGCCCCGCCGGTGCCTATGAGCCCCCTCCAGCTCGGGCCGCCGCCCCCCGAAGTCCGCATCGTTCCTGCTCCGGCCGACATACCCATGCGGACACAGCCGCGAGCCGAGAGCCCTTCGATTCAGTCGCCCACGCCCCCGCCGAATCGCCCGCGGGGAAAAGACGTTCGAGCTGTCGAACCGCTCCACGACCCCGAAACGTGGAATCTCATGAAGCTGATGACGGTTTTGGTGGTCACGGTCATCACCGTCGTCGGCATCCGCATCTCGCCCGGCGCGAGACGAGCCCGCTGAGCGCCGGGGCGCGCGGACAGCCGGTCGCTGCCACGAATTACAGCCCCGGGTGCGAGCTGCCGGACGGTACGGTCGTAAACGCTCGTGCGGGTGTCGGTTCAGCCCGACACCCGCACCCTCGGCAACGCCCGCGACTACGTCAGCGCGGGGCCATCCGGATGGCGCCGTCGAGACGGATGGTCTCGCCGTTCAGCATCGGGTTCTCCACGATGTGGCGCGCGAGCGCTGCGTATTCGGCGGGATCGCCGAGTCGCGAGGGGTGCGGCACCTGCGCGCCCAGGGAGGCGATGGCCTCGTCGGGTAGCGTGGCGAACAGCGGGGTGTGGAACAGACCCGGCGCGATGGTCACCACGCGGATTTTGATCGCCGCGAGGTCACGCGCCACCGGCAAGGTCAGGCCCACGATCCCGCCCTTGGAGGCCGAGTACGCCGCTTGCCCGATCTGGCCGTCGAACGCCGCCACCGACGCGGTGTTGATGATGACACCGCGCTCCTCGCCGACCGGTTCGGTCTTCGCGATCCGTTCGGCGGCCAGCCGGATCACATTGAAGGTGCCGATCAGGTTGACGTTGATCACCTTGGTGAAGTCCGCCAGCGGGAACGCCCCGTTCTTGCCCACGGTCTTGATGGCGTTGCCGATACCGGCGCAGTTCACCGCGATCCGCAGGTCGCCCAGCTCCTGCGCGGCATCGAGGGCCGCCGTGACCTGCTCCTCGTTTGTGACGTCGGCCGCGGCGAAGACCACGCCGTCACCGAACTCTTTGGCGACGGCTTCCCCGGAGGACGACGGCAGGTCGATGATCACGACCTTCGCCCCCTTGCCGTGCAGCTCCCGCACGGTCGCCAAGCCGAGTCCCGACGCGCCACCGGTCACCGCGGCGACCGAGTTGCTGATCTCCATCCCACTCCTTCTCTCCGGGTCGTCGAACGGCGGCGCGAGCCGCCGGCCGACGGTTTCCGCTGTCACCCCGGTGCGGGGAGCCAGGCGCCGTGTCCGTTCGGGACACGGCGACAGGCTAACCGCCCAGGGAGCACTAAGTAAACAGCCATTCTCCTTCGAAATGGCGCGGAGGCCACCCGGGGCGACGCGAACCCCCTGCAAGAGCGGGCACCTCGGCGTGATGGCAAGCTGTCCGTTATGGCCGATATTCGCCTGGACGTCTCCGACGCCATCGCCACCATCACCCTCGACCGTCCCGCGCGGCTCAACGCGTTCACCACAGCGATGGGGGCCGAGCTGATCGAGGCCTTCGACACCTGCGACCGCGACGATCGGATCCGCGCGGTCATCCTCACGGGCGCCGGGCGCGCCTTCTGTGCCGGCGCGGATTTGTCGGCGGGCGCGGAGACCTTCGTGGCGGACGACCCGGATGCCGCCGAATCCTTCCGCGACAGCGGGGGCGAAGTCGTGTTGCGCATGTTCGAATCCCGTAAGCCGATCATCGCCGCCGTCAACGGCCCGGCCGTCGGGGTAGGCATCACCATGACGCTCGCGGCGGACTTCCGGCTCGCCGTGGACAATGCCCGGATCGGGTTCGTCTTCAATCGGCGCGGCATCGTTCCCGAGTCCTGCTCCAGCTGGTTCCTGCCCCGGCTGGTACCGATGCAGACCGCGCTGGACTGGGTGTACTCGGGCCGTCTCGTGGACGCGGCCGAAGCGCTCGACGCCGGATTGTTCTCCGCGCTGTATCCGGCGGACACCCTGCTCGACGAGGCCAGCGCGCTCGCCCGCCGCGTGACCGAGCATTCCGCACCCGTCTCGGTGGCGCTGTCCCGGCAGATGCTGTGGCGCAACCTCGGATCCGAGCATCCGATGATCGCCCACCGCATCGAATCCCGCGGCATCTACCACCGCGGCGCCGCCGCCGACGCCAGGGAAGGCGTGACGGCGTTCCTGGAGAAGCGGCCCGCCCGTTTCCCGGACAGCGTCGAGCGCGACCTCCCGGACATCTTCGGCGACGATCTCGCGGTCCCGCCGTTTCGGCCCTAGATCGTCCGCGGCACAAGCACATTCGACGGTCCGGTCGGCCGCGATCAGGATCCGCCGACCGTCGCGAGGAACTCCCGCGGCAACGCGGTGATCGCCACCGGCCGTATCAAGTCGAAATCCCGCACGACGTTCCCACGGACGGATACTGAGTCCGGAAAGCCGTTACCGGTGCCCTGCTCCCCCGAGCTCGGTCCACGCCACGGCGCGCAGCGGGAACGAACCCATTCCGCGCACCGGCGCCGGCAGTGCGACCAGCCTGGCGCCTGCGCCGGGGACCGCGTCCAGATTCGTCATCTGCTCGATGATCGGAATTCCGGCGCCTAGCAGCGTGTGGTGACACGGCCGCGTCGGCAGGGACGTGTCGTCGATGTTCAGCGAGTCGATACCCACCAGAGCCACATTCGCCGCCACCAGGGCATCCGCCACCTCACCGATCAGGAACGGATGCCCGGGTTCCCGATACGCCGGCGAGCCCCACTTGGCCGACCACCCGGTGTGCACCAGCACCGCCTTGCCCCACAGGCGCGCGGGATCGCCGAGCACATCCGGCCCGACCGCGCGCAGGCCCGAGGCGCGGATCATCACGATCGGCACGTTGAACAGCCGTTCCACCGGCAGCTCGGCGACATCGGCTCCCCCGGCGTGGAAATGGAAGGGTGCGTCGATATAGGTCCCGGTGGGACCCACCATATCCACGCGCGCGATGTCGTAGGTCATGCCGACCAGCGGCGATTGGTCACGCCCCACCGCCGTAGTGACCCGCGGCGCGGGCAGGCCCGGCTGGGTGAGCATGCCGTCCGAGATCGGATGCGACAGCTCCATGATCGCTCGGCTCATGCCAGGGACGCTACCGCGCTCGCGCCGGGAGGCGTTCCCTTCGGCGGCGCCGTGCCGGTCGAAATCGGTACATGCGAATCGGTCCGAAGAAGCGCAGAATGGAAACCGGAAGGTCGTTATGCGATTGCTACAGGGTCTACTCGGCGTGGTGCTGGGAATCCTCACGGCCGTGCTCGGCACGGTACTGGGGGTGTTGGCGGCCGTGCTGTGGCTGGTCGGCGCGGTACTGTGCGTGACGATCCTCCTGCTTCCGCTGGGCCTACCGGTCGTGAAACTCGCCCGCCGTCTGTTCAGTCTCTCCCGGCAGCTGATGCGTCTGCCCTGAGGACTCTCGCCGCCGCGTCAGTCGATCAGGTCGCGGAGGGCTTCGATGACGACGCCGGGCATCTCCTCCGGAAGAAAATGACCGCATCGCACTGTGCCGGCCCGCAGATCGCGCGCCCAGCCGGACCAGATGGACCGTGGGTCGAACGGAAGGACGATCTCACCCGGATCCTGCCAGAGCGCGGCGACCGGCATGCTCAGCCGCCGACCCGCACGACGGTCGGCTTCGTCGTGGACATTGTCGAGGTATGCGCCGGCTCGATAGTCGGCGCAGATCGCACGGACAGCGTCGGGGGCGCGGGACGCCGCGAGATACGCGGCGCGGACGTCGGCGGGGATCGCGCCGGGGATCCGGCACCAGCCGTCGAGGAAGTGCCCGAAGAACAGATCGGGGTCGGCGAGGATCATGCGCTCGGCCAGCTCGGACGGTTGCGCGAGCAGGTACAGATGGAAGGCGAAGATCCCGGAGGTGCCCCGCAGTGTGGACCACATGTCCGCTGCCGGCAGCACGTCGAGTATCGCGAGATGGCTGATCGAGTCCGGGTGGTCCAGACCCGCACGGAAAGCGACCAATCCGCCTCGATCATGACCCGCGAGCGCGAAACGATCATGGCCGAGTGACCGCATGAGCTCGATGACGTCGGCGGCCATCGTCCGCTTGGCGTACATGTCGCCATCCGGCTCGCCGACGGGCTTGTCGCTGTCGCCGTAACCGCGCAGATCCGGGCAGATCACCAGATGATCCCGCGCGAGGTCGGTCGCCACATGGCGCCAGGCGAGATGGGTCTGCGGGAAGCCGTGCAGCAGCACGATCGGAGCGCCGGACCCGGCCATGGCGACGTGCAGACCGACGTCACCGACCGGCACCCGCTCGTAGCTGAAGCCGGCGATTCTGTTGCTCATCTCTCGGACGGTAGAGCACGGCACCGACAGGCGCGGGGCATCGCCCTCTGGTCGAAACGGCTGCGATTCCGGCGGACTCGACGGCACTGAACCGTGCGGCTTCTCCGTGCGCGACGATACCCGCGTCACGAGTCCTAGACAGGTAATCTTCGATCGTTTTCCTGAATCCAGATCCGCCTCTGCCTCCTGATTGATAGTCTTATCCCGGTTGAACTATCAATTGCTCAACCCTCCCGCACGGAGCGACAGCCGACCGCTTCGCGCGCCGGGATGGGTTGTCGCGCCGAGGAGTAGAACGTGTCCGAGTACGCGGCGCCCGCTCAGCGGTTCCCCGGCGAAGGCCGGGAGCCGGTTCCGCTCCTGGTCGCGCTGAGCAGCCGAACCGCCGCGAACGCACGCACTTTCGGTCGCACAGTCCGGCTAGGCGTCCGCTCCACCGCGTTGCTCGTCTCCGATCTGTTCCTGCGCCGCTTCCCGGCACGCGAGGCGCTGGTTCAGGCCTGGTTCTTCGCCTCGGTGTCGCTGCTGCCCGCGATCCTGATCTCGCTGCCGATGGGCGTGGTGATCGCGGTCCAGGTCGGCAGCATCACCGAGAACGTCGGCGCCGGTTCGATGGCGGGCGCGGTCGGCGGCATGGGCGTCATGCAGCAGATCGCTCCGCTCGCCGCGGCGTTGCTGGTCGGCGGCGCCGGCGCGTCGGCGATCGCCTCGGACCTGGGGGCCCGCACGATCCGAGAAGAGATCGACGCGTTGCGCACCATGGGAATAGACCCGCATCGCCGGCTCGTCGCCCCGCGTCTTCTCGCGATGACCGTGGTGGCGCCGATGCTGGCCGTGCTCGTCATCCTGATGAGCATCCTGGCCGGCTTCCTCGTCGCCTCCCTCGGGCAAGGCGTCGCACCGGGTTCGTACTGGTCGTCGTTCGGCAGTTTCGCCACCGTCACCGACCTGGGCATCTGTATCGGCAAGGCGGCGGTCTTCGGCTATCTGGTCGCGGTGATCGCCTGCCAGCGCGGACTGGAGGCGCAGGGCGGGCCGAAGGGCGTGGCCGACTGCGTCAACGCCGCGGTCGTGCTCGGTCTGCTGACGTGCCTGGTGGTGAACCTCGTCATCACGCAGGTGGTGCTGCTGTTCCTGCCGTTGGAGTTCCTGTGATGGCGTTGCGCAGTGGGCTGCGGACCGCCCGGCCGTCGGAGTATCGCCCCTGGGGGCTGCGCTGGACACGACGTCTCGCACGGCTGTGGGATCCCCTGGAGGAGTTGGGTTTTCAACTTCGTTTCGCCACCGCGGCCTGCCTGGGCGCCGGTTACGCACTGCGCCGCTACCGCAAGCAGGTCGTGGCCGTCTTCACCGATCTGGCCTGGGGCGGCGGCCGATCGGTGATCGTCGGCGGCGGCGTGGTGCCTGTGCTGGTCGTCATGGGTGTGGTGGCGGGAGCGATGATCGGCATCGTCGGCTTCACCGCACTGGACATGCTCGGCTTGGGGCCGCTGGCCGGGGCGATGTCGGCCCTGGCGAACCCGCGGGAACTGGCCCCGCTGATCGCCGCGGTGGGCTTCGCGGCGCAAGCCGGATGCCGGATGACCGCCGAGATCGGGGCCATGCGCATCTCCGAGGAGATCGACGCGCTCGAAGCCCAGGCGATCGACCCGATCCCGTATGTGGTGTCCACCCGGTTGATCGCCGCGGTGATCACGGTGGTGCCCACGTATCTGATCGCGCTGGCGCTCGGCTTCTGCACGACCCGCCTCACCGTCACCGCGGCACACGGCCAGGCGTCCGGCGCGTTCACGCATTACTTCCAGCTGGTCGTCGCCCCGATGGACCTGGTGTATTCGCTGATCAAAGTCGTGGTTTTCGTGCTCCTGATCACCGCGGTGCACGCCTACCAGGGTTTCTACGCGACCGGCGGGCCGGAAGGGGTCGGCATCGCCTCGGGCCGGGCGATCCGCGCGAGCCTGGTGCTGATCGCCTCGGCGGACATGGTGATGACGATCGCCATGTGGGGTTTCGATACCGATATCAGCTTCGCGGGGTGAGGAATCCATGAGTCGTGCGACGCAGTTCTCGGTCCGCGGACCCGGCCGAACGGGTCTGCGGTTGCGCGGGTTGGTCCTGCTCGCGGCGCTGGCCGTGCTCGCAGCGGCCGTGTGGCGCACGGTGGAGCCGAACCGCGCGGGCCTGGCCGGCTTCGATCTGGTCATGACCGGCCTCGGCGACGGCGTCGGCACGCACACCGCGGTCCGCCTGCGCGGCATGACGATCGGCTCGATCGAAGGAATCGATCCGATCGGCGCCGACCGGCAGCGGGTGCGAGTCGGTGTCGCGGCGCCGCGGCTGGCCGAGTTGTCGACGAGCATGCAGACCCGGTTCGTCTCCGCCAACGTCTTCGGATCGACCGCCCTGGAACTGGTTCCGATGCCGGGCGGCGACCCGCTCACCGCGGGCGCGGTGCTCGACCTGGGCGATCGAGTGGACAACTTCACCGTAACCCGGATCCTGCGCGACTCCGGTCACGCCGTCGCCGACGTGCTGACCTCCCGGATGTCGGCGTCGCTGGAGAACGCGGCGAGCCTGACCGCGGCGGCGGCCCCGATGCTGACCTCGGCCCTCCTGCTCGCCCGCACCTGGCAGCGCGCGCAGCCCGGCCCGCTGGCCGAGCTGCTACGTAAGTCGGCGGACGTCACCGAAGGAGTCGGCGCGTTCACGCCTTCGGCGTTGAGCATTCTGACGGCCCTCGCGTCGGTGACGGAACTGGACGACGACCTGCGAACCCGCCAGGCTTCCGACACCATCTCCGAGGTCTCCAACCTCGTCTTCGCCTTCGCCGGTGAACTGGTCGGCGCGCTCGGGCCCACCGCGCAGGCGGTGGACATGCTGCTGGACATGGTGATACCGCTCGATCGCGCGATGCGCGGGGTCACACCGCGGCAGGTGCACGACCTGGCCACCGGAATCGACGGGGCGTTGCACCGCCGCGCGGACCGGGTGGTGCTCGACGTGGAACTGCTGATCGCGGCGGTGCCCGCGTTCCGTCTCCCGGTCCAGGCCGCGGGCGGTGCGGCACGATGAGGACACCACGGGCCGCCGCACTACGCCTGCTGCTGTTGCTGCTGGTAGTGATCGCCGTGGTCACCGCGGTCGTGCAGACGATTCGCCGGCCTGTCGGGGGCGAGACCATCAGCTATCACGCGGAATTCGGCGACGTCTTCGGACTGCAACAAAACGCGGACGTGCGGCTGCGCGGCGTCCAGGTCGGCAAGGTGACCGCCATCTCGCTGACGCCCGAGCACCGCGCCACCGTACGATTCACGCTGCTGTCGCGGTATCGGCTGCGCAGCACCGACCGCATCGCCGTCCGCTTCCAGAATCTCACCGGCCAGCGATATCTCGCGGTCACCGCGACGGAAGAACCGGGACCGTTCCTCGACCCGGCCGAGCCGGTGCGCAACACCGTCGACTCGTTCGACATCACCACGGTCTTCAACGGATTGCGCCCGCTGCTGCGCGAAGCCGACCCACAGGTGTACAACCGGTTCGCCGCCGACCTGGTCGCCATGATCGAAGGCAGCGGCGGCGACGTCGCCCCGCTGTTGCGCGATTTCGCCGCGCTCACCGCCTACGCCGAGGACCGCACGGCCGTCATCGCGACCATCGTCGCGAACCTCGACGCGGTGGCGCTGCGGTTGCGCGGACGTTCGGCGAATCTGGAGAACGTCCTGCGCGTCTTCCACTCCATCTTCATGCCGGTCGCCAGCCGTATGGAGGAATTCCTGAGCCTGATGGACAAGGGCTCGGTCGAGATGTCCGAGATCGTGCGCAGCGCGGAGGCCCTCGCGCGCCTGCTGCTCGGCGCCCGCGACAGCTCGGACGCGCTCACCGAGCGCATCCGGCAGGCCATCCCGGACACCACCGCGGCCGTGCGCGCGTTGTCGGCGCTGCCCGGGCTGCTGGAAGGGCTCAACGCGCTGATCCCCCGGTCGGAGCCGTCCCGGCAGTGCGCGAACGGCACCTTCGCGGTGCCGATCACCGCGGCGGTGCTGCTGCACGGACGCCCCTTGACGGTCTGCGAAGGGAGCCGGCGATGAGATCCGCCCTGCCGCGCCCGGTGTTCTCGCTGGGCGCCGAAACCCCCTCTGCGCGTGCCCAGATGGTGTGGGCTCTGGTCAGCGTGATCGCCGTGACGCTGGCCTTCGCCACGGTGGGCGTGCTGTATCTCCGCCCGCCGGATTACGTGACCTATCGGCTGCAGTTGCCGGAAACGGGCGGCTTGACGACCGGCGACAGCGTACGCATCGCCGGAGTGAAGGTGGGCCGGGTGACGTCGATCCGCCTGGGCGAGGAACACGTCGACGTGGAATTCATCGTGCGATCCGGCAGACGTCTCGGTGACCGTACCGCCGTGGACGTGCGCATGCTGACCCCGGTCGGCGGGCTCTACCTGGCGCTGCTGCCCACGGGCGGTCAGCCGCTGCGCGCGCCCATTCCGGCGGAGCGCGCACGCCTGCCGTTCCTGGTGCAGGAGCTGATCCCGGAAACCGTCCGGGTCACCGAGCAGATCGACACCGAGTCGCTGCGCACGACGCTCGACGCCGCCGCGCACGCGCTCACCGACGCCCCCGGCACGGTCCGGCAAGCGGTGTCCTCGCTCGGCGCGGTGGTCGGCGCGCTGGCCGAACAGCGGAATCAGGTGCAAGGACTGCTCGAACTGTCCAACGAGTACTTGGTCACCGCACGGGACAACGAAATGCTGGCCACCGAGGTGATCCGCGCCTACGCCATTCTGGGACCGCAGATCGTGGCGGCGCGGGCCAAGGTCGAGATCTTCGCCGACAAGGTGACCGCGGTCGTCGGGCTGCTGTTCGATTTCCTCGCCGGTCCCTACGCCGAGAAGCTCGAACCGATATTCTTCCCGGTCGAGCAGAGCCGCGATCTGAGCCGCGACCTGTTGAGTTCGACGGACGCCGTGATCACGGCGATGACTCGCACGCTGGAAGGACTCGCCGGATCGGCCGGGCCGGAGGGCCGTGCGCTCATCGATCAGAGCGGGCTGACCGTGCACCGTCCCGAGGTATGCCTGCCCGTGCCCGGAGCGGGGTGCTGATCATGCTGGTATCAGCGAGGCGACGCCGAGTACCGGCGCTACTGATCGCGACGGCGGTGGCGATCACCACGGTGGCCGGTGCCGCGATGCACGGGGCCGAGCGCCCTGCCCGCGCGGTCTGCGCCTTGTTCGACGACACTTTCGGGCTCTATCCCGATGCGCCCGTGACGATCCGCGGTGTAGCCGTGGGGAAGGTGCGCGCGCTCGTTCCCGACCGCGAACACGTCCGGGTGGAGATGGCTCTCGACGAGCGCGCCCTCTCCGACCGCGTGCGTGCGGTAGTGGTGAATTCCTCGATCCTGACCGACCGTCGCGTGGAACTCGTGGATGCTTCGCCGCGGGGCGGACCGGCGCTGCCCGCGGATCAGTGCGTCCAGCCCGACCATACGGCGACACCGGTGAGCGTATCCGACGCGCTGGGCTCGTTCACCGGGCTGCTCGACGACATCACCCGCCCCGGACCGGACGGCACCACACCGTTGCGAGCGCTGCTCGACGGCGCGGACCGCGAAGTGCACGGACTCGGCCCGGCCGTCGATCGGCAGCTGCGGCAGTTGTCGGATCTGCTGGCCGCGCCGGACACGTTCGCGACCCAGCTCGGCGAACTGCTGGACAACTCCGCCGAATTGAGCCGGTTCGCTGCCGCCGAATGGACCGACATCAAGACCTCGCTGATCACCTTCGGGCCCGGGCTGGAACTGCTCGAACGCACCCTGGTGATCGTCAAGATCCTGGTCGGCAAGCTCGCGGCGGCGATCGGCCCGCTCGACCGGTTGTTCAACCACCACTTCCCCTACCTGATGGAGATCCTCGAATCCTCGGTCCCGATCGTGACGTTGGCGCGAACCAGGGCCGAGGAATCCCGTGATCTGCTCGCGGGCGTGCCGGGGGTCATGACCATGTTGCGGAACATGATCCAGGACGGGTCCGGCGTCACGTTCGACTACCGCCCACCCACACTCGTGCTCGGCGCGGCCGACGCGCAGGCGCTGTGCGCGTCGGTACCGGATCCGCGGACGTGCGCGGTGCTTTCGGCGAAGTCCGCCGCGATGCCGCTGCCTGCGGCCCTCCTCGCAACCGTCGGAGGCACGCGATGAACCGGAGACTGCGCCCGGCCGCACGGCGGCTGCTGCACGCGGGCATCACCGTCATCCTGCTCGCCGGTTGCGGTTTCGACCCGAGCGACCACGCGCTACCCGGAACCGGAGTCGACGGGCCCACCTACCGTCTCGCCATCGAATTCGAAACCGTGCTGAGCCTGCCCGCAGGCGCCCGGGTCCGCAGCAACGGCGCGGACGTCGGGCAGCTGCGTTCGATCGACCTCGTGCCGCACGCCGCGGTGGCGCACATCGACGTGCGCGCGGGCGTGCGCCTCCCGGTCGGAACACGCGCCGAGCTGCGGCAGACCACCGTCCTCGGCGATATCTACCTCGCGCTGTCGCCACCGCCCGACGATCGCGCCGGTCTGCTCCACGACGGGGACACGATTCCGTTGCGCGACACCGGCACCGGCCCGCAGATCGAGCAGATCCTCGAGCGGATGGCCGCGTTCGTCAACGGGGGCAGCGCCGCCAGGATGCAGGACGCCATCGAGCGGATGAGCAGCGCCCTGCCCGAGGACCCCGCCGAGACCAGGGAGCTGGCGGGGCGCATCGCCGCCGATCTCGGTGACGCGGCCGACGGGATCGACGACATCGACCGGATCGTCGCTGCCACCGCGCAACTGACGCAGCGACTGCATCAGATGCGCGAGGACGTCGGATTCGTCTTCTCGGAGACCGCGGCACGGCGGCTCGGGCGCGTCCCGGAATTCATGACCGCGGTGCTCAACGTCGTGATCGACGTCAACACCCTCACCACCGGGTTGGACTGGCTCATCCCCCGGCTGCCCCCGCTCAACGACGCGATGGAGCGAACGGCGATCCTGTTGCGTGAGCCCTCGCCCGACGCGACGGTCTGGGTGGGCAACGGCGCGCTGCTCGCGGAAGTGCTGTCCGGCAAAGTCGTTTCGTTCCTCGGCGACCCCGCACTGGATCTGCGGCGCGTCGGGCTCGCGGGCAGCTCCGACCGGGACGTGGACGCGCTCATCCTGCTCCGCCTGATCGGAGTGCTGCCATGACCCGGATTCCCGCGTGGTTGTCCGGCCTGGCGCTGGCGGTGGTCACCGCGCTCGGCAGCGGCTACCTGATGCTCGGCGTCCTCGATGTCGAGCCGATGGCCGCGCGCGACCGCGTCACGGTGCGCATGGACCACGCCGCAGGTCTGCGCCCCGGCTCGGCCGTCGTCTACCGGGGCGTCGACATCGGAACCGTCGACGAGGTGCGCAGCGTGCCCGGAGCCGTCCGGGTCCGGCTGTCCTACGACCGCGTCCACCGGATCCCGGCGAACACCGCGATGAAGATCGAGAACCTGTCCGCGCTCGGCGAGCCCGTCTTCGCGTTCCTGCCCGGTCCGATCGACGACCCCGGCCGCACGGCTTACCTGCACGACGGTGACGAGCTGATCGGCACGATCGACACGCCCGCCACCGTGCCGGAACTGCTGGCCGCGTCGTCACGTCTGCTCGACCAGACCGACGCGGCCGCGATCGGCCGGCTGGTGGACACGTTCGCCGCGGCGGTCGAGCATGCCGGGCAGATGGCGCCGTCCATCGCACGAGCCGCCGGACTGCTCGCGCTCACGCTGGCCCGGCATCAGCCTTCGCTCGAAGCGGTGCTGCGTAATCTGCTGCGCCTCATGCCCGACGTCGACTGGGTGCGGCCCGCGCTGACCGCC
Source organism: Nocardia sp. NPDC019219 (assembly GCF_040632645.1). Classification (NCBI taxonomy): domain Bacteria; kingdom Bacillati; phylum Actinomycetota; class Actinomycetes; order Mycobacteriales; family Nocardiaceae; genus Nocardia; species Nocardia sp. NPDC019219. The sequence continues at coordinate 6,796 of NZ_JBEYCG010000020.1, read as the reverse complement.
GCGCCGCCGCAACTCGACCGGTTCGGGGAGACGCTCGGCGTGTCCTACCTGTATCTGTTCGAGGGGTCGGCGCTGTTGCGCGGTCGCGAAGTGCTCGGTTCCTGGCGGGAAGAGGAGCAGCGTTTCGTCGACTTCCTGCGACAGCTCGCTCCCGAACTCGGCGCGCTCGGCGTGGCGCTGCGGCCGGTCTCGTCGGCGTCCGGGGCCTCGCTCGGGGTGGTCGACATGGCGACCCTGCTCGACCGGGCCCTCACCGCATTACCCGGCGACCGCTTGCGGATCACCCTCCGGACACCGCCGGTCGGGGAAGGAGAACGATGAGCACCACCGACAAGACCGTCCGGAAGGCCGCGAGCCGCACCGCAAGTGAACCCGGAGCCGAACCCGACCGTGCCGTCGTCGATGACCAAGGCGAACCGGTAGACACGCCCGGCAGGGCCGGAAGCCCACGACGCCTGCGCGTTCCCCGACGACCAACCCGTTCCACCGCCGCCGCGCTGGTGGTGACCGCGCTCGCCGTCGTGGCCGCCGTATCGTTCGCTGTCGGCCGGCTCGGCGACAGTTCCGACGACGAACTGGCGTCGCTGCGTGCGCAGCTCGCGGTCGACGCGGCCGCCGAACAGGCCGCCTCGACATACGCGCTCACTGTGTCGCAGGTACGGGCGGGCGATATCGAGGGATGGCGGAAAGCCCTGCAGACCGGCGTGAGCCAGCAGCTCGCACCCAAGCTGTCGGCGGCGGTCGACGTCGTCGGGCCGTGGTTGAGCCAGATGGAATACACCGCGACGGCGAAGCTGCTCGCCGCGAAAGTCTCCCGGCGCGACGGTGATCTGTACGTCGTGCAGGTTTTCGTCGACATGAATTCGCGGAGCAGGCAGACGCCCGAGGGCGTCACCGCGACCGCCGCCTACACCGTCACGCTCAACCGCGCCGCCGACTGGACCATCACCGACGTCGGCGGCGTCACCCCGGATCTGCCCGCGCCCGCACCGCGATGAGCAGGCACCGGCTTCCATGGTGCCCGAACAGGAGAAGATGATGACCAGAGCCGCGCGTAATGCCGTCACAATCCAGACGGCGACTCCCGAAGCGACCACGAAGGCGGCTGCCACCCGAGAGGTGTCGGTCGACGGTGAGCGGATCGAGCTGGTGTCCCCGGATTCGATGACCGCCGAGATGGTCGGTCACTGGACCTATCTCGTGGTCGAGGGCGCCGCGTTCGCGATGCAGGGACTGCACCCGGTGATCCGGGATGTCGTCGACCGGTATTCGGTCGCCCGCACCGATCCGCTGGGCCGCGCGATCCGCTCCGTCGACTCGGTGCTGCGCTGGACCTACGGCGGTCTGGAGGCCATCGAGGAGGGCAAGCGGCTTCGGTCCCTGCACGAACCGCTGACCATGCGCAACGCCGAGGGCAAGCACATCAGCGCGCTCGATCCCGGGGCGTATCAATGGGTGATCGCCACCGCCTACGTGACCACCGCCAAGGCGGGGCCCCTGCTGATCGGTCGCGAGTTCACCGCGGCCGAGCTCGATGATCTGCTCGCGGACAACATCCGCATCGCCCGGATCCTGCGCGTACCGATGAAGGGCTACCCCTCGAATAGGGCGGAATTCGACGCCTACTACGAGCACATGGTCACCGACGTGCTCTGCGCGACCGACGACGTGCGCCGGCAGTTCGCCGATCTGCGCGACGGCGATACCGAGCAACTGCGGGCATTGCCCGGGCCCCTTCGCGCCCTCGTCCGCGGGCTGGCCCGCCCCATGCTGCGTTTCAACTACCTGTCCATCGTCGGACTGCTCGATCCGCGCCTGCGCGCCATGGTCGGGGTCGAGTGGAGCGAACGGGAACAGCGGCAGCTCGAACGCGTCTACACCGTCATCCGCTTCGCCTATCGGGTGCTTCCGGAGCGGCTCACCTACTTCCCCATCGCCTACCACGCCAGGAAGCACCATCGGTGCATACAGCGCATGCAGGAGCGGGAACTGAAGTCAGCGGCTTATCGCGTGCGCCCCAAGCAGTAGCCGCCGGGTGACTAACCTGCGCCCGGGTGCGGGAACAACAGTGGCGCCAGGAATCGCCGGGCGAACTCCTTCGCCGCCGCGGCATCGGCGAGCGGCAGCGCGCCCCGCGGATTGGAGATGAACGACATCGTCAGGCGGACGAACAGCTCGGCGACCACCTCGGCGTCGAAGACGCCCAGTTCGCCCCGCTTCTGCCAGTGCACGATGAAGCGCGCGACCAAGGTCCGGCCCTGCTCGATGAATTCGTCACCGGTGAGGAACCGCGTGAGTTCACCGGCCGCCGACGAGACGCGCAGGCTGTGCGTCAGCAGACGCGGGGCCTTCGCCTCGCTCACGAACGCCGAGAACATTTCCGCCAGCGCGCTCACCGGACCCGCCGAGCGCTGCACCGCCTCCGCCACGATGATGCCGACCCGCTGTGATTCGGCCATGAGGGCGTACCGCACCAGGGCGGACTTGGTGCCGAACCGGCGATAGACCGTGGCGACGCCGACGCCGGCCCCCTCGGCGATGCGGACCATCGTCGTCTCCTCGAATCCCACCTCGGCGAAGCAGTCGCGGGCGGCGTCGACGATGCGGCGCGATCTGGCGTCCAGTGCGGTGAGGTCGGCCCACGCGTCACCCACCGCCGCCGAGAACTCCGCGACGGTCGGGTTGTCGCCCACCCGCCCCTGCGAGCGCGCGGAGGCGTGCGGTTCGACCGGGCCCGTGGCCCTGTTCCGCCGCGTGCCCGCCTCGGGCTTGCTCGAATCGTTCCGGTGCGCCCTCATCGGCGTGAGCCTACCGCCCGTCCGTCGCGCCACCTCGCCACCACCGCCAGCCGTTTCCGCGGACCGGGCGCAGCGGGTCTCGCCGGTTACTCCGCAGGAATGATAGTCTAAGACCTATATCACTATCACCAGTAGTCCAGAGGTGACCCATGGCAACGAACGCAGAGCTGCCCGTTGTTTCCGAGCCCACCGCCGGCGCCGCGCCATCGGCCCGGGTGCGCCCCGAGGTCCTCGCCGAATTCCGCAAGCACACCGGCAGCGTGCTGTCGGGCGTCTTCGCCGGCTCCGCCTTCGATCAGGTGGCGCTCGTCCCCGTCGCCGCCGCCGTGGACCGCACCGGCCGCTTCGCCGCGAACTTCGCCGATCGCGGGGTCCGTTCGGGTTTCTCGGCCTTGCTGGCGATGTGGGGCGACCCCGCGGACCGGCTGGCCGAAGCCGAATGGCTCAAACAACGCCATCGTGACGTGCACGGCCGGGGGCGCGGCGACTACCACGACGTCCGCTACAGCGCCCTGAACCCGCAGACATGGATCTGGGTGGGTGTCAGCGGGATGTTCGTCGCGCTCAACACCTTCACCTACTGCACCGGCACGGTGCTGCGCCCGGAGGAGAAGGAAGCCGCGTATCAGATGCTGCGCGAAGGGTTCTCCGGGCTGGAGCTGGCCGCCCGGTCGGGCAAACTGCCCCCGGATCTGGCGTCGGCGACCGAGTACTACGACGCGATGGTCGAGCACGAACTGGCCGCCAACCCGTTCCTCGTCGAGCAGTTCGCCGGACTGACCAGGCTTCCGCTGCCCACCCTCGGGCTGCCGCCGCTGGTTCGCACGGCGCTCATGCCGTTGTGGCTGCTGCTGCGGCCCTTCGCCGGGCATGTGATCCAGGTGTGCTCGGCCGAAGTCATGCACCCCGGCGTCCGCGCCATGGTCGGCTTCGAAATGAAGCGGCACCACCACCTCGAGTTCGCCGTGTACGTGTGTGTGTTGCAAGCGGCGTGGCGCCTGCTGCCGGATCGGCTGTTGCTGCTTCCGCTGGCTTACAACCGCCTGCAATACGAGAAGTTGGTCCGCTTCCACCGCAAGTACGCACTGGACTCCTTCGCACCCCCCTCCGGCGCGGCAGGCGGCTGCCCGATCTGAACGACCTCGCCGCTCCGGCATGGCGATGATAGTAATTCGAGGATTTACTATCAGAGAATGCGCGGGCGAGGCGCGGTTGCGTCCCGCCCGGCGAGCTGCCATCCTCATGTCCATGATCTCCCACGGAAAGGGCGTCCTGCGCCCGGCTCGATGAGCCCCCACGCGGCCACGTTCGTGGCCCACGCCCTATCTCTCTCCGCCCTGCACGGTCCCGGCCCTTGGCCACGTGATGGGTACCCCCTACCGGACGAGCGGCCCCACGAAGCGGGCGAAATCGCCCTTCCCAGCGTCGTCTACGACGGCGTCAGCACACATCACTTCGGGTCGGACACGCACCCCGTCGCCGAACTCACCGATCGCATCCTCGCCGACCTCGACGATCCGGCCCGCCTGCTCGAGCACTTCGCCGGCCTGCGGGCGGTGCACGTCGCGGACGACCTGGTGACGGAACTCAGCTCACGCTCGTATCCACTCGAAAAGCTCCATCGCGCAGCACGATTCGTGACCGAGAACGCCACCCGGCGCGAGGTCGCCAAGCTCGGCATCGTGCTGCTGGGCACGTGTGGCGACGAGCGCGACCGCGAGCTGCTCCAGTTGCTCGGATCGCTGGAGGAATTCGCCCTCTTCGCCGTCGTCGCGCTCATGAAAACCCAGCCCGATCGGCACCGCGCGGTCTTCGAACTGGCCCAGCGCCTCGACGGCTGGGGGCGCATCCACGCCGTGGAACGGCTGAAGGGCTGCGTCGATCCCGACATCAAAGCGTGGTTGCTGCGGGGCGGCTTCCGCAACGGCGTGATGAACGAGTATCTCGCGTGGATCGCCGCCACGACCGGCGGTCTCTACGAGGCTCTGCTCGACGACGACATCGACGACGCCCTGCTCGACGGCGCGGCGGACATCCTGCGGGCCCTCGCGCTCGGCGGCCCCGCCGAAGACATGTCCGACTACGACGACGCGGTGCCCGCCCTGCACCGCTTCGCCGAGCTGCTCGCCCGCGCCGAGCCCACCCTCGGGCGGCTCGACGCGGCGCTGACTCTCGCACGCCTGACGTCCGACACCGCCTTCGAGTGGCCCGACGGCGAGCCGGACCGGCTGCGCGCCAGGTACGCCTCCCTCACCGCGCAGCAGCGGTGGCGCGATCTGGTGACGCGCGAACTCGCGACCCACGCCGTCCCGGCCGGTTCCGAGACTCCCGGCGAGCGCCGGTCCCACGCGTTCGAGGTCGCGCTCTCCTGCGCGGGACGACTGGGGATGAGCGCGCTGCCGGACGCGTTCGCGCGCTTGCGGAGCGATCCCCACAACGCCTATGTCTGGCAGTGGGCAATGCACCATGCCGGCCGGACCGCGGTCGAGCAGGTCGTTGCTCTGGCCGAAGAGCTGCTTCCGCTCGACGATCTGGCGACCGGCCCGACCGAAGCGCTGGGCCTGGGCCCCGGCTATGAGGCCGACCGGGCGTTCGAGGTCATCGTCTGGAATCTGCGCGAGCATCCAGGCGCCGGGCGCACGCTACTGCCGGTCGCGCTCGGCAATCGGGTCGTCCGGTGCCGCCGGGGCGCCCTCGTCGTGCTCGGCGCCTGGCCACCGGAAACTCGCCCGGCTCGAGCCCGCGAGTGGGTCGCGGCGGCCGCCGAGCGGGAGATCGACCCGGAACTCCGCCGGGACATGCTGGCGTTCCTGGAGACATGAACCGTCCGCCGCGGTGGGCGACCGGAGTCGCCCACCGCGCTCGGCTCCTGCAAGCGATGATCCGCGTCGAATCCGGGCGACCCGGGCCGGCGAACGCCCCTTCGGCGCAGAACTTCCCCACCGCCCGCAGATCGACTGAGCCTGTCACCGTGTCGGGCCGATGCCGCCGCAGTCGAAGCAATCATTTGCCCAGGGTGACAATGCAATACAGCTTTTGGCTGTCACGATCGGAGACGTACTGTCGATACGCGCGCTCGCAGCAGATCAGCGGGCCCCGGCGGCGATGCACCGATTCCGGAGGCGGCGCAGCAGGTAGCGTGTGCCGGTATGGCGACCCCGTTGGCGTACACGGCCACCTACTCCCATTCGGCCGACGCGCTTCGCGCGGCGCTGGCCGACGCGCAGTACTGGAAAGACCGCGTCGAGGAGGTCGGTGGGGCCGACGCGCGGCTCGTCGAGTTCGACGCGGCCGAGGAGCGGCTGCACGTGCAGATGGTGCAGACCGTACCGGCGGCGGAGTTGCCCGGCGCCGTCACCGCGGTGCGACCCGAAGGTCTGGTCATCACCCGCACCGAGACCTACACCCACGAGGGCGGCAGTTTCGACGCCCGTGTGGAGGGCGTGCCCGCCAAGGTGACCGGCACCGTCCGGCTCACCGAGAGCGACAACGCGGCGGTAGCGGTCGTCGAGGCCGCGGCCGAGGTCGGCATCCCCCTGTTCGGCAGGAAGATCGAGGCCGCCGTCGTGGCCAGGCTCGTCGAGATGCTCGCCGCGGAAGCGGAATACACCGACGCCTGGATCGCCGACCACTGAACCCGGCGAAGAACTCCGTGGTGTCCGTCGAGGACGATGGCGTCTACGGACGATCGGCGAGCGCGCTACCGATCGTGTCCCATGACTTGTGCAGGTCGTCTTGCCAGTAACCCCAGGAGTGAGTTCCGCTCGGACGCAGCTCGAACGTGGCCGGTACACCCAGATCGCGCAGCCGATCCCGGAGTTGGCGCGTGCACAGATTGGTGACGGCTTCCATCGGAGCGCCGATGATCAACTGGTAGGCCAGCTGTATCCCGGACCCGTGCGCGCCGTCGAGGGTGTCGTGTGGTCCGGGTGTGCCGGTGCCGGTGGAGACGTAGATGGCGGTACCGCGCAGTTTGTCGGCGTGTAGGTAGGGGTCGT